>NZ_JBCHVG010000018.1:0-120468 GCF_050474445.1 Ensifer sp. B1-9
GTCAGTGATCGGGCTTATAGACCCCACACCTCCAACACGTCAACAGACATTTTCAAAAAAACTTCAAAATTCGACAACTACTTGATTCTAAACAATAAATTCCACTGTTGATAAACTCGGGAGATTTAGAGCACCGAATCCGCAGCGCGAATCTTTGATCGAATGGTCAAAAACCTGAGGGCCGCTTCACATCATCAAAATCGCCCCTAAGAGTGACCTTCTCTACATATAGACAGCATGGGTCTCTCGGTCGTCAGAGATTGATCCCTCTGGCCGGCAAGCGCCACGCGAGCCGCCCACAGACGCGCCATGCCTTGCCCTTGGCTGGGCTATTGCCGTAGTTGCGAAATGTTCGCCCTGCCCGACATGACGATCCATGCAGCGGGGCAGATCAACAAATATGGTTATGCACGTGCCGGCGAATGCGGCCGACCGCATGCGGCGCCATCATTCATAGAGGGGCGGAGATCCAGACGTGATGACACAGCTTCCTGCGCTTCCGGTTCGCGAGGTGCTGCCCGCACTGGCACATGCACTGACCGCCGGCCCCTCCGCGGTGCTCTCGGCCCCGCCCGGCGCCGGCAAGACGACGCTTGTTCCTCTCTTCCTGCTTGAACAGGACTGGGCAAAAGGCGGCAAGATCATCCTGCTCGAACCGCGGCGGCTGGCGGCGCGCGCGGCGGCCGGCCGCATGGCGGAGCTTCTCGGCGAGAAAGTCGGCGAAACCGTCGGCTATCGCATGCGCCTCGACAATCGCATCTCGGCCAAGACTCGCATCGAGGTGGTGACCGAAGGCGTGTTCGCCCGCATGATCCTTGACGACCCGGAACTCAAGGGCGTCGCGGCCGTGCTGTTCGACGAATTCCACGAGCGCTCGCTCGACGCGGATTTCGGCCTCGCACTGGCACTCGACGTTCAGGCGGCACTGCGGGACGACCTCAAGCTCATCGTCATGTCGGCGACGCTCGATGTCGAACGCGTCGCCGGGCTGCTCGGCGGCGCACCTGTCATCGAGAGCCGGGGCCGCAGCTATCCGATCGACATTCGCTACCAGGATCGCGGCGGTGAGAGTGTCGAAGATGCCATGGTGCGTGCCATTGTCGAGGCGCATCGCACGGAAGACGGCTCCATCCTCGCCTTCCTGCCCGGCCAGGCCGAGATCACCCGTGTCGCCACGCGCCTCCAGGATCGCTTCGATGCCGGCACCGCGATCGTCCCGCTTTACGGCAACCTGACCCAGAAAGAGCAGGATGCGGCGATCCGTCCGGCGCCAAATGGTACCCGCAAGATCGTGCTCGCCACCTCGATCGCCGAAACCTCGATCACCATCGACGGCGTGCGCATCGTCATCGACAGCGGCCTGCAGCGCCTGCCGGTGTTCGAGGCGGCGACCGGGATTACCCGGCTGGAAACGGTGCGGGTTTCGCGCGCCTCCGCCGACCAGCGCGCCGGCCGTGCCGGACGAACCGAGCCCGGCATCGCGATCCGTCTCTGGCACAGCGGCCAGACGGCGGCACTTGCCGCCTTCACGCCGCCGCAGGTTCTGGCCAGCGACCTCTCGGGCCTGCTGCTCGACTGCGCCCATTGGGGCGTCAGCGATCCGACGACGCTTGCCTTCATCGATCCACCGCCGGAAACGACGCTTGCGGAAGCACGGAAACTGCTGAGCGCACTCGGGGCACTGGACGAGGCCGGCGCACTGACGGCGAAAGGTCGCAAGATTCGTGATCTGGCCCTGCCCCCACGCCTGGCGGCGATGGCGGTCGCCGCGGCCGAAGAGGGCCAGGCCGAGGCCGCGTGCCTGCTCGCGGTCATGCTTACCGAACAGGGCCTCGGCGGCAACGGCATCGACCTCGAGGATCGGCTGCGCCGGTTCCGCCAGGAGCGCGGCGACCGCGCCGAAGCCTCGCGCAATCTCGCGCGCCGCATGGCGGCCGAGTTGAAGGGCGCACCAAGGTCGAGCGAACCGATCCAGCCGGGCGCCCTGCTGATGCACGCCTTCCCCGATCGCATTGCGCTTCAGCGCGGTGGCCGCGGCCGATACGTGATGGCGAACGGACGCGGCGCGGAAATCCCGGAGACGGAACGGCTGGCGGCCGCGCCGATGCTTGTTGTCGCCGACTTGACCGGCCGGGCCGGCGGCCAGCGGGTGCTGGCAGCCGCCGAACTGACACGTGCCGAGGTCGAGGCGCATATGCCCGAGGCGATCACCCGCGAAGACCAGAGCTTCTTCGACCGACAGAGCCGGCAGGTGCGCGCACGCCGTGTGACGCGGCTTGGCGCGATCATCTTCGAGGAGGCGCCTCTCGCCAGGCCGACCGGCGAAGCCGCCGCGCGGGCGCTTGCCGATGGCGTGCGCCAGCTCGGCCTCGCGGTTCTGCCCTTCTCAAAGGAGGCGATGCAGATGCGCGACCGCATCGGCTTCCTCAACCGCTCGATCGGCGACCCCTGGCCGGATGTCTCCGATCAGGCCTTGCTCGACCGCCTCGACGATTGGTTCGTGCCCTTCCAGCATGGCGTCACCGCGATCGCCGACATCAAGGCGTCCAACCTGTCGGACGGCCTGCTCTCTCTCATTCCGCACGAGCGGCAGCGGGAACTCGCCAGGCTTGCGCCGACGCATTTCGAGGCACCGACCGGGCAAAGGCACCCGATCCACTATGACGGCGACGAGCCGCTTCTGTCGATTCGCGTGCAGGAGCTCTTCGGCCTCAAAACCCACCCGGCGATCGGCGACGGCCGCCTACCGCTGCTGCTCGAACTGATTTCGCCCGGACATCGCCCAATCCAGACGACGCGCGACCTGCCCGGCTTCTGGGCGGGCTCCTGGCGCGACGTGCGCGCCGACATGCGCGGCCGCTATCCGAAACATCCATGGCCCGAAGATCCGGCCAATGCGATGCCGACGACACGGGCAAAGCCGCGTGGTACATGAAGCAGCACGATCGACGACCGGAATGCAGGAACGAATGACCACAGTTTCGCTCGAACATAACAACGATCAGACCAGCAACCGAAGCCTGCGCCTGCAGACGCTCGTTCGCCTGCGCTGGCTTGCCGTCGGAGGCCAGTCAATCGCCGTCCTCATCACGGCTTTCTGGCTGCAGTTTCCGCTGCCGCTGATTTCCTGCCTGGTGCTGATCGCGAGCCTCGCACTGGTCAATGCCTATGTAACGCTGCGCTATCCGCCGACGCACCGACTGCAGCCCCCGGCCGCCTTCGCGCTGCTGGGCCTCGATCTCGCGCAGATCACCGGGCTGCTGTTCATCACCGGCGGGCTGACCAATCCCTTCGCACCGCTTCTGTGCGTTCCCGTCATCATCTCCTCGGCGTCGCAGCCGAAATCGCACAGCATCATCCTTGCCGGCCTCGCGGTGATCGCGATCACCGCGCTTGCCTTCTCGCCCTTCCCACTGCCCTGGTATCCCGGCACGGTTCTCCTGATGCCGCGGGTTTTGACCGCCGGCATCTGGTTCGCGATCGTCTCGATGACCGCCTTTGCCGCCTTCTATACCTACCGCGTCTCGCTGGAAGCGAGCGAACTTTCGGAAGCCCTGACGGCAACCGAACTGGTGCTGCAGCGGGAAAAGCACCTGTCGCAGCTCGACGGGCTGGCGGCGGCGGCGGCACATGAGCTCGGCACGCCGCTTGCGACGATCAGCGTCGTCGCCAAGGAAATGGAGCGCGAACTCGGCAACGACCCGCGTTTCGGCGAGGACGTACATCTGCTGCGCAGCCAGAGCGAGCGCTGCCGCGATATTCTCAAAAGGCTGACGACGCTCTCCTCCGAGAGCGAGGAACACATGCGGCTGCTGCCTCTGTCCTCTCTGATCGAAGAGGTGATGGCGCCGCATCGCGAGTTCGGCATCCACATCAACCTCATCGAGAAAGGCGACCGCACCACTGAGCCGGTCGGCAACCGCAATGCCGGCATTCTCTACGGGCTCGGCAACCTGCTCGAAAATGCGGTCGACTATGCCAAGAAGGAAGTGACGGTGACCGTGGAACATACGGCCGACCGCGTGAAAGTGACGATCGAGGACGATGGCGACGGCTTCGCCCCGGATATCCTGCAACGCATCGGCGAACCCTATGTGACGCGGCGCCAGAAGGACGACAGCGCCGGCGGCCTCGGGCTCGGCCTCTTCATCGCGAAGACGCTGCTCGAACGTTCGGGCGCGCGACTGCGCTTCGAAAACGGCGGACCGGACAGGCCGGGCGCCCGGGTCAGCGTCGAATGGCCGCGCGCCCTGATGGATACGAAACTGGCGAAATGACATTTCGCAGTTTATTGAACGAGGCTACCGCATAATTTTTTAGATCGGAATCGATTTAGGGGCAAAATTATGCAGTAATTCAAAGTGCTACAGTGACCTTTGCGCGTCTTTTAAGACGCGCGGCGCTGTAGAAGAAACCTATGATCTCGGCGAAAGCGCAGGTTTTCGCTCAAGGATTGCCAGAATGACTGACAAATCGACAGCTTCGCCCAGCACACCCGCACAGGACGCCGAACTGATCGGACCGGACCGCACCCTGCTGCTCGTCGACGACGACGCGCCCTTCCTCAGGCGCCTGGCCCGCGCCATGGAAGCCCGCGGCTTTTCGGTCGACATTGCCGAATCGGTCGCAGAAGGCATCGCCAAGGCCAAGGGCAACCCGCCGAAATATGCCGTCATCGACCTGAGGCTCGGCGATGGCAGCGGCCTCGACGTGATCGAAGCGATCCGCGGGCGGCGCGACGACACGCGCATGATCATGTTGACCGGCTACGGCAACATTGCCACCGCCGTAAACGCTGTGAAGCTCGGCGCTGTCGACTATCTCGCCAAGCCGGCCGATGCCGACGACATCTTCGCGGCGCTCGTTCAGCGCCAGGGCGAGCGCGTCGAGCCGCCGGAGAACCCGATGTCGGCCGACCGGGTGCGTTGGGAGCACATTCAGCGCGTCTATGAGATGTGCGAGCGCAACGTGTCGGAGACGGCACGCCGGCTCAACATGCATCGCCGCACACTGCAGCGCATTCTCGCCAAGCGCGCGCCGAAGTAAGCGAATCGCCTCAACCGATTCGGGGCTAAAACCGCTTCACACTTCTGGGATTGCTCTTGATTAGGTGGAGCAATCCTGGTCGGAAAGCCGCTCTACACGTTTCCTCAATTGCTCCGGGATCAGTCGCGTCCGCCGGAGAGAATGTCGCCGATCGAATCGCCGAGCTCGCCGTTGCGTTCGGCCGCCCATTCGGCCAGCATCAGCCGCTGCGCCGCCGTGCGGGCAAAGAGCTGCAGGACGGATTTGCGTGTGGCCGGCGGCAGCTTGTGCTCGGGCGCCTCGCGAACGATGTGTCCGTCGTAACCGTCGGAAAGCAGCAGGCCACAATCCTCCGGGAAGATATCCAGCGGCACGCCGGCATGGGTCGCGAAAAACAGCCGGTCGCAATGCTGCCGGTACTCCGGCCATTTGCGGTCGACTCGAAAATCCTCGATCGAGGTCTTGATCTCGACGATCCAGATCTCGCCCTTGGCCGACAGCGAGATCAGGTCGGCGCGCCTTCCGCTCGCGAGCGTCAACTCGGGCAGCACCGAATGGCGGAGTTCGGCAAAAAGCCGCTGCACACCGCGGCGCACCATCATCGCGCGATTCGATTGACGACCGTCAATCAGGGGGTTGTCGCCATGGATGGAGAGGATTGTCATCTGTCCGGGCTCCCTTTGAGCCGGCCATTTTGTTGCAAAAAAGCAAGCGTCATGGAATTTGCACTTTCTAGCCAAATTGTGGCCGCGCAATCTCTTGCATAGCACAAACTAATCGAAAATAACCGGTCTCACTGTTGGTCGCGGCGACCCAGTTTACTTCGCTTCTTTTTAAGAGACCCCCATGCGCTTCCGCAATGCCTTCCTCTTGTGCAGCCTCGCGGCGACACTGGCCGTTGCCGGCTGCTCGACGACATCGTCCAAGCCCGAGACTGCTGCCAACGAACCTGCTCCCGTAGCGGAAAAGATCGCTACGAATCAGATCTTTAACGGCGAATATGGCGCAGTTGAGGATCACGGCTATGCGCTGCCGGCCATTCCGATCAACAAGGTCGACAGCCGTTACCATCGCCAGATCGTCGACTACACCACCAGCGAACGCCCCGGAACGATCGTCGTCAACACGCCGAATCGCTTCCTGTACTACGTGCTGCCCGGCGGCAAGGCCGTGCGCTACGGCATCGGCGTCGGCAAGGCCGGCTTTGCATGGGAAGGCGAAGCCTACGTCGCCTGGAAGCAGGAATGGCCGATGTGGCATCCGCCGAAGGAAATGGCCGAGCGCAAGCCGGAAGTCGCCAAATATGTCGAGGAAGGCATGGGTCCGGGTCTCAAGAACCCGCTCGGCGCCCGCGCGCTCTACCTCTTCAACGATGAAGGCAAGGACACGCTGTTCCGTCTGCACGGCACGCCGGAATGGTCCTCGATCGGCACCGCCGCATCGTCGGGCTGCATCCGCCTGATCAACCAGGACATCATCGATCTTTACTCGCGCGTTCGCCCCGGCAAGAACGCCCGGGTGGTCGTCCAGCAGTAACCGAATCACACCAGCGCATCCGAAGCCGCCGACAGCCGTCGGCGGCTTTTTTCGTCGGCACTCAACCACCATTTGCCGGCATTGCGATGCTGCAACGAAGCGCGTCAGCCACGCACAGTTGCCGTTCGAAAACGCCCTCAAATCAGGGTCGCGAAGACTGGCCGACGTGACGCGGAAAAGTTCAATTTCGACCTGAATTCAGTCCCTTATTAAGTAAGCGTTATCTAAACAATAGAAACAGTGTGCCCAAGAAATTCCGCTCGGGAGGGACTGGCATGCTGATCAAGACCAAGCTTATCGGCGCGATTGCGCTTCTATCATCCATTGCCATCGGCATCGCCACCTACAGCCAGAGCACGCTGTCGAAAACCAGCGGCATGATGGATGCGGTCTATGCTGATCGCATCGTGCCGCTAAAGAACCTCAAGGCGACTTCCGACGCCTTTGCAGTCTCGATCGTCGATGCCGCCCATAAGGTTCGCAACGGCAACGAATCGATGGAGAGCGGGCTTGCCTCGGTCAATGCCGCACGGGAAACGATCAAGTCCAACTGGGATGCCTATGCGGCGACTTCGATGACTGACGAGGAACGGAGACTCGTCGACAATGCACGGAGCCAGATGATCGTTGCAATGGATTCGATCACGGCGCTCACTCAAATTCTGTCCAGCAAGGACCAGAAGGCACTCGATACGTTCGTGCGCGACAAGCTCTACGCGACGATCGATCCGTTGACGGCGACGATCTCCAAGATCTCGGACCTGCAGGTCGAACTTTCCGGCACGGCCTTTGAAGCCAAGCATCGCGAGTTCGAGACGGTGCAAACGCTCAGCATTGCCATCATCGTTCTCGTCATGGCGCTTGCCGCCGCCACCTTCCTTGTCGTGCTGCGCGGTGTCGTCGGACCGCTCGGCCGGCAGATCGCCGCCATGCGCCGGCTGATCGACGGCCACGTGGAAGATGCCGACGAGCCGGTGAACGGCAAGGACGAGGTCGCCGACATGGCCCGCGCCATCCAGTCCTTCCGTGAGGCCGCGCGATCGAATCTGCGACTGCAGGCGGAGGCGGAAGAAACTCGCCGCACCAGCGAGACCGAGCGCATTCGCGTACAAAGACAGGCGGAACAGGACGCGCAGCAGCGGCTGACGCAAGCGACCGCCGGTCTCGCCGGCGGGCTGCAGCGGCTTGCCAATGGTGATCTCGCCGTCCGACTGCATGAGCCCTTCGCCGCCGAGTTCGAGCAGTTGCGGCATGACCTCAACAAGGCAGCCGAACAGTTGAACGACGCGTTGCTGGCCGTCGCCGACAGCGCCGGGAACATCGGCATGGGTACGCGCGAGATCAGCCAGAGTGCCGACGACCTATCCAAACGGACCGAACAGCAGGCCGCGTCGCTCGAAGAGACGGCCGCGGCACTGGACGAGATCACCGCCAATGTCAGCAACTCCTCCAGACGGACGGAAGAGGCGCGCGATGTCGCCGGCGAAGCGAAAGCCAGTGCGGCCCAATCCGCCGTCGTTGTCGCCAATGCCGTGGAAGCAATGCGGCGGATCGAAGAATCGTCGAGCCAGATCTCCAGCATCATCGGCGTGATCGACGAGATCGCCTTCCAGACGAATCTTCTGGCGCTGAACGCCGGCGTCGAAGCGGCACGGGCCGGCGAAGCGGGCAAGGGCTTTGCCGTTGTTGCCCAGGAAGTACGCGAACTCGCCCAGCGCTCGGCCAAGGCGGCAAAGGAAATCAAGGATCTCATTCGCACATCGAGCCAGGAGGTCGAAAACGGCGTGCGTCTGGTGCGCGACACCGGCGAGGCGCTGCAGACGATCGAGGCGCATGTGATCACCATCAACGAACATATGGCCGCGATCGCCACGTCCGCCCGGGAACAATCTGTGGGGTTGAGTGAGGTCAACACCGCCGTCAACCAGATGGATCAGGTGACGCAACGGAACGCAGCGATGGTCGAAGAAGCCAATGCCGCCTCCGCCACCCTGGCGCAGGAGGGCACCAATCTGCGCAACCTGATCGGACGCTTTATCCTCACCGACGAGACGCAGGCAAAGGCCGGATCGAGGCCCTCTGCCCCGGTAGCCGCTCCAGCCGCAATCCGCAACCAGGCTCGGCCCGTTGCCCAGGCGGCCCGTCGGCCAGCCGCCTATGCAACACAGGGCAACGCCGCGCTCGCCACAGACGGCTGGGCCGAATTTTAGACCCCGGCGGAGACGACTGGGCGGGCGTATCTAAGCCGGGACCGCGCTTGAAAAAAGAGCCGTGCGTTCGCACGAACACACGGCCCTGGTCCGATATTTAGACGTCAGTGGCGAATCAGGCGGCGTTGCGCGCCTTCAACTCCAGCCGGCGGCGATGCAGGACCGGTTCGGTGTAGCCGTTCGGCTGCTCGCGCCCCTTGAGAACGAGGTCGAGCGCCGCCTGAAAGGCGATCGAGCCGTCGAAATTGCCGGCCATCGCCACATATTGCGGGTCGTCGGCATTCTGGCCGTCGACGACGGCGGCCATACGCTTCATCGTATCGACGACCTGGCCCTCGGTGACGACGCCATGATGCAGCCAGTTGGCCATGTGCTGAGCGGAAATGCGCAAGGTCGCGCGGTCTTCCATCAGGCCGACATTGTTGATGTCGGGAACCTTCGAGCAGCCGACGCCCTGGTCGACCCAGCGCACGACGTATCCGAGGATGCCTTGCGCGTTGTTGTCGAGTTCGCGCTGGATTTCCTCCGGCGTCCAGTTCGGGCGAACCGCGACCGGCACCGACAGGATGTCCGAGAGCTTGGCGCGGCTGCGGCTCTTCAGGCTTGCCTGAACTTCGGCAACGTTGACACGATGGTAGTGGGTCGCATGCAGCGTCGCCGCGGTCGGCGACGGAACCCAGGCGGTGTTGGCGCCGGCCTTCGGGTGGGCGATCTTCTGCTCGAGCATCGCCGCCATCAGGTCAGGCATGGCCCACATGCCCTTGCCGATCTGGGCATGGCCGGAGAGGCCGCATTCCAGACCGATGTCGACATTCCAGTTTTCGTAAGCCGCGATCCAGGCGGCCTGCTTCATGTCGCCCTTGCGGATCATCGGGCCTGCTTCCATCGAGGTGTGGATCTCGTCACCGGTGCGGTCGAGGAAGCCGGTGTTGATGAAGACGACACGCTCACGGGCGGCGCGGATGCATTCCTTGAGGTTGACCGTCGTGCGGCGCTCCTCGTCCATGATGCCCATCTTCATGGTGTTGGCGGGCATGCCGAGGGCCTTTTCGACGCGCGCGAAGATCTCGCAGGCGAAGGCGACTTCTTCCGGCCCATGCATCTTCGGCTTGACGACATACATCGACCCTTTGCGGGAGTTCATGCGCCGGCCGCCCTGACCGATATCGTGCAGGGCGATCAGAGCCGTGACCATGGCATCCATGATGCCCTCGGGCACTTCCTTGCCGTCGCGATCAAGGATAGCCGGATTCGTCATGAGGTGGCCGACATTGCGGACCAGCATCAGCGAGCGGCCGGGGAGCGACAGCGTACCGCCGCCTGCTGCCTCATAGGTACGGTCGGCATTGAGGCGGCGGATGAAGGTCTTGCCGCCCTTGGCAACTTCCTCCTCGAGGTCGCCCTTCATGAGGCCGAGCCAGTTGCTGTAGACGACGACCTTGTCCTCGGCGTCAACGGCGGCGATCGAGTCTTCGCAGTCCATGATCGTGGTGATCGCCGATTCGAGAATGACATCGGAGATGCCGGCCGGATCCTCCTTGCCGATCGGCGTGGAGGTGTCGAGAACAACGATCGCATGCAGATTGTTGTGCCGGAGAACGATCTCCGACCGCGCGCCTTCCGAACCGGAATGGCCCGCGAACTGGGCCGCATTGCGCAGCGCCGTGTCCGAGCCGTCCTTGAGCCCGATCGTCAGCGCGCCGCCCGCAACCTTGAGCGAGGTGACGTCGGCCCAACTTCCCTTCGCCAGCGGGGCGCTGGCATCGAGGAAATCGCGCGCCCAGGCGATAACCTTGGCGCCGCGCTTGGGATTGTAGCCGCGGCCCTTTTCCGCGCCATCGGCGTCCGAAATCGCGTCCGTGCCGTAAAGCGCATCATAGAGCGAGCCCCAGCGCGCATTGGCGGCATTGAGCGCATAGCGCGCGTTCATGACGGGAACCACGAGCTGCGGGCCGGCGATCGTCGCGATCTCCGGATCGACATCGGCGGTCGAAACGCTGAAATCGCCGCCTTCCGGCAGCAGGTAGCCGATATCCCGAAGGAAGGCCTGATAGGTTTCGATGTCGCTGGGTGCGCCGTTCTGCTTGTACCAGGCATCGAGCTTGGCCTGGAGATCGTCACGCTTGGCAAGCAGCGCCCGGTTCTTCGGGGCCAGGTCGTGCACGAGAGCGGAAAACTGCTCGAAGAAATGCTCGGCATCGATGCCGGTGCCCGGCATCGCCTCTTCCACCAGAAAGCGATGGAGACCCGCATCTATCTTCAACCCAAACTTCTCAATGCGGTCCATCTGCCAACTCCTTGAAATAGACGAGAGGAGCGCCACCGCTCCCAACGGATGCGATGAACGCCCCGACATGTGTCGATCTTGCGCCTGAAGCCGATCGCGGACCAGCCCAGACACATTGCGCGCGTGAAACGGCGGCAGTTTCTCACCAATTCATTCCCTGTCAATTCTGCAAGGATGCGAAGAATTGTTTCCGGAATGGAAAAGATCAGCCGTGGGCGATGCGGGGTCGACCGCTGGCGGACGCGATGAACCGGGCCTCGATCAGCTTGCGGCTGCCCTCGACTTCCGGTGCGTCGATTTCCTCGCGCAGCAGCGATGCGGGATCGTCCGCTCCATTGGTGCGCGCCGTCTCCAGCGCCACCGTCTCGGCCCGCCGACGAGCGGCACCGAAAGCCTGCTCCTGATCGATAAAGCGTTCGCTGGTCCCGGCGCCGTTGACGACGAAGATGCCTTCCTCCGGCATCGTCACGAAGACCGTGACCGTAGCGCTGACCTGGCCGACCACGGCGCCAACGGCATTGGCGACGCCGGCCTCCTCGGGAATGGCGGCTTCCGTTCCGAGCATCTCGGCGATATCCGGGTAATAGACTGGCGCCGAAGCACCGAGGCCGACGAGCGGACGGTCGAGACCGAGCGAGAAACGGACGATGCCCGGCGTGCGGGTAAGCGCGCGGTCGACAGCCTGCGAGACGGCGGGATCGATGGCACCGGCGCCATCTTCGCCAAGGCAGGCCTGCAGGATGACTTCGGAGGATTGCCGCGTCAGCCGGTCGACGATCATCTGCGCCATCGCTTCCGGCGAGGACGCGATCGGTTGGCCGGAGCCGTCGCGGGTGCGCGCCGCAAGCTGAATGCCAAGGTCCGCCGCCTCGAGGTTCCATTGCGATTGCCGGCCAAGCACGTGCATGGCGTCCGACGGCGTGAGACCACAGATATGGACGAGGCCGCGCCCCACCAGGCGATCGAGCGTCGCCTTCTGCGGGGTCGAAACCAGCAGGGTCTCCAGTGCAACGGGCACGGCGCCGATTCGCTCATAAAGCGCCTGCTCCTGCGGCTGCAGGCCGCTCGCGAGATAGTCCGGCAGGCCGGTGCGAACCGCAAATCGGCCATTGTGGCGCCCGCTATGCTGGGCGCGCATCTGTTTTTCGAGCACCGAGATGACAGCGTCGCCATGCAGGGCGGCCGCCAGGCTGAGCGGCATCAGCCGGCGCGGACCGAGGTCGATCTTCGCCTTCAGGCCGCGGTCGTTGATGCGCACTTCCGAATCGCCGCCGAGGCCGTAGGTCCGCATCGCCACCGCCTCGACCATGGTGCGGAAGCCGCCGACAACGGCGCCCTCGGCGTCAAGCCGCGGCCGACCGCCTTCGAGAACCGCGACGTCGGTCGTCGTGCCGCCGATATCGGAAACCACGGCGTTGTCGAGGCCGGTCAGGTGCCTTGCGCCGACGAGGCTCGCGGCCGGGCCGGAAAGGATCGTTTCGATCGGGCGCAGCCGCGCTTCTTCCGCCGAGATCAGGGCGCCGTCACCGCGCACCACCATCATTGGCACGTCAATGCCGCGCGCCTTCAGGAAACCTTCGCAGGAGCCAATCAGCCGGTCGATCATCGACACCAGCCGGGCATTGAGCAGCGTCGTCAAGGCACGGCGCGGGCCCCCGAGCTTCGAAGACAGTTCATGGCTGCAGGTCACCGGCAGATGCGAAACGTCGCGAATACGGTCGCGGACGCGCTTTTCGTGATCCGGATTCCGGACGGCGAAATAGCCGGCAATGGCGAAGGAAGAAACCTGTGCGGCGAGCACCGGCAGGGCAGCGTCGAGCTCACTCATGTCAAGCGGGGTTTCGCCGCCGTGCACATTGTGCCCTCCGGGCAGGAAGATCACCGGATCGGAGCCGAGCGCCTCCAGCAGGCCGTCGCGCTTCAGATCGTCAGGGCCAAAGCCGATCATCACCAATCCGGCGCGGCCACCCTGCCCTTCGACGAGCGCATTGGTGGCAAGCGTGGTCGACAGCGAGACCATGCTGATCGCGGAAACCGGCATTTTCGCCTGATCGAGAACCGCCTCGACCGCGCCGGAAATTCCAACCGCTAGATCGTGGCGGGTGGTGAGTGCCTTGGCCTTGGCGACGACCCCTTGCGTCTCCGAGAAGAGAGCGGCGTCGGTATAGGTGCCGCCGGTGTCGATGCCGAGAAGAAAATGAGAGGTCAATTGGCGCAGTCCGGAATTCGCGCGGGGCGCAAGGCCCCGGGTTCAATGGGGATCGATGCGGTGATATGACATATTTCAAGAGAAAACCATCGTGCCGCAGACATCGATGATCAACTGGGCGACACGGATCAAAAGATCGGGACACCTGCGCATGCTCAAAGGCCGCCGTCCGTCTGTTTTCGCCTGGCTCCTGTCGGCCGCTTCCATCTGGCTTCCGCTGAGCCTCGCCCAGGCGCAAGACGCGGAGGAAGAAGAATACAAGCCGCAGCTTCCCGACGTCGCGATCTACAAGGCGATGCTCGACGCCAACAAGCAGACCGGCTGGGTGCAGTTCCGCAACTATGACGACCGGCAGCTCATCTATTTCACCGCCTTGCAGACGATGCATTGCCGGCTATCGGAAATCCGCTATTCGATCAATTCGGACGCGCTCGACCGGCGCTTCCCGCTGGCGAAGTGCAATCCGCAGATCCCCTTCAACCTGCCGGCCGACGAGACGGCGGAGTATGTCTATATCTCGTTGCCGGCGGATACCGCGAAGTCGCTGACGATCCAGGCGGTATGGGATGATGGCGCTGGAAGCGAGATCGTCGTTTACAAGCCGTGCGACAATGTCGGCGACGCTACTTGCGCCCAAATCAAGACGATCAAGAAACCGTCGAAACAACTGCAACAACCCAAGCCGGCCGATTCGCCGGTGCGCTCGGTCCAGGCGCCGATCCCGGGCAAGACCTTCAGCGAGCCGACACCCTCATCGGCAACCCGCCCCGCGGTTGAGTAGTGAGCCGCTGCACCGGCCAGGGGTTCGTCTCCTCGGTCGGGTCGAAGCGGTAGCGGTGCATCAGCACCGCGAGCGCGATCACTGCCTCCTGCAGGGCGAAAGTGGCGCCGATGCAGACGCGGGGGCCGGCGCCGAAGGGCAGATACTGGTAACGATGAAGCTTCTCACGGTTTTCCGGCAGGAAACGCTCGGGCATGAACGCGCGCGGTTTGTCCCAGTAGAGCACGTGGCGATGCAAGGTCCACGGCATGATCAGCACCGCGATGCCCTTGGGTATACGCACCCGCTCGCCTGACGGAGAAGTCCACTCGTCTTCCTCGATCGCAGCGCGGTTGATCGACGGCGCCGGCGGATAGAGCCGCATCGCTTCCTCGAAGGCGGCAAGCACATGCGGCATCAGGCCGAGCCATTCGACCGGATCGGCACCGCTCGCGATCGCGGCGTCGATTTCCGCCTCCATCGTCTCGCGATAGGCGGGCGTGTTGGCGACGCAATAGAGCGTCCAGGCGAGCGCGCGGGCGGTCGTCTCGTGCCCGGCACCGATGAAGGTCAGGATATTGTCCTCGATCTCGGCGGTCGAAAGGCCCTGGCTGCCCTCGATCTCCAGCAGCAGGGTCAGAAAATCCTTCGGCGTGCCTTCGGGGTCCTCCGCCATCTTGCGGCGCCGAAGCGCCATGGTCTCGGATACGATCGAGCGAAAACGGTTCATCACCCGCTTGCCGCCGATCCGCGTCGGGCGTGGCACCCATTCCGGCGCCAACAGAATATCCATCGGATCGACGCGTCCCATGCGGTGCAGGAGTTCCTCGACGCTCTGGACGAACCCGTCCCGCTCGACGGCGACTTCGCCGGAAAACAAGGTCTCGGCAAGAATGTCGAAGGTCAGCTCCGTCATGTCGTTGGCGATGTTGGTCGTGAACGGAGCCGTCTTGGCGCCGGCATAGCGCTCGACGAATGCTTCGGCGCTTCGCAACATCTGGCCGGCGAAACCCTTGGCGTGGCGCGGGGTGAAGACTGGCGCCATGGCCTTGCGCGAACGCTTCCAGACCTCGCCTTCGGCCGTCAGCAGGCCGTCGCGCAGGATCGGCCTGAGGATCAGCCGGCGAACCTTCGACATCTCGTAGTTGCCGACATTGTCGACGAGGATGTGGCGGATGAGGCCGGGATCGTTGACGATCAGCGTGCGCTGGGTGACGAACTTCGTCTCGATCCAGGGCAAGGTGTAGGACGGCTCACCCCACAATTCGAGTGGATTGCGTAAGACCGTCCTGATGATCTTCAGGTAGGAAGGGATGCCCACTCGAGGAACGGGAGCCGGCGGTTCGAAGGGCTCCGGACGCATGTCCATGGTGATTGCCTTTCTCGATTGCGCCAATGATTTCAGGTTTTTACGGCGCAATCAAGGAAAGTGCTTCACGTGAATCACAGCAGGTTTTCAAGCTCCGCAAGCTTGTCGTTGACGAGCCAGCCGTAATAGTTTTCCTCTGGCCATTGCGCCTGGCCGCTCTGGATCTTGGCGGCGAGGGCCGCAGCGCGGTCGTCCGGATTGCCGACATTGTAGAGCGTCGCGGTGATGCCGGGATTGCCGGAAATATCGAGGCCGGCGATCGACTTGTAGGCATCGATCGAATGGCGGATCGAAGCCGCCATATAGGCGAGCGAGACGTCCGGATCCATGATCGCCTCATAGACGCCGGCGGCATTGTTCTCGTCGAGACGGTCGTAGCCCGAGGTCTTCGCGACCATGTCGGTCAGCATCAGCGCCGTCAGCGGGTTGATCTGGCCGAGGCCGAAGGTCTGGCCGGCGAAGAAGGGCTGGAAGAAAACGGCGCTGAAGCGGTTGTTCGGGAAGGACTTGCCGCCGACCGATTTGCCGCGGAAGTCATTGTCCCAGACGCGCTCGCGGCAGCTCCAGAGCGCATAGGCGCCCTTCTTGGCGCCACACTCGGAAAATTGCGGCCGGGTTACGAATTCCGCGACCGTCTCGCCGTCATAACCGAACTGGAAGCTGTTGCCGGCGTAAGCGGCCGCCTTGACGTAATAGGACTGCAGCCGGTCGTAGGCGTCGACATTATAGGTGTGCTCGCCCACGATGGCGCCGACCATATGGATCGGCGCGATGCCATAGGCGCGCGACACGGACTTGATCTTGCTGATCAGTTGCTTGTCGGTCGCCAAGAGATCGCGGACTTTCTCGAACTTGGCATCGAAGGAGGTGCGGCCGGCCTTGGTGCGGCGCACGGAAGCGCCGGGGATGCCGGGCTGCTCGACATTGCGGTTTCCCGGCGGAACGGCGGTCGCTGCGATTGTCTGGCTTGCGGTCAGGCAAAACGTGGCGATAGCGAGCATGCAGGCGGTGAAACGCACGATCTCTTCTTCCTGTGAATGGTGGAGACGGCCTCGGTCGGCGGCGCGGCTCCTACGCCAAGATCATGTCGGAAAAATGCCCGGACCACGATCAATATGCACGTCCGTGTTAGAAAAAATGCAGGCGCCTGTCGAGAGACAGGCGCCTGCATATTCAGGGTTGCGGGCGTTTGCCCGCGCGTTCGACCCAAATGTCACAGGATGTAGCGTGACAGATCGGTGTTGGCGGCGAGATCGCCGACATGCTTGCGCACATACTCGGCGTCGATCGTCACCTCCTGGCCGCCGCGGTCGGGCGCGTTGAACGAGATCTCGTCCAGCACGCGCTCCATCACCGTCTGCAATCGGCGGGCGCCGATATTCTCGACTGTGGCGTTCAACTGCACGGCCACGTCGGCGAGCGCGTCGATCGCGTCGTCGGTGAAGTCGAGCTTGACCTCTTCCGTGTCCAGGAGCGCCTTGTACTGGCGGATGAGGCTGGCTTCCGTTTCCGTCAGGATGCGGCGGAAGTCTTCCTTGGTCAGCGCACGAAGCTCGACGCGGATCGGCAGTCGGCCCTGCAATTCCGGCAGGAGATCCGAGGGCTTGGCCACGTGGAAGGCGCCGGACGCGATGAAGAGGATGTGGTCGGTCTTGACCGGCCCGTACTTGGTCGCAACCGTCGTGCCTTCGACGAGCGGCAGCAAGTCCCGCTGCACGCCTTCGCGTGACACGCCCGCCCCCATGCCACCCTCTCGTGAGGCGATCTTGTCGATCTCGTCGAGAAAGACGATGCCGTCGTCCTCGACTGCCCGGACCGCCTCGCGCTGGATCTGCTCATTGTCGAGCAACTTGTCCGACTCGTCATTGATCAGCAGCTCATAGGAAGCCTTGACCGTCGTCTTGACCTTTTTCGTGCGGCCGCCCATGGCCTTGCCGAACATCTCGGAGAGGTTCAGCACGCCGATGTTGGCGCCGGGCATGCCCGGGATCTCGAAACCGCCGGGGGTAGCGGTGTCGGCAAGGTCGACCTCGATCTCCTTGTCGTCGAGCTCGTTGGCGCGCAGCTTCTTGCGGAAGGAATCGCGCGTCGCCGGCGAGGCCGTCGCGCCGACCAGCGCGTCCAGCACGCGCTCTTCGGCGTTCTGGTGGGCCTTGGCCTTGACTTCGGCGCGGCGCTTCTCGCGCACGAGACCAATGCCGACCTCGACGAGGTCACGCACGATCTGCTCGACATCGCGGCCGACATAGCCGACCTCGGTGAACTTGGTCGCCTCGACCTTGACGAAGGGCGCGCCGGCGAGTTTGGCCAGGCGCCTTGAAATCTCGGTCTTGCCGACGCCGGTGGGGCCGATCATCAGGATGTTCTTCGGCATCACCTCGTCGCGCAGCTCGTCGCCGAGCTGCTGACGGCGCCAGCGATTGCGAAGCGCAATGGCCACGGCGCGCTTGGCGTCCTTCTGGCCGATAATGTAGCGATCGAGCTCGGACACGATCTCTCTGGGTGAAAACGTACTCATCTAGTCCTCTCAAACTCGGTCCGTGTCAGCTCCATCAGGAGCGTGCGACCGGACGCATCTATCCATTCTGCGTAGGGCACGAAGCCGGCCTTGGCGTAGGCACTGACAGCTCTGCGGTTGCCTGCATCGGGGTCGATCACGATTCGCGAAGCGCCGGCGGCAAAGAGCCTTCCGGCGAAGGCTTTCAGGACGAGCGACGCGACACCCCTGCCCGTCATCTCCGGCGGGCCAATGAAGATGTCGACGCCGGGCACATCGGCCGGCAGATCCCTTGCCCAGGGCTCCTCGTCATATTGCGAGGGGGTCCAGGACTGGATGTAACCGGCCGGCTTATCGGCCAGGTGGAAGATGAAGCCTTCCACTTCTCCGGTCGCGCAGCCTTCGCGGATCAGCTCCACTTCTTTGTCCGGGTCGCCCCACCATTGCCGCACATGCGGTTCGCTCAGCCAGGCATGCAGCATCGAGAGGTGACCATCGGCCACCGGCACGAAGCTGACATGCGGCTGGTCATTCGGCATCCAGCGTCTCCACCACGATATTGTGGTTGGTATAGACGCAGATGTCACCGGCGATCTGCAGCGCCCGCCGGGCGATATCCTCGGCCGACTTGTCGCTGTCCATCAGGGCGCGCGCCGCGGCCAAGGCGTAATTGCCGCCGGAACCGATGGCGATCGTGCCATGCTCGGGTTCGAGAACGTCACCGTTGCCGGTGATCGCCAACGTTATCGACCTGTCGGCAACCAGCATCATCGCTTCGAGGTTGCGCAGATACTTGTTGGTGCGCCAGTCCTTGGCTAGCTCGACGGCCGCGCGCATGAGCTGGTCCGGATATTGCTCAAGCTTGGCCTCAAGCCTTTCGAGCAGCGTGAAGGCATCGGCGGTCGCGCCAGCAAAGCCGGCAATGACGTCGCCCTTGGCGAGGCGCCGCACCTTGCGGGCGTTGCTCTTCATCACGGTCTGGCCGAGGCTCACCTGGCCGTCGCCGGCCATCACCACCTTGCCATCCTTGCGTACCGTGATGATGGTCGTCGCATGCATCGTTCCGTAGGGATTGTGTTCACTCATGAAGATACCTGTCGGCCCCAGACATTTAGGGCGTTTACTTGGGGGCGTTGCGGCTCGTGACACGAGCCTGGTTGCTTGAGGCCTATGTAAGTACGGCAGACACATTTGCAAATGGCAACTGCCGCAGGCGCAATCTTCGTTCGGGGCCCGGTGTCGGATGATTCGAATCGGGCGCTCAAGTTCTGGATATTTGAGCATTTGCCTGATAAGGAGCGGCCCAGATCGCAAGCGAGCGCGAGACGAGGAGACCGCACGGACTTTCCTCATCGCACTGGCGCATACAGGAGAGCCTGATGGCAGAAGCCACGTCCAGCCGCACCGCACAGGTTTCGCGAAAGACCAACGAAACCGCGGTATCCGTATCGGTCAACGTCGACGGCACCGGAATCGCCAAGATTTCGACCGGCGTCGGCTTCTTCGACCATATGCTGGACCAGCTCGCCCGCCATTCCCTGATCGACATGGAGATCAAGACGGACGGCGACCTGCATGTCGACGACCACCATACGGTCGAAGACACCGGCATCGCCATCGGCCAGGCCATTGCCAAGGCGCTCGGAGACCGGCGCGGCATCACCCGCTACGCCTCGCTCGACCTTGCCATGGACGAGACGATGACGCGCGCAGCGGTCGACGTTTCCGGCCGGCCGTTCCTCGTCTGGAACGTGACCTTCACCTCGCCGAAGATCGGCACCTTCGATACGGAACTCGTGCGCGAATTCTTCCAGGCGCTCGCCCAGCACGCCGGGATCACGCTGCACATCCAGAACATCTACGGCGCCAACAACCATCATATCGCCGAGACCTGCTTCAAGTCCGTCGCCCGCGTGCTTCGCACGGCAACCGAAATCGACCCGCGCCAGGCCGGCCGCGTCCCCTCGACCAAGGGGACCCTTGCCTAAGCGGCCAGAGCGGGATGAGGAAAAGTGTGTGCGGTTTTCCGCCCGCATCCCGCTCTAACCTGTTAGAAGCGACCACGTTTATGATCTTGGGTCGAGTCGACTCAAGATCATCGTGATCTAGTCAGTGGCTGAACTCATGGCTTCTTACATGATCCTGACCCCGCCGGGTGCACGCGCCAATGACGAGCGTGCGCGCTTCGTCGCCGATGGTTTTTCCTGGACGGCCTTTCTGTTTCCGGCGCTCTGGCTTCTCGCCAAGCGGCAATGGGTAATCGGAATCGCAGTTGCCGTTCTGCAGATTTCGTTAATCTCGCTCTCGAACGTCGCAGGCGGTTTCCTCGCATCGGTGCTGGTACAGTTCGCGCTGCGGCTGCTCGTCGCGCTCGAAGGACCGGTTCTGGTGGCGCGCAGCCTGACGGCCCGCGACTGGACGCTGCGTTCCATCGTTCCTGCTCCGAACCTGGCGGCGGCCGAAGAGATCTACTTCACGAGCGTGGCTTCGAGCGAGAAGAAGCCGGCCCCACCCTCCCCGGCCGACTGGACCGCACGCAAGCCTTCGAACGGCGGACCCGGTCTCGGCCTTTTTGATACCTACGGAGAACGCTGATGCGCGTCGCCATTATCGACTACGGCTCGGGCAACCTGCGCTCGGCCACCAAAGCCTTCGAACGGGCCGCTCGCGAAGCCGGCATTTCGGCCGAGATCGACCTTACCGACAAACCGGAACGAGTGGCGAGCGCCGACCGCGTCGTGCTTCCGGGTGTCGGCGCCTATGCCGATTGCCGCCGCGGCCTTGCCGCCGTCGACGGGATGGAGCAGGCACTGACCGAGGCGGTGGAACAGGCGGGACGGCCGTTCCTCGGCATCTGCGTCGGCATGCAGCTGATGTCCTCGCGCGGGCTGGAAAAAACCATCACGCACGGCTTCGGCTGGATTCCCGGCGACGTCGTCGAAATGACGCCTTCCGACGCGTCGCTGAAGATCCCGCAGATCGGCTGGAACACGCTGAAGCTCAAGCGCGAGCACCCGCTGTTTGACGGCATCCGGGTTGGCGAAACCGGTCTGCATGCCTATTTCGTGCATTCGTACCACCTGGCGGCCGAGAACGCCGACGACGTGGTGGCCGAGGCGGACTACGGCGGTCCGGTCACGGCCTTCGTCGCCAACGGCAACAAGGCGGGCTCGCAGTTCCACCCGGAAAAGAGCCAGGCGCTCGGCCTCGCCCTCGTCTCGAATTTCCTGCGCTGGAAGCCCTGAGCTTTCGCACGACTGATTGGACAGACCCATGATCCTTTTTCCCGCGATCGACCTGAAAGACGGGCAATGCGTGCGCCTCAAGCTCGGCGACATGGACCAGGCGACGGTTTACAACCCCGACCCGGCAGCCCAGGCCCGCGCCTTTGAAGAGCAGGGCTTCGAGTGGCTGCACGTGGTGGACCTGAACGGTGCCTTTGCCGGCGAGACGGTCAACGGGGCTGCCGTTGACGCGATCCTCAAGGCGACCCGCAATCCGGTGCAACTCGGCGGCGGCATCCGCACGCTCGAGCATATCGAAAACTGGCTGTCGCGCGGGCTCGCCCGCGTCATACTCGGCACCGTCGCCGTGCGCGACCCGGCGCTCGTGATCGAAGCCTGCCGCAAGTTCCCGGGAAGGGTCGCCGTCGGCATCGACGCCAAGGGCGGCAAGGTCGCCGTCGAAGGCTGGGCGGAGGCCTCCGAGCTCGGTGTCATCGAGCTTGCGAAGAAGTTCGAAGGCGCCGGCGTCTCCGCGATCATCTATACGGACATCGACCGCGACGGCATCCTGACCGGTATCAACTGGGCCTCGACCTTGGAACTCGCGGACGCGGTTTCCATCCCGGTGATTGCGTCGGGCGGTCTCGCCTCGATGGACGACATCCGCCGCATGGTCGCGCCGGAAGCACGCAAGCTCGAAGGCGCCATTTCCGGCCGCGCGCTCTACGACGGCCGCATCGACCCGCAGAAGGCGCTGGACTTGATCCGCGCCGCGAGAAAGGCGTGAAACCATGACCCTCAAAGCCCGCGTTATTCCCTGCCTCGACGTCAAGGACGGCCGTGTGGTCAAGGGCGTCAACTTCGTCGACCTGATCGATGCCGGCGATCCGGTGGAAGCGGCACGCGCCTATGACGCCGCCGGCGCCGATGAGCTCTGCTTCCTCGACATCACCGCCTCCTCGGACAATCGCGAGACGATCTTCGACGTCGTCGCCCGCACGGCCGAGCAGTGCTTCATGCCGCTGACGGTCGGCGGCGGCGTGCGTCAGGTGGCCGATATCCGCAAGCTGCTGCTCGCTGGCGCCGACAAGGTGTCGATCAACACCGCCGCCGTGAAGAATCCGGAATTCGTCGCGGAAGCGGCCGACAAGTTCGGCAACCAGTGCATCGTCGTCGCGATCGACGCCAAGAAGGTATCGAAGGACGGCGAAGCGGACCGCTGGGAGATCTTCACCCATGGCGGGCGGCAACCGACCGGCATCGACGCGATCGAGTTCGCCCGCCGCGTCGTCGACCTCGGCGCCGGCGAGATCCTTTTGACCTCGATGGATCGCGACGGCACGAAGAGCGGCTACGACATCGCGCTCACCCGCGCGGTCGCCGACGCCGTTCGTGCGCCGGTCATCGCGTCCGGCGGCGTCGGGACCCTCGACCACATGGTCGCGGGCATCCGCGATGGCCACGCGACCGCCGTGCTCGCCGCCTCCATCTTCCACTTCGGCACCTATAGCATTGGCGAAACCAAGCGCTATATGGCGGAGCATGGCATCGCCATGCGCCTCGACTGAGCTTCAGGATCTTCCATGGCTGATTTCACACTTTCCGATCTCGAAGCCATCGTCGCGACACGCGCGAAGGCCGCGCCGGACGAATCCTGGACGGCAAAACTGGTGGCGAGCGGCCAGCCGAAGGCGGCCAAGAAACTCGGGGAAGAGGCGGTCGAGACGGTGATCGCCGCCATCAGCAACGACCGCGCGAATCTCATCGCCGAAAGCGCCGATCTCATCTATCATCTAATGGTCGTATTGAAGATCGCCGACGTTCCGTTGCAGGATGTGCTGAACGAACTTGCGCGGCGGACGAAGCAATCCGGCCTGCAGGAAAAGGCAAATCGGCAGAATCCATGACGATAGCGGCGAAAGACATCGAAGCGGCCGACCTGCCCGACAACCCGCAGAAGCGGGATTATTCGCCCTATCATTTCTTCACCGCCGAGGAATGGTCGCGCTTTCGCGCCGACACGCCCCTGACGCTGACGGCCGACGAAGTGCAGCGGCTGCGCTCGCTGAACGATCCGGTCGATCTCGGCGAAGTCCGGCAGATCTATCTGTCGCTGTCGCGCCTGCTCTCGACCCATGTGGAATCGTCGCAGATGCTCTTCGAGCAGCGCAAGCGCTTCCTCAGCATGTCGGACGAAACCAAGACGCCCTTCGTCATCGGCATCGCCGGGTCGGTTGCCGTCGGCAAGTCGACCACGGCGCGTATCCTCGCGCAGCTCCTGTCGCGCTGGCCATCGAGCCCGAAAGTCGATCTGGTGACGACGGACGGCTTCCTCTATCCGAATGCCGTGCTTCAGCGCGAAAACATGATGGATCGCAAGGGCTTTCCGGAGAGCTACGACGTCGGGGCGCTCCTGCGCTTCCTGTCGGCGATCAAGGCGGGACAGCCCAACGTCAAGGCGCCCAGCTATTCGCACCTGACCTATGACGTGCTGCCGGATCAGTTCACGGTCATCGACCGCCCGGATATCCTGATCTTCGAAGGCATCAACGTACTCCAGTCGCGCAACCTGCCGGCCGACGGCAAGATCGTGCCGATGGTCTCGGATTTCTTCGACTTCTCGATCTACATCGATGCCGAAGAGAGCCTGATCCACAGCTGGTACGTCAACCGCTTCATGCGGCTGCGTGAAACCGCCTTCAAGAACCCGGAATCCTACTTCCATCGCTACGCCACGATCAGCGAGGATGCAGCCCGTGCGATTGCCGAGGGCCTGTGGCACAACATCAATCTGAAAAACCTGCACCAGAACATCCTGCCGACGCGCCCGCGCGCCGACCTGATCCTGCAGAAGGGGCCGAACCACCTGACGGAAAAGGTAGCACTCAGGAAGCTGTAGGCCATAAATTACGCAATTCCGAACGGAAAGCCCGCCACGCACTTTTCCTGGAATTGCTCTGAGCGTTCGACCGATGGTCAAGAATTGACGCGCCGCAGCGTCAGATTGACCCGGCCGCCATTCTTCAGCAGCGTCGACGTGTTCGGGTAGATCCGGTCGACGCCATGGAAGGCGAGCCGGCCTTCCCCGCCCAGCACCACGACGTCGCCGCTTTCGAGCCGGAAAGACATGGTCTGCCCGCCGCGCTGGTTGCCGCCGACGCGAAAGAGGCAGCTATCGCCGAGCGAGATCGATACGACGGCCGTTTCGAGATCGCGCTCGTCGCGGTCCTGGTGCAGGCCCATGCGGGCCTCCTCGGAATAGAAGTTGACCAGGCAGGCTTCCGGCGTCTTGTTGCTGGCGGAGACCGCTCGCCAGATCTCGAGCAGTATATCCGGCATCGACGGCCAAGGCCGGCCGGTCACCGGATGCTGAGCCTGGTAGCGATAGCCGCGATCGCGATCCGTGACCCAGCCGAGCGAACCGCAATTGGTCATGCGCACCGACATGGGTTTGCCCGTCTTCGGCATTTCCGGCACGAACAACGGCGCTTCGGCAACGACGAGGCGGATCGCCTCGACGAGCTGCTCCTGCCGGGTTCGATCAAGAAAACCCGGAATATGTCTGATCCCTTTCGGGAGCACCTGCATGGGTGACAGTCCTCTTATTCGAGGCCGAGAAGCGCTGCCGGTACGCCATAGCGAAGCGGCCAGCCGGCATAGGCGACATCCGTCGGCCCGACGACGTGGTCGATCAGGTTCCAGCGGCCGTTCTGGAAACAGACCAGAGCGGGATAAGGAAAAGTGTGCGCGGTTTTCCGCCCGTATCCCGCTCTAACTTAAAAGAACCGATCACGTTTATGATTGGGTCGCTCCGACCCAAATCATCGTGATCTTGTGCAAACACCGTCCGACCATCCATCATCTCGGCCTCGACGCGCAACCCGGTTTGCGCAAGATCGATCGCGCCGCCGCCGGGACGCTGCGGCTCCACCTGCATGAAGGCCCAGTTGGGCGAGGCGCGCATCGTCGTCACGACGAATTCGACAGGGCCGCGCATCTCCGCCTCGACCGCCGGGCGGATCGCGTCGAGGATCGCGGCACGTTCGGCACTGCCCTTGGCGGGCTCACGGACAGGCTGCGCCATTGAAGCGCCGGCAAGCCAGAGGCTCGCCAGCGCGGCGATTGACAGGGAGCGCCAGACCGACACGCTCAAGCGGCATCCAGATCCGGGATGCGCAGAACCTGGCCGGGGTAGATCTTGTCCGGATGCGTCAGCATCGGCTTGTTGGCTTCGAAAATGGCCGTGTGCTTGGCCCCCCTGCCCTTGCCGTATTGCGCTTCGGCGATCTTCCAGAGGTTATCGCCCTTCTTGACGGTATAGAAAACCGGCTGCTTGGCCGGAGCAGGCGCAGCGCCGGCATCGGCGACCTTGAGCTCCGAGGCCTCAACCGCCGAGACACCGAGCGTATTGCCGACGGCAACGACGGCCTTTTCGAAGACGCTCTGGTCCTTCACGACACCTTTCAGCACGACCTTGTCACCGGCCACTTCGACCTGCACGTCCTTGGTGCCGAGATCGTGGGACGCAAGCTCCTTCTGAACGCTTTCGGCATCCGGAGCATCATCGTCACCGCCGATGCCGAGCTTCTTGCCGGCATTCTTGATAAAGCTGAAAAGACCCATGAATATCTCCTTTTGCCAAAACACTGCCGATAAGAGAGGGCGCCGCCTGCCAAAGGCAAGGAGCGGCAAAAAAGAAATCAGTCTCCGGCCGGCCGCCCCCGAAGCTTCTTGATCTCACCGCGCCCGGACTTCTCCTTGAGGCGCCGCTCGACGGAGCCACGGGTCGGTTTCGTCTTCTTGCGCGGCGGCGGCGGCGGCTCCGCGGCCTTGAGAATCAGTTCCTTCAGCCGCTCGCGCGCATCCTCGCGGTTGCGCTCCTGGCTGCGAAAACGGCTGGCTTCGATCATCAGAACGCCCTCTTTCGAGGCGCGACGACCGGCGATCTTCAGCGCATTGGCCTTGATGCGATCGGAGAGAGCCGGCGAGGCCAACACGTTGAAGAACAACTGGACGGCCGTCGACACCTTGTTGACGTTCTGCCCGCCCGGCCCGCCGGCCAGCACGAATTGCTCCGTCAGCTCCCAGCCGGCAATCACGATGTTGTCGTTTATGTAAAGCGGGTCACTGGCCATGGTTCACCTCACCCCGATCTATGGCACAGAGCGAACCTCTTGAAAATATTAGCGCGAAAACGAAAAACCCGGCCGTGAGAGGCCGGGTTTCACGTGAATCATAGCCGACGATCTTTATTCGGCGGCGATTTTCGTGCCGGGAGCCGCGTCGCGAACGCTGCCGTCCACATGGCCCTCGAACTTGGCGAAGTTCGCGATGAACATGTCGACGAGGCGGCGTGCCTGCGCGTCGTAGGCTGCACCGTCGGCCCAGGTCGAGCGCGGATCAAGAATGCCGTCTTCGACACCGGGGACCGAGACCGGAACGGCGAAGCCGAAGTTGGCGTCGGTGCGGAGCTCGGCAGCATTCAGCGAGCCGTCGAGAGCGGCGGCGAGCAGAGCGCGCGTCACCTTGATCGGCATGCGGCTGCCGGTGCCGTAGGCGCCGCCGGTCCAACCGGTGTTGACCAGCCAGCAGGTGACGCCGTTCTTGGCGATCAGGTCCTTCAGGAGGTTGCCGTATTCCGACGGATGACGCGGCATGAAGGGCGCGCCGAAGCAGGTCGAGAACGTGGCTTCCGGCTCGGTGACACCTTTTTCCGTACCGGCGACCTTGGCAGTATAACCGGAGAGGAAGTGATACATCGCCTGTTCCGGCGTCAGCTTGGCGATCGGCGGCATCACGCCGAAGGCGTCGGCCGTCAGCATGATGATGGTGCGCGGCTGCGGCGCAGTGCCGGTGGCGCTGGCGTTCGGGATATAGTCGAGCGGATAGGCGATACGGGTGTTTTCCGTCAGCGAGCCATCGTCGAAGTCCGGAACGCGGCGCTCATCGAGCACGACGTTTTCCATCACGGTGCCGAAGCGGCGAGTGGTCGCGTAGATCTCCGGCTCGGCAGCTTCCGACAGACGGATCGCCTTGGCGTAGCAGCCGCCTTCGAAGTTGAAAACGCCCTGTTCGCCCCAGCCATGCTCGTCGTCGCCGATCAGCGTGCGGGTCGGGTCGGCCGAAAGCGTTGTCTTGCCGGTGCCGGAGAGGCCGAAGAAGATTGCCGTGTCACCGGCCGGGCCGACATTGGCCGAGCAGTGCATCGGCATGACGCCCTTCTTGGGCAGCAGGTAGTTGAGAACGGTGAAGACCGACTTTTTCATTTCGCCGGCATAGGAGGTACCGCCGATGAGGATCAGGCCGTTGGTGAAGTCGCAGGCAATGACCGTCTCCGTACGGCAGCCGTGGCGCTCCGGGTCAGCCTTGAAGCTCGGCAGATCGATGATCGTCAGCTTCGGCAGGAAGGAGGCGAGTGCCTCGCGGGCCGGACGGATCAAGAGATTGCGGATGAACAGCGAATGCCAAGCATATTCGGTGACGACGCGGGTCGGAAGGGCGTTGTCGGCATCGGCGCCGCCGACGAGGTCCTGCACATAGAGCGACATGCCCTTGGCGTGATCGAGCATGTCCTGGCGCAGCAGGGCAAAATGCTCGGGAGACATCGGCTTGTTGTTGTCCCACCAGATCTGATCGTCGGTGTTCGCATCGCGAACGACGAACTTGTCCTTCGGCGAACGGCCGGTGTGCTGCCCGGTACGGGCGACGAGGGCGCCGTGTGCCGTCAGCTCAGCCTCGCCGCGACGAAGAGCCTCCTCATAAAGCTCTGCGGCTTCGAGGTTGTACCGAACCTTTTCCAGGTCGATAAAGCCGAGTTTTTCCAAGCCGTTCGCGAGATTGCGAGTGCCGAGTTGCTCCATGGTCAAGCTTCCTTCGTGTTTGGCCATTGGCGTTGAATTTCGCCGGACCATACTTGCATGCTCGCTCAAAAACAAGGCGGCGTCAAAAAAAGAATAATGATTTCAGTATATTAATCGATTTAAAGAAAATTATCGTTTTTTTAATCGGTTGAATTGGACCTGCCAAACACCAATGTGACAGGGCCTATCCTATCGTCACGACAGGTGCTTTTTGCCCTTCGCCACAATTTGTTCCACCTTTATACTCACTAACGCACCCGTGACTCGCGAATGCCGGAGTTTTCGGGGACGAGACCGGCACCTCAAAAGACGGAGTTGAACACGATGCAGACCATCGCGCTTGTCGATGATGACCGGAATATTCTGACGTCCGTATCCATCGCCCTTGAGGCAGAGGGCTACAAGGTCGAGACCTATACCGACGGTGCTTCCGCGCTCGAGGGCCTGCTCGCCCGGCCGCCGCAACTGGCGATCTTCGACATCAAGATGCCGCGCATGGACGGCATGGAGTTGCTGCGCCGCCTGAGACAGAAGTCCGACCTGCCGGTGATCTTCCTCACTTCTAAGGACGAAGAGATCGACGAACTCTTCGGTCTGAAAATGGGTGCCGACGACTTCATTACCAAGCCGTTCTCGCAGCGCCTGCTGGTCGAACGCGTCAAGGCGATCCTGCGCCGGGCCGCAAATCGCGAGGCTGCGGCCGGCAACTCGACGACCACCGTCAAGGCATCCGACGCGCCGTCGCGCTCGCTCGAGCGCGGTCAGTTGGTGATGGACCAGGAACGCCACACCTGCACGTGGAAGAGCGAGCCGGTCACGCTGACGGTGACGGAATTTCTCATCCTGCATTCGCTTGCCCAGCGCCCGGGCGTGGTGAAGAGCCGCGACGCGCTGATGGACGCGGCCTATGACGAGCAGGTTTATGTCGACGACCGCACCATCGACAGCCACATCAAGCGGCTGCGCAAGAAGTTCAAGATGGTCGACAACGACTTTGATATGATCGAGACGCTCTACGGTGTCGGTTACCGTTTCCGGGAGACCGCCTGAGCCACAGGGGCTTGCCATCGCTCCCAGAGTGGCGCATTCAAGGCGGCGCTATGGGAGCATGGCCGACGGCCTCCTTTGAAGCTCGCAGCGATCTCCGCCGTCTTTGGACCGGACCATAGAAGACAGCGACGATGCGACCGGCCCCGGCCGGCAGCGATGTCGTCATCGAACGAACGTGAAGGCAGTCCGCGCGGGAGCGGGACATTTGGTAGAAGTCTTGCAAGGCGACATCGAAGACAGCGACGGGCGTGCGCAGGCGCAGAACGGCCAACGCCGCTGGGCACATCCCTTCACGCTGATTCGTCGGCTGTTCGGTAACGCCGTCTTCTCGAGCCTCACCCGCCGCATCGTCTTCTTCAACCTCGTGGCACTCGTCGTCCTCGTCGGCGGCATCATGTATCTCAACCAGTTCCGCGAGGGGCTGATCGACGCACGTGTCGAAAGCCTGCTGACCCAGGGTGAAATCATCGCCGGCGCGATCTCAGCTTCCGCCTCGGTCGACACCAACTCGATCACCATCGACCCCGAAAAGCTTCTGGAGCTGCAGGCGGGCCAGAGCATCACGCCGCTTCCGAGCGACGAGGATCTCGACTTCCCGATCATCCAGGAACGCGTCGCTCCGGTTCTGCGCCGCCTGATCTCGCCGACGCGCACCCGCGCCCGCCTGTTCGATGCCGATGCCGACCTGCTGCTCGATTCCCGACATCTCTATAGCGGCGGCCAGGTGCTGCGCTTCGACCTGCCGCCGATCGAACCGGAATCGACTGGCATCGGCGAAAAGCTCAACAGCTGGCTGAACAAGCTGCTGCAGCCGGGCAATCTGCCGCTCTACAAGGAACCGCCGGGTGGCAACGGCTCGATCTATCCTGAGGTCACCAACGCGCTGACCGGCGTGCGCGGCTATGTCGAGCGCGTGACCGAGAAGGGCGAACTCATCGTTTCGGTGGCCGTTCCCGTCCAACGTTTCCGCGCCGTGCTCGGCGTGCTGCTGCTGTCGACGCAAGCCGGCGACATCGACAAGATCGTCCAGGCGGAGCGCCTCGCCATCATCCGCGTCTTCGGCGTCGCTGCCCTCGTCAACATCATCCTGTCGCTGCTTCTGTCCTCGACGATCGCAAACCCGCTGCGGCGCCTGGCAGCGGCGGCCGTGCGTGTGCGCCGCGGCGGCGCCAAGGAGCGCGAGGAAATCCCCGATTTCTCCTCGCGCCAGGACGAGATCGGCAACCTTTCCGTCGCGCTCCGCGAGATGACGACCGCGCTCTACGATCGGATCGCGGCGATCGAGAATTTCGCCGCCGACGTCAGCCACGAGCTGAAAAACCCCCTCACCTCGCTGCGCAGCGCCGTCGAAACCCTGCCTTTGGCACGCACCGACGAATCGAAGAAGCGCTTGATGGACGTCATCCAGCATGACGTCCGCCGCCTCGATCGCCTGATCAGCGACATCTCGGACGCCTCGCGGCTCGACGCCGAACTCGCCCGCAGCGATGCCAAGACCATCGACCTCGAAAAACTTCTGGGCGACCTCGTGGACATTTCGCGCCAGGTCCGCAGCAAGAAGAAGACGGTGCTGCTCGACTTCGTCATCGACCGCAAGGATAGCCCGAAGGCCCGCTTTGCCGTCAGTGGCTATGAGCTGCGCATCGGGCAGATCATCACCAACCTGATCGAGAACGCCCGATCCTTCGTTCCCGAAGACGGCGGGCGGATCGTCGTGCGCCTCACACGGTCGCGATCGCGCTGCCTCGTCTATGTCGAGGACAACGGCCCCGGCATCCAGGCGGAAGACATCGACCGCATCTTCGAGCGCTTCTACACCGATCGGCCGGAAGGCGAGGATTTCGGCCAGAACTCCGGCCTCGGCCTGTCGATCTCCAGACAGATCGCCGAAGCGCATGGCGGTACGCTGAAGGCGGAGAACATCATCGCGCAGGATGGCCATGTCAGCGGCGCGCGCTTCATCCTGTCACTTCCCGCCGAGCCGCACGCATGACGGCCGCCCGCGCCAATGTCCACGGCACCGCCATCGTGCTCGGGACGCGCGGCTTCCTGATCACGGGCCCTTCCGGCATCGGCAAGTCCAGGCTGGCGCTTGCATGCATCACTGCCGCACGACAGGCCGGCCACTTCGCGGCTCTCGTTGCCGACGATCGGGTGGATCTGAGCCTGGAACACGACAGGATCGTCGCACGCTGTCCGCCTTCCATTCACGGCCTGATCGAAATCCGCGGCGCCGGCATCGGCAAGATCGAAACTGTGCCTGCCGCGGTGATGGATTGGGCCCTGCTGCCGGTCAATGCGCCTTTCGACCCGCGCCTAGCGCCGGAAGACGAGATGCTGCCTTTGCCACTCGGGCGAGCGCTGCCGATTGTTCGCGTTCCCGTTGAAGAGGGGGCGCAGGTTCTCAATATTCTGCGCATGCTGATCGCCGAAAATTTGGGTTTCTAGCCCGATTTACCGTCAGTGCGGCTGGTTTTTCAGCATTTTTGGCTTGCACTTCCCCTTTTCCTTGCCAAGATGGCCGCCCCAACAGGTGGACGAAATTGCTGCATTGCGATATCTGGCCATCAGTGAATTGCGTGTGCAGTTGGAGCGAAGATACCCATGATCGGACTTGTGCTTGTCACCCATGGCAAGCTGGCTGAGGAATTTCGACTTGCGCTCGAGCATGTCGTCGGTCCGCAAAAAGCTATAGAGACCGTCTGCATCGGCCCCGAGGACGACATGGACCAGCGTCGACAGGATATCCTCGATGCGGTTACCAATGTCGACGAAGGCAACGGTGTCATCATCCTGACCGACATGTTCGGCGGAACCCCCTCCAACCTCGCCATCTCGGTGATGCGCAGCGGTACCGTCGAAGTGATTGCCGGCGTCAACCTGCCGATGCTGATCAAGCTCGCCGGCGTACGCGGCGAGAGCGACATGGACAAGGCGCTGGTCGAAGCCTCGGAAGCCGGACGGAAATACATCAACGTCGCCAGCCGCGTCCTGAGTGGTAAGTAATGGATCATCGCCCCGACATGTCGCTGACGCGCGAACTGCTGATCATCAACAAGCGAGGCCTGCATGCGCGGGCATCGGCGAAGTTCGTGCAGACGGTCGAGGCCTATGACGCCGAGATTACGGTGTCAAAGGACGGCATGACGGTCGGCGGAACATCGATCATGGGATTGATGATGCTGGCTGCCAGCACCGGCTGCAGCGTATGCGTGACCGCAAGTGGCGCGCAGGCCGAAGAGGCGCTGAACGCGCTCGACGCATTGGTCGCGGACAAGTTCGGCGAAGAGATGTGACTGACAATATAAAGATATAAAGACTTCTTTATATCGATATTGCCCTCTCTCCTGATTCCTGATAGATCGATCGCACTCTCACCGCGTCGCACAGGCGCGGGAGGCATAATCGCGCCGCAGTTCGGTTGAAGCCATGCGGCTTGAAGAGATCAGCCCGGAGAATTCCATGACCACCACTCAGGACTATATCGTCGCCGACATCGGTCTCGCCGATTTCGGACGCAAGGAAATTGCGATCGCCGAAACGGAAATGCCGGGCCTGATGGCCTGCCGCGAAGAGTTCGGCGCTGCGAAGCCGCTGAAGGGCGCGCGCATCACCGGCTCGCTGCACATGACCATCCAGACCGCCGTCCTGATCGAGACGCTGGTTGCCCTCGGCGCCGACGTGCGCTGGGCGTCCTGCAACATCTTCTCGACCCAGGATCACGCAGCCGCCGCGATTGCCGCAAGCGGCGTTCCGGTCTTCGCCGTCAAGGGTGAAACGCTCGAGGAATACTGGACCTACACGGACAAGATCTTCCAGTGGGCCGACGGCGGCGTTTCGAACATGATCCTCGACGACGGTGGCGACGCCACCATGTACATCCTGCTCGGCGCCCGCGCCGAAGCCGGCGAGAACGTGCTCTCGAACCCCGGTTCCGAGGAAGAGGAAATCCTCTTCGCGCAGATCAAGAAGCGCCTTGAGGCTTCGCCGGGCTGGTTCACCAAACAGCGCGACGCCATCAAGGGCGTGACCGAAGAAACCACCACCGGCGTCAACCGCCTCTACCAGCTCCAGGCCAAGGGCCTGCTGCCCTTCCCGGCGATCAACGTCAACGACTCGGTCACCAAGTCGAAGTTCGACAACAAGTACGGCTGCAAGGAATCGCTGGTCGACGGCATCCGCCGCGGCACCGACGTGATGATGGCCGGCAAGGTCGCCGTCGTCTGCGGTTACGGCGACGTCGGCAAGGGCTCGGCAGCGTCGCTCGCCGGCGCCGGCGCCCGCGTTAAGGTCACCGAGGTCGACCCGATCTGCGCGCTGCAGGCCGCCATGGACGGCTATGAAGTCGTTCAGCTCGAAGACGTCGTCTCGAGCGCCGACATCTTCATCACGACCACCGGCAACAAGGACGTCATCCGCATGGACCACATGCGCGAGATGAAGGACATGGCGATCGTCGGCAACATCGGCCACTTCGACAACGAGATTCAGGTCTCGGCGCTGCGTAACCTGAAGTGGACGAACATCAAGCCGCAGGTCGACATGATCGAGTTCCCGAAGGGCAACCGCATGATCCTGCTGTCGGAAGGTCGCCTCCTGAACCTCGGCAACGCCACCGGCCACCCGTCCTTCGTCATGTCGGCCTCGTTCTCCAACCAGGTCCTGGCGCAGATCGAGCTCTTCACCAAGGGCGAGAAGTACAAGAACGAAGTCTACGTCCTGCCGAAGCAGCTCGACGAGAAGGTCGCTCGCCTGCACCTGAAGAAGCTCGGCGCCAAGCTCACCGAGCTTTCCGAAGAGCAGGCCAGCTACATCGGCGTGAAGACGCAGGGCCCGTTCAAGGCTGAGCACTACCGGTACTAATCGTTACCCGGGCAATCCACAACATCTTGTGGCCGCGTTCTTGACAAGAGAGCGCGGCCGCTTTTTTGGGCCTCTCCCTTCCCGACGATTCGACTAGGAAGTATGCTCTAACCCATTGATTCGTGATGCCGGTGCGGACCTTGGGCATCGCGGATGGGATGTCTTGTCGATAAGCGGCAAACAGACGGAGACAGACCGGGGATGCAATCGGAACTGACGCAGGCCCTTGACCAGGGCCTCGGTGGAACTGTGCAAGGCGCAACAAGGCCGGCAGCACCCTTCGGGCAGACGGGGATGGCAGCGCCATGAACAGAGACCAAACAGCTATTCCGGGCACCCGCCGCAAGGGCCCGAAGTTCCTGCGCCACCTTTTGGCCGGCACCGCTCTTTTTGCAGCAACGGATGCCCTCGCCCAGGTCGCGCCGCAGAAGGCCAACATCTTCGGCTCCTCGGAAGTCGTAACTTTCTCCGTGCTCATCGGCGTCATTTCCGCAGCGATGATCTCGGCCATCTGGCTGATCCGCCAACGCGGCAACATCGAAGCGGAAAACCGCGAATTGCGCTCCGATCTGTCGGACGCGAACCAGCGCCTTTCACGCTATCAGGCGCTCGTGGCCGACAAGAACCGCCGGATCGTCGTCTGGGACGGACTGCTCGAGCGGGCCGAACTGCTCGGCCAGCTGCCGCCCGAAACCGGCGCGCCGGCAGACGACCGCGAGTTCCTGGCCTTCGGCCGCTGGATCAAGGCGCAATCCGCCGGGGAACTGGAAAAGGCGATCGATGCGCTGCGCACCGAGGCACGCAGCTTCGACCTGGTGCTCGAAACGCAGCGCAACGAAGTCCTGGAGGCCCAGGGACGGGTTTCGGGCGGGCGGGCGTTCGTACGCTTCATCGCGCTCAACAACATGCGTGCGGAACTCGCCGAGCTGAAACTTGAGCACGACCGGCTCAATTCAGCGCTCGTCTCCTTCCGCACCCTACTCGACGCGATCGATCTGCCGGTCTGGCAGCGCGGCACGGATGGCGCGCTCACCTGGGTCAACGAAGCCTATGCCGATGCGGTCGAGGCTCCTGACGTCGCGATTGCGGTCGCCGAAGGGCGCGAGCTGCTTGCGACCGTCGCGCGCGAGAAGATCCGCGCCGTCTCCACTTTCGACACGCCGTTCCGCGACAAGGTTTCGACCGTCGTCAGAGGCAACCGCACCTTCTTCGACGTCGTCGATGCCCGCAGCCCTGCCGGTTCGGCCGGCGTCGCCATCGACGTCTCCGGCATCGAGGCCGTGCGCGAGGAACTCAACCGCACGCTCAAGAGCCATGCCGAAACGCTCGATCATCTTGCGACCCCAGTCGCGATCTTCGACGGCAATCAGCGCCTGCAGTTCTACAATCAAGCTTTCCAGCGCCTGTGGAACCTCGACATCGGCTTCCTGGAGCGCAAGCCGGACAACGGCGAAGTGCTCGACCGGCTGCGGGCCGGCGGCCAGCTTCCGGAACAGCTCAACTGGAAACAATGGAAGGCGAACGCGCTTTCCGTCTATCAGGCGCTCGACACGCAGAGCGACCTTTGGCACCTGCCGAACGGCCAGACGCTGCGCGTCTTCGCCACCGCCCGCCCGCAGGGCGGCGCCACCTGGGTGTTCGAGAACCTGACCGAGAAGGTCGATCTCGAAACGCGCTACAACACGCTGGTTCAGGTCCAGGGCGAGACCATCGACCATCTTGCCGAAGGCGTGGCGGTGTTCGGCCCCGACGGTCGCATTCGCCTTTCGAACCCGGCCTTCCGCGCGATCTGGGGCATCAGCGAGGCGGAAGCCAAGCCCGGAACCCATATCCGGGCGATCGAGCAGGCCTGCCTCATCTCCTACGACCAGCCGGACGGGTGGAAGCGCTTCACCCACATCATCACCAGCTTCGACGATGAACGGCCCTCGAGCCGCGGCATTCTCGAGCTTCGAACCGGGCTGATCCTCGACTACGCCGTCATCCCGCTGCCGAACGCGCAGACGATGCTGACCTTCGTCAACATCACCGACAGCGTCCGGGTCGAGCGGGCGCTCACCGAAAAGAACGAGGCGCTGCGCAAGGCGGATGCGCTGAAGAACGATTTCGTGCACCACGTTTCCTATGAGCTGCGCTCGCCGCTCACCAACATCATCGGCTTCGCCGACCTGTTGAAGACGCCGGCCTTCGGCGACCTCAACGAGCGGCAGGCGGAATATGTCGACCACATCGCCACGTCCTCGTCGCTGCTGCTGACGATCGTCAACGACATCCTGGATCTGGCGACCGTCGATGCCGGCATCGTCCAGCTCGACATGTCCGACATCAGTCTCACCGACTTCCTCGATGACATCGCCCACCAGATGGACGACCGGCTGCTCGAAAGCGGCGTGACGCTCAGGATTACCGCCCCTGACAATCTCGGCCGCATGGTTGCAGACCAGCAGCGGCTGAAGCAGATTTTCGTGAAGCTGCTCACCAATGCCGCAAACTTCGCGCCGGATGGCAGCGCCATCGAGCTGAAGTGCCGCCGCGAGGGCAGCGACTTCATCTTCTCGGTCTCGGACAGCGGCCCCGGAATCCCGCAGGACGTGCTCGACACCGTGTTCAATCGCTTCGAAAGCTACGGCCAGCGCGGCGGCGCAGGTCTCGGGCTTTCGATCGTCGAGAGCTTCGTCAGCCTGCACCACGGCACCGTCTCGATCCGCAGCAAGGAAGGTGAAGGCACGGAAGTGACCTGCCGCATTCCCTCGGCCGAAGTGCCGACGATCGTCGCGGCCGAATGATGTCGACGATCGAGCGCTTCCTGACGGGCGAGGCGGCAACGATCGAGCTCGGCGAAGATCTGGCGCTGGCCCTGAAGCCCGGCGACTGCGTCGCGCTCTCAGGCGATCTCGGGGCGGGCAAGTCGACCTTGGCGCGCGCATTCCTTCGGGCGCTTGCCGATGACGACGACCTGGAGGTCCCGAGCCCGACGTTCACCCTGGTCCAGACCTATGACCTTCGCATTCCGGTCGCGCATTTCGATCTCTACCGGCTGGCTGATTCCAGCGAACTGGACGAGCTCGGCTTCGACGAGGCGCTATCGCAAGGCATCTGTCTCGTCGAATGGCCGGAACGGGCGGACGACGCTCTCCCCGCCGGCCGCATCACGCTGACGATCGCCCATGAAGGCGATGGGCGCCGCGTCGAAATCTCCGGTCCGGACGAAAAGCTGCAGCGCATCGCCCGCACGCTCGCAATCCGTGACTTTCTCGACCACAACGGTCACCCGAACGCACGGCGCCGGCACCTGAGCGGTGACGCCTCGATCCGGGCCTATGAGCGAATTTACCCGGCGGACGGTTCCGTTAGCCGGATTCTGATGGACTCGCCGCGGCACAAGCCCGGTCCCATCCTGCAGGACGGCAAATACTACCAGCAGCTCGCGCATATCGCCGAAGACGTCGTTCCCTTCGTCGCCATCGACCAGTTGCTCATTGCACGCGGCTTTGCGGCGCCGGCGATCTACGCCCGCGATCTCGGCCAGGGCATCCTGCTGATCGAGGACCTGGGGTCGGATGGCGTGCTCGATGCGGCGGGAGAGCCGATCGCCGAGCGCTATATCGAAAGCGCGCGACTGCTCGCCCGCCTCCATGCCAAACAGACCGACAAGGAGATCATCGTCGATCCGGCGGTCAGCCACCGCATTCCCGACTTCGACCGGACGGCGATGAAGATCGAGACCCGGCTCTTGACCGACTGGTACCTGCCCTGGAAACGCGGCGAGCCGGCAAGCGACGACGAGAAGCGCGAATATGCCGACATCTGGGATGGCCTGATCGATCTCCTGCAGACCTCCGAGACCAACCTGCTCTTGCGCGACTTCCACTCGCCGAACATCATCTGGCGTGGGGACCGCCAGGGTCTCGCCCGGATCGGCCTCATCGATTTCCAGGACGCGATGATCGGTCCGACCGCCTATGACGTGGCATCGCTGGTGCAGGATGCGCGCGTGACCATCGCGCCTCCGCTCGCCAGCCACATGATGGAAACCTATCTCGCGGAACGGCGCGCAAGCGGTAGCTTCGACGAGGAGACTTTCCTGCGCGACTGGCACCTGATGTCGGCCCAACGCAATTGCAAGCTCGTCGGCATCTGGGTACGGCTGATGCAGCGGGACGGCAAACCCGGCTATATGAAACACATGCCACGCACTTTCGCCTATCTTCAGGCGGCGCTCGCACATGAATCGCTGAAACCCTTGTACGACTGGTGTATGAAGACCGGAATCCTCGTTTCCGAATCAGCGAACTGACAGAGAAGCAATGTCGATCAGCAATGCGATGGTGCTCGCCGCGGGCCTCGGGACCCGGCTCCGCCCGATCACCAACACCATGCCGAAGCCGCTCGTGGAAATCGCGGGCAAGCCGATGATCGACTATGTGCTGGACCTGCTGGTGGAGGCCGGCATTACCAGGGCCGCGGTCAACGTGCACCATTTCGCCGATCAGATGGAAGGGCATCTCAGCCGGCGGAGCGCGCCCGAGATCCTGATCTCGGACGAGCGCGATGCGCTGATGAATTCCGGCGGCGGCCTGGCGAAGGGGCTGAAACTTCTGCCGGATGGCCCGGTTCTGGTGATGAACGCCGACCTCTTCTGGGTCGGCGAACCCTCTGGGGTACCGAGTAATCTGACGCGGCTCGCCGCAGCCTTCGACGCTGATCGCATGGACATGTTGCTGCTCTGCGTGCGCGACGAGGACACGACCGGGCACAACGGCAAGAAGGACTTTTCGCTCGGCGCCGACGGGAAGCTGACGCGGTACAAGGAAGGCCTGCCGAACCCGGTGGTCTATGCCGGCGCGATCGCGCTTCACTCCCGGCTTTTTGCCGATGCGCCGGATGAGGCCTTCAACCTCAACATCTACTTCGACCGTGCGGCCGAGAAGGGGCGCCTCCACGGCATCCTGCTCCAGGGTCACTGGATGACGGTCGGCACGCCCGAAGCGATCGGCGAAGCGGAAGCAGCGATCCGCCGCCACCAGCCGGGAGGATGAGCGTGAGCGGCCGCCGGTCCAACGTCTTCACGATCCCGCCCGGCCTCCCTTTCCTGAAGACGCTCGCCGAAAGGCTTTGCGACGGTAGCCTGACCCCGGACTTCCGCTACGATCCGGCCGATCCCCTGCCGCTTGCAGGCGTGACGATCTTCGTGCCGACGCGGCGCTCGGCCCGTGTGCTCAGATCCGAATTCGTCGACCTGCTCGGCGGCCGCTCCACCATCCTGCCCACCATCAAGGCGCTCGGCGAGACCGACGACGACAGCGGCTTCTTCGATGCAGAGGTCCCGGCGATCCTCGACCTGGCCCCGCCCCTGCCCGGCACGGCGCGCCTGATCGAGCTTGGACGGCTGATCCTTGCCTGGCGCAACCGGCTGCCGAAGGTGGTGCTCGACATTCATGCGGAGAGCCCGCTGATCGCGCCGGCAAGCCCGGCGGATGCGATCTGGCTCGCGCGCAATCTCGCCGAACTCATCGATGCGGTGGAGACGGAAGAGCTCGATTGGGACGAACTCGACCGGCTCGATGCCGGCGAGCATGCGCTGTGGTGGCAGCTGACGCTCGAATTCCTGAAGATTGCCCGCAGCTACTGGCCGGAGCGGCTGGAAGAGCTCAAGCAATCCTCGCCCGCCCGCCACCGCAACGCCATCCTGCAGGCCGAGACGCAGCGCATCGCCGGCGGCAAGATCGAGGGCCCGATCATCATCGCCGGTTCGACCGGCTCGATTCCCGCGACCGCCGCACTGATTGCCGGCGTGCAGAAGCTTCCAAACGGCACGATCGTGCTGCCCGGTCTCGACCAGACGATGAGCGATGCCGAATGGGACATGATCGTCGCCGACTCAGCCTTTGACGGCAGGCCGAACCCGGCAAGCCGCAGCCATCCGCAATACGGCTTCTACCGGCTGCTGAAACGCATGGGCGTCATCCGGTCGGACGTGACCACCCTGGCCGACGCCGAGACGGACCTCGCCTTCCGCACCGAGATCCTCTCGCACGCCCTTCTGCCGGCGAAGGCGACCAATGCCTGGACCGAAAGGCGCAGCGAACTCGATGGCGAATCGCTGCACGCCGCCTTCAGGGATGCGGCCCTCATCGAAACCGCCAACGAACGCGAGGAGGCCGCTGTCATTGCCGTTGCGCTGCGGCTGGCGCTCGAAGGCAGCGAGGATAGCCAGGCGGCACTGATCACGCCGGACCGAAATCTCGCGCGACGGGTCGGCGCCGAGCTTGCCCGCTTCGGTATCGAGGCCGACGATTCCGCCGGCACGCCTCTGTCTTCGACGCCTCAGGGCAGCTTCATGCGCCTGCTTCTGGAGGCTAGCCTGCGGCCCGGCGATCCCGTGCCCTTCGTGGCGCTGCTCAAGCACCCGCTAGCGCGCTTCGGACTATCGCGTGAGACGATGCGCCAGGGCGCCGACGCGCTCGAACGCATGGCGCTGCGCGGCAGCACCGCAACCGTCGATATCCTCGCCCTGGCGCCCTTGCTCGACGCGGCCATTGCCGGGCACAAGATCGATCGCCACCCGCCGGAATGGCGCGTCGGCATCGGCGCCGAGGAGCTTCAGGCAGCCCGCGACCTGGCGATGAAGATCGGCCTCGCAGTGGCGCCGCTCGCTTCCGCGCTGAGCCGCAGCAAGGACGGTAGCCGTGTTTTCTCGGAGGAATTCACCTTTGCCGACTGGGCGGCCCGGACCGGCCAGGCGCTGGAGGCGGCCTCGGCCGACGAGCGCGGCGATCTCAGCGGGCTCTGGTCCGGCGAGGCGGCGGATACGTTGGCGACCCTGCTTCGCGGCATCATCGAAACCGATGGTCAGATGACGGCGGATGGGCCGCAGTGGTGCGATGTCATGGAGGCGCTCGCCGCCGGCGCAGCGGTCAAGCCGCGTTCCATGCGCCATCCGCGGGTCTTCATCTTCGGCGCGCTGGAATCACGCCTGCAGAGCATGGATCTGGTGGTGCTTGGCGCCATGAACGAAGGCAATTGGCCCGGCCAGACCGCCAACGATCCGTTCCTGTCGCGCACGATGAAAACGGGCATCGGTCTCGAACCGCCGGAGCGACGCGTCGGCCAGCTCGCGCATGACTTCCAGATGGCCTGCGGCACACGGCGGCTGATCTTCACCCGCTCGATGCGCCAGGGCGCAGCACCCACCGTCGCCTCGCGCTGGCTGCAGCGCCTGCTGGCGCTTGGCGGCAACCGGCTGGTCGAGGCCTTGCAGGCCAATGGCGCGGACTATCTGACCTGGGCCCGGATGCTCGACGATGGGGGACGGCAGCCGCTTGCCGAACGCCCCGCGCCCAAGCCGCCGGCGGACCTGCAGCCGCGCAAATATTCCTTCAGCGAGGTCTCGCGGCTGAGGCGCGACCCTTACGCGGTCTATGCTCGGCGCATCCTTCGCCTGCATCCGCTGCTGCCGTTCAACAGCGACCCCGGTCCGGCCGAACGCGGCACGCTTTATCACCAGATCGTCGAGCGTTTCGTGCGCTCCGGCGTCGATCTGATGTCGCCTGCGGCCGAAGAGCGGATGCATCGACTGCTGAACGAGGCTTTCGACGAGGCGCGGCTGCCGACGCATATCGACACGATCTGGCGGCCACGCTTCGCCGCCGTCGGCGCGGCTTTCATCAAATGGGAGCGGGAACGCGTGCGCTTCATCCGCCGCTCGCGCACCGAGGTTCCGGCATCAATGGAACTGGGCGTCGCCGACATGCGGCTGACCGGAATCGCCGACCGGCTCGATACGCTGACAGACGGCAGCGTCGAGATCATCGACTACAAGACCGGCTCCAGCCCATCGGCGACGGAAGCCCGCGTGCTGCTTGACCCGCAGCTCGCCCTGGAGGCAGCGGCCCTCAAGGCCGGCGCCTTCAAGGACATACCGCCGAGCCATCCGCAGTCGCTGCTCTATGTCCGGCTCAAGCCCGGCTCACGCTTCAAGCCGGATGCGGTCAACAACGAAGGCAGCAGGTCGAAGGAGACCAGATCCGCGGACCAGCTTGCCGACGAGTCCCTTGCCGAGCTCAAAAAACTGCTCAGCGCCCTTCTTTCGGGAAAACACGGTTTTGCATCCCGGCTGATTGTTCAGAAAGAGCGCGATTACGGCGGCGAGTATGACCATTTGGCACGTGTAGCCGAATGGTCGACAGCCGACAGCGAGGAGGAGAACGGCGATGAGGGATGACAGCCTCGGCCCCGAGCAGGCGACGCCGCAAGCCTGGCTCGACTGGACCTCGCGCCGGCAGTCGCTTGCCTCCGACCCCGCGCGTTCCGCCTGGGTTTCGGCCAATGCCGGATCCGGCAAGACGCACGTGCTGACCCAGCGCGTGATCCGGCTGCTGCTTGCCGGCTGCCGGCCGTCAGCCATCCTCTGCCTGACCTATACCAAGGCGGCGGCGTCCGAAATGTCGAACCGCGTCTTCGAACGGCTAGCCGAGTGGGTCACGCTCGACGACGCGACGCTTGAAAAGCGGATTGAGGCGATCGAGGGCGAGCGGCCAGGCCTCCTGAAGCTGCAGGAGGCGCGCCGTCTCTTCGCCCGTGCGCTGGAGACGCCCGGCGGCCTGAAGATCCAGACGATCCACGCCTTCTGCGAGGCGCTGTTGCATCAGTTTCCGTTGGAAGCCAACGTCGCCGGACATTTCTCGGTCCTCGACGACCGCGCGGCCGCGGTGCTGCTTGCCGATGCGCGCCGCATGCTGCTGACGGCGACGGCAGCCAAGGACGATCCGGAACTGGCGCGCGCCTTTACCACCGTACTGGACCTCGCCGACGACACCGGGCTTGAAAAGCTGCTCGCGGCGATCGTCGAGAACCGGACTTCGATCCAGACATTTCTCGAACATGCCGCCGCGCTCGGCGGCACAGAGGCTGAGCTGCGCAGGGCCCTGAAGCTGGCGCCGGATGAAAGCGTCGACAGCGCCATGGCCGCGATCTGGCCGTTGGCGGGACTGAACGGCGCGGCCCTGGAACGATATTTCTCGCTTGCCGCAAGCGTCGGGGGAACAAAGGTGCTCGACTTCGCGGAAGGGCTCCGAACCGTCTCCAAGCTCACCGACGTGACCGAGCGCTATGACGGCCTTCGGCACCTGTTCTTCACCAATACCGGTAAAGCCCGGGCACAATCCACCTTCCTCAACAAGGCGATGCAGCAGGCCGCACCGGATCTCGTAGACCTGGTGGACGAAGCCTACCGCCATGTCGTCGCCTGTATCGATCACATCAGCATTCTCAAGATGTTCGAGGCGACGCTTGCAGCGCTGACGCTCGCCGAAAGGCTCAACGTTGACTACGAGGAGCTCAAGCGACGACGCAGCCAGCTCGATTTCGAGGACCTGATCAATCGCACGGCAGCGCTCTTTGCCCGCGGCGACGTCAGCGCCTGGGTGCATTACAAGCTCGACCAGGGCATCGATCACATCCTCGTCGACGAGGCGCAGGATACCAGCCCGGCGCAATGGACCATTATCCAGGCGCTGGCCGCCGACTTCTTTTCCGGCGAAAGTGCCCGCGGCGCCAACCGCACGATGTTTGCCGTTGGCGACGAGAAACAGTCGATCTATTCCTTCCAGGGCGCACGGCCAGAGCGGTTTTCGCATGAAAGCCAGGAAACCGAACGGCGGGTGCGCGACGGCGGCAAGGCCTTCGAGCCCATCCGCCTGCAACTCTCCTTCCGCTCGACCGTTGACGTGCTTTCCGCCGTCGATACCGTCTTTGCCAATCCGGCGCATGCACGGGGCCTCAGCGCCCGCAGCGAACCGGTCGTTCATGCTTCGAACCGCATCGGCCATCCCGGTGCGGTCGATATCTGGGATGTGATTGCCGCCGAACCGATGGATACGGACGAGGAATGGACGGCCGCCTTCGATGCGACGCCTGAGAGCGCGCCGGTCAATATCCTCGCACGGCGGATCGCAGGCGTGTTGGAGAGCTGGATCGAGAAGGAGACCATCGTCGAGAAGGGTGTTCGCCGGCCGATGCGTCCGGGCGACGTGATCGTGCTGGTCCGCAAACGCGACGCCTTCGTCAACGCGCTGACCCGGGCGCTCAAGCGCCGCAACAACATTCCGGTCGCCGGCGCTGACCGGCTGGTGCTCACCAAACATATTGCGGTTCAGGACCTGCTTGCCCTCGGGCGCTTCGTCCTCCTGCCGCAGGACGACCTTTCGCTTGCCGCGCTCTTGAAAAGCCCGTTGTTCAACCTCGGGGAAGACGCGCTGTTCGAACTCGCGGCGCGCCGCAAAGTAGGCGAAAGCCTCTGGCAGCGTCTGCAGGCCGAGGCGGCCGAGGGGATCCTGTTCCACCAGGCAGAAAAATCGCTCAAAAGCTACGTGGCGCTCGCCAACCAGCTTGCACCGCACGATTTCTATGCCCGCATTCTTGGCGTGCATGGCGGCCGGGCGGCCTTCCTGGCGCGGCTCGGCACCGAGGTCAGCGACATTCTCGACGAGTTCCTCACCTTCGCGCTCGACCAGGAAAGAAGCGGCCTCCCCGGGCTGCAGGCCTTTGTTTCGACGCTGGAAATGGAAGCGCCGACGGTCAAGCGCGAACAGGACAAGGAACGCGACGAAGTCCGGATCATGACCGTGCACGCTGCCAAGGGTCTTGAAGCGCCCGTCGTCTTCCTCGTCGATGGCGGCGGCGCACCTTTCAGCAACCAGCATGTCCCTTCGCTCCGCTTCCTCGAGCTTCCTCGAGCAGATGGCGCAGCCTTGTCCTTGCCGGTGTGGCGGGCGCCGGGCTCGGAGTCAAACTCACTCATCACCGCCGACAGCGAACGTCTGAAGACGCTCGCCGAGGAAGAATATCGGCGCCTGCTCTATGTCGGCATGACCCGGGCCGCCGACCGTCTGGTTGTCTGCGGCTACCGCGGACAGCGGGCCGTCGCCGATACATGGCATGCTATGGTTCAGGCGAGCCTTGCCGGGGACGAAAGCGGCCGCGGCCATCCGACGACCTTCCATGCCGGCGGCGAGGAATGGTCCGGTCATGCCTGGCGCGAGAGGCAGCTTGAGCGCGACCTTCCCTCGAAGGAAGCGCCCTTGCCGGATGCGAACCGCCCGGCGGCCGGCCTGCCGAAGGCGCTTTCGACACCGTTGCCACCGCAGAAACGCCTGCCACGCCCGCTCAGCCCTTCGGGCGTCGGTATCGCTATCGACGAAGACGACGGCGATGGGCTCGTCGGGTCCGCCCTGTTTTCGGAAAAAGCACCGGCAAATCTCTCGATGTTGCGCGGCGCCATCCTGCACCGCCTGCTGCAGGTCCTGCCCTCCATTGCGGGCGATGATCGCCGCGCCGCAGCCGAGCGCTATCTCGTGCGTTCCGTGCCCCGTTGGTCGCCCGAGCAGCGCGCCGCGCTGATTGCCGGTGTCGAGAATGTGCTCGACCACCCCGATCTTAACGCGCTCTTCTCGGCCGGCAGCCGCGCCGAAGTCTCGGTCATGGGCACGCTCACGCTCGGCACGCGCGACCACGCGGTATCCGGGCGCATCGACCGGCTCGCCATCAGCAACGGGATCGTGACCATTGCGGATTTCAAGACGAACCGGCAGGTGCCGACTTCGCAGGAGGATATTCCCTTCGCCTACAAGGCACAGCTGGCGATCTATCGCGAACTCTTGCGGCCACTCTATCCCGGACACAGATTCCGATGCGTGCTGATCTTCACCGAAGGGCCGGCAATCCACGTCGTTACCGATCAGGCGCTCGACAGGAGCCTTGAAGACCTCGCGACAAAGTGAGATACCGGATATTGAAAATCCAGCGGCGCCCTCTCACATGAGGCACAACATCTGGATACTGCCATTCCGAACGCAAGGAGCAGCCTATGGCTACTGTAAAGGTCGATACGTCCAATTTTCAGCAGGAAGTGCTGAACTCCGCCGAGCCGGTGGTTGTCGATTTCTGGGCTGAATGGTGCGGCCCGTGCAAGATGATCGCACCGAGCCTCGAGGAAATCTCCAACGAGCTCGCCGGCAAGGTCAAGGTTGTTAAGCTCAACATCGACGAAAATCCGGAACTGGCTGCCCAGTACGGCGTTCGCTCGATCCCGACGCTCGCCATGTTCAAGGCCGGCGAAGTGGCCGACATCAAGGTTGGCGCCGCACCGAAGACGGCCCTTTCCTCGTGGATCTCCACGGCGGTCGCCTAAGACCTTCGCTGACTACCGCAGCAGAAAGCCCGGCATGCCGGGCTTTTTTCTTGTCTTGCATCTGGTACCGGGATGGCGGCGCCGCCTTCGGATCACTTCGGCGGCGTGCCGTTGTCGGCGAGAACGTCGCCCACCAGATAGAGCGAGCCGCCGATCAGGATGCGTGGCGGCGCTGGGTCCTCGTCGACCAGATTGGCAATGATCGTCAGCGCTTCGGCAACGGAAGAGACGGCAGAGGCCTCAAACCCGACGGCAGCCGCATCGCTTGCAAGCGCCACCGGATCAAGGCCTGCGTCGGACCCCCGGATCGGAACGGTGAAGACCTGTTCGGCAAGATCGAGAAACGCCCGGAAATAGCCGACCGGATCCTTGGTATTGATCATGCCGATGATCAGGAAGAGGGGCCGCGATTCGCGTTCTTCGAACGTCGCCATCGCCTCGGCGATCACCTGGCCGGCACCCGGATTATGGCCACCGTCGACCCAGATTTCCGCGTCGGCCGGGCCATAATGCGTCAGCTTGCCACTGGTCAGGCGCTGCAGGCGTCCGGGCCACTCGACCCCGGAAAGACCTCTCTCGATCGCCGCTTCGGAAACGTCGAAGCCTGCGGCCCGCACCGCACGAATAGCCGCGGCGGCATTCGCATATTGATGGCGTCCCGGAAGCTTTGGCAGCGGCAGATCGGCAAGTCCGCTCTCGTCCTGATAGACAAGGCGGCCGAATTCTTCATGCGCCATGAAGTCCTGGCCGTAGACGAAGATCGGGCAACCGAGCCGCTCGGCCGTTGAGATCAGCACCTCGCGCGCCGTTTCCTCTTCCTGTTGGCCGATCACCACCGGGCAGCCGCGCTTCATGATTCCGGCCTTCTCCGCGGCGATCAGCTCGACCCGGTCGCCGAGATAGGACTGGTGGTCGAGCGAGATCGGCATGATGACCGAGGCTGCGGGGCGGACAATGACATTCGTCGCGTCGAAGCGACCGCCGAGGCCTACCTCGATGATCGCGACATCCGCCGGATGCTCGGCGAAGAGCAGGAAGGTGACAGCGGTCAGGATTTCGAAGACGGTGATCTTCTCGCCGCCATTGGCTTCGGCGACGCGGCGCACGGCATCGGCCAGAACGGGATCGCTGACGAGCCGTCCCCTGCCGCCCTTGACGCCCAGGCGGTAGCGTTCGTGCCAATTGACGAGATGCGGCGACGTGTGGACGTGGACGCTGAGACCGGCCGCCTCCAGGATCGCCCGCGAGAACGCGGTTGCCGAGCCCTTGCCATTGGTGCCGGCGACGTGGATCACCGGCGGCAGGCGGTCCTGCGGATTGCCGAGTGCGGCAAGAAGCCGGGTGATCCTGTCCAGCGACAGGTCGAAGCCCTTGGGGTGGAGGGCAAGGAGTTTTTCGATCTCATAGCCCGCTTCGCTGGCTTCCACCGCTGCCATCTCTTACCCCGCCCCGACAAGCTCGACTGCCAAAGCATCTCCGCGTGGAGATGCTTCATTTTGTTCTATGTAGCTCCGGTTACCCGAGCTTTTTCAAGCGCTTGCCGCAACCGGCAAGGCAGCCGGCTGTGTGCCGCCGTTGAGTTTCGAGGCTTCCGCCGGCTTCTTCATCAGGATCTTCAGAACCCGGGCGAGCGTTGCCGGCAGATCATGACGCTTGACGACCATGTCGACCATGCCGTGCTCCAGCAGATATTCGGAGGTCTGGAAGCCTTCCGGCAGCTTCTCGCGCAGCGTCTGCTCGATCACGCGCTTGCCGGCAAAGCCGATTTCGGCACCAGGCTCGGCCATGTGGATATCGCCAAGCATCGCATAGGAGGCGGTGACGCCACCGGTCGTCGGGTTGGTGAGCACGACGATATAGGGAAGGCCGGCTTCCTTCAGCATGTTGACGGCAACAGTGGTGCGCGGCAGCTGCATCAGCGACAGGATGCCTTCCTGCATGCGGGCGCCGCCCGATGCCGGGAAGATGACCAGCGGGCACTTCTCGGCGATCGCCCTTTCGAAAGCCTTGATGATCGCCTCGCCGGCAGCCATGCCGAGCGAACCACCGATGAAGTTGAACTCGTGCACGACGGCGACGAGTTTGACGCCCTGGACGCGGCCGAGGCCGGCGACGATCGTGTCTTCGAGTTCGGTCTTTGTGCGGCTGTCGCGCAGACGGTCGACATACTTCTTGGAATCGCGGAATTTCAGCGGGTCCTGGGCAACCTTGGGCTGCGGAAACGCCTCATAGATGCCGCCGTCGAACAGGTCCTTCAACCGCGCCTTGGCCGGCATCTTCATGTGGAAACCGGACTGCGGGATGACCCACTTGTTTTCCTCGAGATCGCGGTGGAACACCATCTCGCCGGTTTCCGGGCACTTGATCCAGAGATTTTCCGGAACTTCCCGGCGGCCCAGCATCGAGTTGATCTTCGGCCGAACGTAGTTTGTGATCCAGTTCACTTAGTAACTCCTGAAGATTTCCTTCGGGTTGTGCGCGCCAATATAGGCAATTATTCGGCTGCTGCGAGGCGTGCGGACCGCACGCCTGCCGAGAGCCCTCTGACCAGCGCTTCAACACCCGGAACCGTCGCATCGGTCGCCTTGCCCTCTTCGGTCAGGCTCGACGCGATCTGGTTGACGATCGCCGTACCGACGACCACGCCATCGGCGGATGCTCCGATGGCCCTTGCATGTTCTGCCGTCTTGACGCCGAAACCGACGCAAACCGGCAAGTTGGTGTGCGCCTTGATACGGCCGACGGCACCGGCAATCAACGACGGATCGGGCAGAGCCGAACCGGTGATGCCGTTCATCGACACGTAGTAGACGAAACCCGAGGTGTTTTCGAGCACCTTCGGCAGGCGGCGGTCGTCCGTGGTCGGCGTCGCCAGGCGAATGAAGTTGATGCCCGTCTCAAGCGCCGGAACGCAGAGCTCGTCGTCCATCTCCGGCGGCAGATCGACGACGATCAGGCCGTCGATGCCGGCGGCAAGCGCATCCGTCAGGAAGCGGTCGACGCCGTAGATGTAGATCGGGTTGTAGTATCCCATCAGCACGATCGGCGTGCGCTGGTCCTCCTCGCGGAAGCGGCGCGCGATCTCGAGCGTCTTGGCGAGCGTCTGACCGCCTTTCAGCGAGCGCTGACCGGCAAGCTGGATCGCCGGACCATCGGCCATCGGATCCGAAAAGGGCATGCCCAGCTCGATGACGTCGGCGCCGGCCTTCGGCAGCGCCTTCATGATCGAGACCGACGTCTCGAAGTCAGGGTCGCCGCCCATGAAATAGGTGACGAGGACCGGACGTCCCTCGGCCGCAACATCGGCAAATCTCTTGTCCATGCGTGCGGTCATGATCTTACTGCCCCATTCCCAAAATCTTACCGACGGTGAAGATGTCCTTGTCGCCGCGGCCGGAGAGGTTCATCAGGATGATCTCGTCCTTGCCCATCTTCGGTGCGCGCTTGATGACTTCGGCAAGCGCATGCGAAGGCTCGAGCGCCGGGATGATGCCTTCGAGGCGGGTCAGCGTCTGGAACGCTTCGAGCGCTTCGTGATCCATGATCGGCACGTATTCGACACGGCCGACATCGTTCAGCCAGGCATGTTCCGGGCCGATGCCGGGATAGTCGAGACCGGCCGAAATCGAGTGGCCTTCCTTGATTTGGCCGTCGCCGTCCTGCAGCAGATAGGTGCGGTTGCCGTGCAACACGCCGGGCGAACCGGCGGTGATCGACGCGCAATGCTCGTCGCCCTCGATGCCCTTGCCGCCAGCTTCGACGCCGACGATCTTGACGCTTTCATCATCGAGGAACGGATGGAAGATGCCGATTGCGTTGGAGCCACCGCCGACGGCGGCAACGACGAGATCCGGCAGCCGGCCTTCGGCGGCGAGCATCTGCTCCTTGGCTTCCTGGCCGATGACGGCCTGGAAATCGCGGACCATTTCCGGATAGGGATGCGGGCCGGCAGCGGTGCCGATCAGGTAGTAGGTGCTGTCGACATTGGTGACCCAGTCACGCAACGCCTCGTTCATCGCGTCCTTGAGCGTGCCGCTACCGGCGGTTACCGGCTTCACCTCGGCACCGAGCAGCTTCATGCGGAAAACGTTGGGCGCCTGGCGCTCGACATCGGTCGCGCCCATGTAGACGACGCAGGGAAGACCGAAGCGGGCCGCGACGGTCGCCGAAGCCACACCGTGCTGGCCGGCGCCGGTCTCGGCAATGATGCGCGTCTTACCCATGCGCTTGGCAAGCAGAATCTGGCCGATGCAATTGTTGATCTTGTGCGAGCCGGTGTGGTTCAGCTCTTCGCGCTTGAAATAGATCTTGGCGCCGCCGAGTTCGGCCGTCAGCCGTTCGGCGAAATAGAGCGGGCTCGGCCGGCCGATATAATGGGCGCCGAGATGTGCCAGCTCCGCCTTGAAAGCCGGATCGTCCTTCGCCTTGTTCCACTCGTCCTGCAGGTCGAGGATCAACGGCATCAGCGTCTCGGCTACGAAGCGGCCGCCAAAAATACCGAAACGACCGTCTTCATCCGGGCCGCCCCGGTAGGAATTCAACTTTGGCGCCTGGTTCACGTCCTGCTCCCTGACCGTGGCATGCCCGCCTCCGCCTGGCGAACGGCATTGAAAAACGATTCCATGAGCTTCAAATCCTTGACGCCCGGCGCGCTCTCGACGCCGGAGGAGATATCAATGGCGCGGGCGCGGGTCTGCGCCATGGCCTCGCCAATGTTACTGGCGTTAAGACCACCGGAAAGCATGTAATCGACGCTTCCGTCAAGCGCGTCGAGCAGCTTCCAGTCAAAGGAAACGCCGTTGCCGCCGGGCAAATCGGAACCTGCAGGCGGTTTGGCATCGAACAGGAAGCGATCGGCGATGCCGATATAGGCGTCGATCTTTTCGAGGTCCGAGGCCTCGCGCACCGAAAGCGCCTTCATGACGGGGAGGCCGTACATCGCCTTGACCGTCAGCAACCGTTCCGGGCCCTCGCTGCCGTGGAGCTGCAGGATATCCGGATTGAGCGCCGAGACGATCTCGTCGAGCTCGTCGTTGTCGGCATTGACCGTGACGGCAACGATCTTCGCCCGACCGCGAATCCGATCCGCCAACCGGCCGGCATCGTCAGGCTCGATGTTCCTGGGGCTCTTCGGGAAAAAGATGAAGCCGGTATGGGACGCCCCGAGCGCGACAGCGCGCTCAACCGCTTCCGCGGTGCTCAGCCCGCATATCTTCACTTCGGTTTTCATGAGAAGCGACCTTGCATGAAATGTCGCGCGAGTCGAGCCAAAAACCGACGCGCGGCCTACCAGCCAGCGCCCCCGGCGCCCAAGCCCCCACGGGTGTGCGCCCCTTGCGCGACCGACGGGCTTTCACCATATGCATTTTACCATAACGGAGAGACAGATGCGCCTGTTGCTCGCGCTTATCCTGCCCTGGCTGCAGTTTTTCACGATCGGCCGTCCCTTTGCCGGCCTCACCTGCCTGATCCTGCAGCTCACACTCATCGGTTGGGTTCCGGCGGCGATCTGGTCGGTCTATGCGCTCAGCCAATACAAGACCGATGAGAAGATCCGCGAAGCTCTACGCCACCGCGCGTGATCTCCGGCTGGCCGGCTCAGTCGAAGTCGATTGCGTGAAGCATCGTGCCGTTGCGGCGGAGCCAGCGCTTGGCATCGTCGGTATCCGGGCACAATTTCCCACACAGCGCCCAAAAATCAGGCCCGTGATTCATCTCCTGCAAATGCGCGACCTCGTGCGCCGCGAGATAGGCGATGACCTTCGGCGGCGCCATGACGATGCGCCAGGAAAAACTCAGCGCCCCATCTGCAGAACAGGATCCCCAGCGGCTGCGCGTGTCCTTGAGCGACAGCGACTTCGCTCGCCGGCCGATGCGACCGGTGTAGATCGCCACCAGACGATCGAGATCCTGGCGGGCCTCTTTCTTGAGAAAATCGACGATGCGCCGGTTCAGATGCTCCTCGCCGCCGCTGACGCGCAACACCGGCTCGTCATCAAGCACGATCGCTTCCGTCAGGCCGCGGATCTTGCCGGTGCGCTCGATGCGATGGGAGATGCCGCGGATGAGGATGGAGCCGCCTTCCTCGATCTGGCTTTCGCCGGAGAAGCGAGCAAGCTTCGTCATCAGCCAGCCCTGATGGCGGCTGAGAAAGGCATTGACCTCGCGCTCCGGCAGACCCTGAGGGATCGTCATCTTCAGTGCCCGACCGCCGGGCTCGATGCGAAGCGTCATGCGGGTCGCGCGCGCGTTCTGCTTGATCGTCAGCGGCAGGGACTTGCCGGCGACCTCGATCTGCCGCGTCGTGGCGGGTGGTGCAGGTTGGATGCGCCGCTTGAAGGAAGGGAACATGCAGGCTTTCTAACCGATTCGCGGGGCTTTCGCCTACGGTGCCGCGAGACGCGAACGGATATCCGGCGTTTCATGTGAAACGCCGGAAAGCATCATCGGGTCAGTGAGCTTCGACAACCGGGCCGGAGCCGCCGTTCTTGCGGTCGCGCATGAAGCGGTCAAACTCTTCCTGGTCCTTGGCACGGCGAAGCTCGCGCACATAGGTGTCGAATTCTTCGCGCATTTCGTCGAGCTTGCGGCGCTCCTCGTCGAGGCGCGCAAGTTCGGCTTCGCGCCAGTCGTCGAAGGCGACGTTGCCGGTGCGATGCGTCCAGTTGGAGCGGCGACCGCCGCGCTTGAATGCGGAGCACATGCCACCCACCGTATCGTTGGCATCTTTCTTGAACGTCTTGAGTTTTTCGCCGAACAGGATGTAGGCGAGCATGGCCAGGCCAAGTGGCCAAAAGACCACGAAGCCGAGCACCATCAGGGCGATGGTCGCGGGCGTCCAATCCGGACGGATCATTGCAGATTGGTTCATCTTCAGGATTCCTCGCAATCATCCGGGCTGCCCATGCGGCCCGATGAAAACGATGTGGGAAGGCGCCCCTGACTGTGCAAGACGCCCTCCCCCGGAATCGGACAAACCCTTGACTCTACGCGGTCAAAACGGCCCGACGGCGAGGTCAGGCCGACTTGCCGCCCTTGATAAGCTGCTTCACCGGCTTCACGTGCCGCGAATGCTCGCGGTGGAAGGCGACGATGCGCGGGGCGATTTCGCGGCGGAAGCGCGAACCGTTGAAGACGCCGTAGTGGCCGACATCCGGCTGCATGTAATGCATGCGCATATGATCAGGGATATTGGTGCAGATCGTCTGCGCCGCCTTCGTCTGGCCGACGCCGGAAATATCGTCGTTCTCGCCCTCGACAGTCAGCAGCGCGACCTTCCTGATCGCCGTCGTATCGACGCGCTTGCCGCGATGCATCATCTCACCCTTCGGGAGCGCATGCTGCATGAAGACCACCTGCACGGTCTGCAGGTAGAATTCAGCGGTCAGGTCCATGACCGCGAGATACTCGTCGTAGAAGTCGCGATGTTTCTCGGCGGCATCGCCGTCGTTCTTCACCAGATGCGCGAAGAACTCCTTGTGGGCGATCAGGTGACGGTCGAGGTTCATCGACATGAAGCCGGAGAGCTGCAGGAAGCCCGGATAGACCATGCGCATGAAGCCTGGCTGCGGCCACGGCACCGGCATGATGACATTGTCGCGGAACCATTCGATCGGCCGCTGTTCGGCGAGTTGGTTGACGCCGGTCGGATTGATGCGCGTGTCGATCGGTCCGCCCATCAGCGTCATCGTCGCCGGCGACAGCGGATCGTCGGCCGCTTCCATCAGGGCGACGGCGGCGAGTACCGGCACTGCCGGCTGACAGACGCCGATCACATGGGTGTTCGGGCCCAGGAAGTGCAGCATCTGAATGACGTAATCGATGTAGTCATCAAGATCGAAAGTGCCTTCGCTGAGCGGCACCATGCGGGCGTCGATCCAGTCGGTGATGTAAATGTCGGAATGCGGCAGCAAAGCTTCCACGGTGCCGCGCAGCAGCGTCGCGTAGTGGCCGGACATCGGCGCCACCACCAGAACCTTCGGATCGGCGGCACGCCCCTTGGGCAAGGCGCGCTCGAAATGGATGAGGTTGCAGAAGGGAGCGCGCCAGACGATGCGCTCGTAAACGGAGACGGACGTGCCGTCGACCTCGGTCGCGGGAAGTCCGAACTCGGGCTTGCCATAGCGGCGGGTGGAGCGCTCGAACACTTCGAGCCCGGCGGCAGCCGCACGACCGAAATAGGTGTGCGAGATGGGATTCATCGGGTTGCTGAAGGCAAGTCGCATGGCATCGGCGGCCGTACGCCACGGCGCCATCATTGCATGGTTCAATTCATAGAGCTGGTAGAACATGGGAAGCGTACCCCTTGGTTCAATCAACGACAACGCCGCTCCCGGTCGGACGCAAGCTTGCGATTGTTTGTCTTGGTGTCCGCAATCGCTGCCAGACTACCATTTTTCTTGTGCAGTGCAACATGTATACCCGTGTCACCGCGATACAAGGCCTGAGGCCAGAATGAATCCGGATTCCTGACGATTTGCAAACAAGCTTGTCTGAAACTGCCGGTTTTCCGCTATTTTCGTGCGCTGAGAACCGGATGCCGGGCAATTTCAGGAAAAAACGGCGGCTCCGAAGAGCGAATGGCAGCTCCACTCTCTATGGCGACTCTGTGGCGACGCAGCAATCAGCGATCTCTCACGCGACAGCCACCTTGACGATTGCCTTGACCAGACCCGTCTTTTCTTCCGCCCAGCGCGGGAGATCGACGACGGCTCTGTCAAGTGTTGTGCGGTGAGTGATCAGGGCCTCGACTGGTACAAGGCCGGAAGCGATCGACGCGACCACATGGTCAAAGTCCTGGCGGGTCGCATTGCGGCTTCCGATCAGCGTCATCTCACGCTTGTGGAACTCCGGGTCGGAAAAGCGGATCTCGTCCTTGACGACGCTGACGAAGACCAGCGTGCCGCCATGGGCGACGTAGGAAAAGGCCGCCTGCATCGAGCCACCATGACCCGTGGCATCGAAGACGACGTCGAAACCGTCGCCACCCGTAGCCTCGGCAACGCGCGCCGCCACGTCCGCATCCGCGACAATGCCATTGGCAAGGCCGAGCTTCCGCGCGGCAAAGTCCAGCCGTTCGGCGCTGGTGTCGATCAGCGTCACCTGATGGCCGGCAATGCGCGAGAAGATCGCGGTGCCGAGACCAATCGGCCCTGCCCCGATGACCAATGATCGCGCGCCTGTCGCCATCGCCGCGCGCCGCACCGCATGGGCGCCGATCGCCAGAAACTCGACGGTGGCCGCCGCTTCGGGGGACAGGTCCTGCGCCGGATAAAGATTACCCTCCGGCACGACAATCTCTTCGCAGAAGGCACCATCGGTATGGACGCCGAGTACCCTGATGGCCGTGCAGCAGTTCGGTTTGCCCTTTCGACAGGCAACGCAGTTGCCGCAGGAAAGATAGGGGTTCACCACGACCGGCGTGCCGGGCGCAATCGACGTGCCGCGACCACCGGAGATGACCGTTGCCGATATCTCGTGGCCCATGACCCTGGGATATTCAAGGAACGGATGCTTGCCGGCGAAGATATGATAATCGGTGCCGCAGATGCCGACATGGCTGACGGCAAGACGCACCCAACCGTCAGGCACGTTGTCCGCCGGCGGACGGTCGACGACCTCCAGGCGGCCGGGTTCGAGGCAGAGCACGGCTTTCATGGCATTTCCCACGGAATGTTCGGAGCCTGCGCCTAGCGGGCGCTGCGGCGCCGGAGTTGGTCGAAATAGACGATGACGATGATCAGAACGCCGGTGATGATGCGCTGCCAGAACGAGTTGACGTTCAGGAGATTGGCGCCGTTGTTGATCGTCGCGAGGATGAAGGCGCCGAGCAGCGGCCCGTGCACCGAACCGACCGCGCCGAACAAGCTGGTACCGCCGATGACCGACGAGGCGATCGCCTGCAGTTCCCAGCCTTCGGCTTGCGTGGCGTTGCCGATGCCGATGCGCGAGGCGAGCAGCAGGCCGACGAAGGCAGCGCAAGTCGAGGAGAGGATATAGGCGAGATAGATGGTGCGGTGGACATTGACGCCGGAGAGGCGTGCGGCCTCGCTGTTCGACCCGACGGCGAAGAGGTAGCGCCCGAAGCGGCTCAAATGCAGGAAGACATAGGCCGGGATCGCCACCACGATCACCATCCAGAACAGGCTGGGCACGCCGAGGAAATCCGCCCGCGAGAAGTTGGTGAAGGCTTCATTGGTGATCGAGATCGTCGAGCCGTTGGTGATCAGCAGGCCGATGCCACGGAGCGAGGTGAGGGTCGCAAGCGTGATGATGAAGGGCGGCAGGCCCATGCGTACGATGCCGAAGGCGTGGAAGGCGCCGATCAGCACTCCGAAGGCAAGCGTGAGCAGGATGGCGGCCCAAAGCGGCATGCCGGCCGCAAGCAGCCAGGCGACGATGACGCTGGTGAAGCCGACCACCGCGCCCACCGAAAGATCGATGCCGGCGGTGATGATGACGAAGGTTTGGCCGACCGCAAGGATCGCCGTCATCGCGCCCTGGCGCAGCAGGTTGCTGATGTTGTTGGGCGTCCAGAAACTGTTGGTGGCGAAGCCCAGCAGCAGCCACAGGAACAGAAGCAGCCCCAAGAGGGTGAGGCCGAACAGAATGCTCACGCCCTTGCGTGGCGCCGCGCTGGCGCTGCTCTCCACCGTTTCCGCACTCATGATCTTCCTCCCTGCATCCCTCAAGTTTCTTAGATCATGATGATCTTGGTCTATCCGACCAAGACATCATGATCGTCTTCATCAGCTGGAGCGGGATGCGGGCGGAAAACCGCTCACCTCATCCCGCTCTAAGCGTTCAAACACCGATCGCCTGCGTCAGCACTTCCTCATGGCTTGCGGCGCGGTAATCATGGCTGGCAACCAGCCGGCCGCGCCGGAACACGTGCAGCCGATCCGCGAGCTCGTAGACTTCAGGCAGATAGGACGAGATCAGGATGATGCCCGCCCCGTTCTCCAGAAGCCGCGCGAACAGGCGGTAGATTTCCGCCTTGGTGCCAACGTCGACGCCGACGGTCGGCTCGTCGAAAATGAAGAGCTTGGCACCGTGGCTCAGCCATTTGCCAATGACAATCTTCTGCTGGTTGCCGCCGGACATGGCGGACGCCAAGACCCGGCGCGAAGGCGTCTTGATCTTCAGGTCGCGGATCTGCCGGTCGGCATTCTCCCGCTCCTGCTGGCCGTTGATCGTCAGCCCACGCGTCAGCCGGCTAAAAACCGGCAGGTTGATGTTGAGGCCGATCGGCAGATTGAGGCACAGGCCCTGGTCGCGACGGCTTTCCGGCGCCAGCGCGATACCGAGATCCATGGCGACACGCTCACTGGCGATATCCACCTTGCGCCCCTTCCAATAGACCTCGCCGGCGCTCGGGCGATGGCGTCCATAGAGGCCGAGCGCAAACTCGCTGCGCCCCGCTCCGATCAACCCGTAGAGGCCGACGATCTCGCCGGCGCGAACGGTCAGCGATACATCCTGGAATCCGGGACCGCTCAAGTCTCGCGTTTCGACGATGACTTCGCCGAGCGGAAAATGCTCCTTGTGATAGATCTGCTCGATCGTGCGGTTGATCATCAACGCGATCAGTTCCGCCTCGTTCGTTTCGCCGATCTTGCGGGTACCGACATGGGTGCCGTCACGCAGCACCGAGACGCGATCGGCAAGCTCGAAGACTTCTTCCATGCGGTGGCTGATATAGACGATGGTCACGCCTTCGGCCTGGAGCCTGCGGATCAGCCGGAAGAGCTGGGCCGATTCCTGCCGGGTCAGATAGGCCGTCGGCTCGTCGAAGATCAGGAACTGCGTGCCGCGCATCGCGGCGCGCGCGGTGGCGACGAGCTGCTGCTGGCCGATCGTCAGACTGCCAAGCACGGCAGCGGCGGGCAGGTTGAAGCCGAGATCGTCGAGTACGCGCTGGGCCGCATCGGTCATGGCGCGCTTGCGCATCAGTCCGTTGCGGTTGATCTCGTCGCCGAGAAACATGTTGGCCGCCACCGTCAGGTGGGCGCAGAGCACGACCTCCTGGTGCACGGCGTTGATGCCGCGTTCGATCGCCTCGTGCGGCGTGTCGAGCTGGACCGGTTTGCCGCACCAGAAGATCTCACCGGATGTGCGGTTGATGACGCCGGTCAGAAGCTTGATCAGCGTCGACTTGCCGGCACCGTTCTCGCCGACGATTGCGTGAATCTCACCGGACAGAAAGGTCAGCGACGCCGGTTTCAAGGCTTCCACGGCACCGTATTTCTTCTGCAGGGCGCGCAGTTCCAGGATCGGTTCGCCCTTCGGAACCGGATGGCGCGTTGCCACGTGCAGGCCTTCAGTCCTGATGTCGCGCGCCTCTTGCAACTCGGTCATCCGCGCATTCCTCCCATCGCAGAGATCGCTTGCGACCGGTCCTCGTTCCGGTCGCAAGCGGGTGCGGCGGGCAAGCGGCCCGCCGCGGCCGTCGTCACTTGACCTTCGGGTTCAAAAGAGCGTCGATCTTCGGTTCGGCCATATTGGCCTTGGTCACCAGATTGGCACCGGTATCGACATTCTTTTCGACCTTTTCACCCTTGGAAACGGCCAGCGCCGTCTTCACGCCATCATAGCCCATGCGGTAGGGATCCTGAACGACGAGACCGGCCAGAACGCCTTCCTTGAGGAAGCCGACCGTCTTGTCGTCGCTGTCGAAGCCGATCACCTTGATCTTGTCGCCGAGCTTGTTTTCGGCGATCGCCTGGCCGACGCCCTGCGCCATGATCAGGTTGGAGGCGAAGACGCCAACAAGATTGGGATTGGCGGTGATCAGGTCGGTCATGATGTTGAGGCCGGTGGTCGCCTGGCCGTCGGCATATTTGTCGGCCACGACCTTGAAGCCCGGATACTTCGTCTTGACCTGATCGAGGAAGCCCTCGCGGCGCTGGTCGAGCGAGCCGACGCCCGGAAGGCTGGTGATGATGGCGATTTCGCCCTCTTCCTTGCCGGTCATTTCCTTGACCGCCGCAGCAAGACCGTCGGCAGCGATGCGGCCGCCCTGGACGTTGTCGGTGGTGAGGAACGAGGAGAAGGCCTTCGAGTCCGCGCCGGAGTCGATGCCGATGATCGGAACAGCCTTCGCCGCCTCATCGATCGGCTTGCCGAGCGCCTTGAATTCCGTTGGCGAGATGACGACAGCAGCCGGAGCGCCGGCAACCGCGTTCTCGAGAATGCTGATCTGGCCGTTGATGTCGGACTCGGATTGGGCCCCGAGTTCAGGTACATTGACGCCCAGGTCCTTGCCGGCGGCGCGCGCGCCGGCCAGCACGATCTGCCAGTAGAAGGACGTGGTGTCCTTGACGATGATCGGGATCGTCACGTCCTGCGCGAAGGACGCGACCGGCGACATGCCGGCGATCATCGCAGCACCGGCCAGGGCGGTGAAGGCGCGACGGGTAAGACTGCTTTTCAGAATGCTCATCCCAGGTTTCCTCTCAGTGCACCGTGTTCCACTTCTTGGAGGTCGATCGCAGGTGCCGGCTATCGACCTTTTATCGATAAAAAACATATCTGAATGCTAGTACGACAATTCCGGCTTGGCAAGCTGCCGGAACAGCATTTCAAGCCGCAAGGCGGCCGCGTTCCGCTAGACCCGAACCGGCTCGTCTCCGAGCTCCGGCGCGACCAGCGTGAACGGTTCAAAAGCCGCGAAATCCGCCGCGGAAAACCGGTGTTCGGTGAGTGCCATGTTGCGGGTCAGGCTCTCCGGCTTGGCGGTCCCGAGCAGCACGGAGGCAACCATGGGGTGACCGAGGGGAAACTGCATGGCTGGTGCCGCGAGCGGCACATTCATGCCGCGAGCAACCGCCTCCATGGCGCCGACCTTTTGCCGGATATCTTCCGTTGCCGGCATGTAATCGAAATGCGCGCCTTCGACCGGACCTGTGGCCAGGATGCCCGAATTGAAGACCCCGCCGACGACAAGCGAGGTCTGCTTCTTTTCACAGAGCGGCAAGAGTTCGGCGACGGCCGAGCGATCGAGCAAGGTATAGCGGCCGGCCAGAAGGATGCAGTCGATATCGGCGCGGCGCATGACCTCAAGGCAAACCGGTACCTCGTTCACGCCGAGACCAAAGGCGGCGATGGTTCCTGAGGATTTCAGCTCCTCCAGCGCCTTCAGGCCGCCCTCCAGCAACTGCCTCATATAGACGGCGTTTCGGGCGGCGCCATGGGTATAGACGCCGATATCGTGCACATAGAGAATGTCGATGCGATTGAGCCCCAGCCGGGCATAGCTGAACTCGACGGAGCGCATGATGCCGTCGTAGCTGTAGTCGTAGCTGACGTCGAAATTGAGCGGCTTCACATAGGAATAGTCGGGCACCTTGCCTTCCGGCACCGGATGAAGGAGCCGGCCAACCTTGGTGGAGAGGACGAAATCATCGCGCGGCTTGTCGCGCAAGAAGTCGCCGACCCGGCGCTCGGCAAGGCCCAGGCCATAATAAGGCGCAACGTCGAAATAGCGCAGGCCGGCGGACCAGGCGGTCTCCAGCGTCGCGATTGCCGCCTCACGGGTGCACTCCCGGTAGAGCCCGCCAAGCCCGGCAGCGCCGAAGCTATATTCGGTCACCGCCAGTTCGGTTCGACCGATCCGTCTCGTCTGCATTCCCCGTCTCCTCCTCCAAGGATGCCAGTCGTTCCGTATTTAGAGCGTCGCCCCCAGATGCCAGGGTACGAACTCGTTGTCGCCATAGCCGAAGAGCTCGCTCTTGGTCTTGCGCCCCGAGGCGGTCTCGACGATCAGGTCGAAGATCTCGCGGCCAAGCCCTGCGATGCTCGCCTCGCCCGAAGCGATCACGCCGCAATCGATGTCCATGTCCTCTTCCATCGCCTTGAACAGCGCCGTGTTGCTGGTGAGCTTGATCGATGGCGCCGGCCGACAGCCGAAACAACTGCCGCGGCCGGTGGTAAAGGCGATGACATTGGCGCCGCCAGCAACCTGGCCGGTCGCCGATACCGGATCGTAGCCGGGCGTATCCATGAAGACGAGCCCGTGCTCGGTCACCCGTTCGGCGTAGCGATAGACCGCATTCAGCGGTGACCGGCCTCCTTTGGCCACGGCACCGAGCGATTTTTCGAGAATGGTCGTCAAGCCGCCACGCTTGTTGCCCGGCGATGGATTGTTGTCGAGCGAGGCGCCGTGCATCGCCACATAGCTCTCCCACCAGGCGATCAGTCCATCGAGCTTCATCGCCACGGTTTCGTTGACAGCCCGGCTGCGCAGCAGATGTTCGGCGCCGTAGATCTCCGAGGTCTCGGAGAGGATTGCCGTACCGCCAGCCGCCGCAAGGATATCGACCGCGGCGCCAAGCGCCGGGTTGGCGGTAATACCTGATAGCCCATCGGATCCGCCGCATTGCAGGCCGACGACGATCTCGCTCACCGGAATGGCAACGCGACGCGCTTTGCCGACTTCGGCAGCAATTTCCTCGAGAATACCGAGGGCCTTTTCCACCGAACGCCGCGACCCGCCGGCTTCCTGAATGTTGAAGTGACGCTTTTCGCCGCCGGCGCCGCTCTGGCCATAAAGCGTCAACTGGTTGACCTCGCAGCCGAGGCCCACCATCAGCACGCCGCCGAAATTGGCGTGGCGGGCGTAGCCGGCGAGCGTTCGGTGCAGATTGGCCATGCCGTCGCCGGTCGACGACATGCCGCAACCCTGGTCATGCACGATCGGCACGAACCCATCGATGCCGTCGTATTTCGGGAGGATGCGCCTGTTCGCCTCCTCGGCGATGGCCCGACAGACAGTGGTGGAACAGTTCACGCTGGCGACGACACCGATATAGTTTCGCGTCGCCGCCCGCCCGTCGCCACGGCGATAGCCCATGAATGTGCGCGCCTTGTCGGCATCACTTGCTGCTTCCGGCGTTCCCTGCGGGCCGATCGCCAGGCGATCCCGGTCAAAGGCGAGGTTGTGGGAGTGCACATGGTCGCCCGGCGCAATATCGGCAGTCGCCCGTCCGATCGCCTGGGCGTATTTGATGACCGGTTCGCCGGCGCGGATGGCGCGGATCGCGATCTTGTGGCCGGCATCGACCTTTGCTGCCGCGCGCGCACCATTTGGCAGTGCGTCGCCGGCGGCAATCGCCAAAGTCGCCACGACGACGTTGTCCTCCGGTGCGAGCAGGATGGTGGACGGCGCAGACACCGATTTCTCCGTTATTGTTAAGGCCTGTTCTTCTGTCTTTTATCTACAATAGACAGATCGTCGTCAATGGGTATTATAGCAAAAACGTCGCTGACGCCGTCGGGCCAATGACCGGGTGAACGGGAGGAACAGATGTTGATGACAGACGGAGACAAAACCGGATCGCCGCGATAGAGGAGCGTTCCTGATAAACGCAGAGAATTTCGAACCGGCCGGATCTTGCCATGGCAAAACAGAACACCGTCTTCAAGGATGCCTATAACCGCTGCTTGAAGCTTCTGGCGGAAACATCCTCGCTGCCCTCCGAGCCGGAGCTTGGGCAGGTGCTCGGCGTCAGCCGCACGACGGTGCGCGCAATCCTCGGCCGCTTCGAAGAACTGCAGCTGATCGCCTGGGACAAGCGCAAGAAGAACGTGCTGCGGCAGCCTCGCCCCGACGACTATTTTCCGACGGAAGAAACAGATTCGCTTGCCGAGATCATCGAGCGCAGTTTCATGCGCCGGATTCTCGCTGGCGGCGCCGAGCCCGGCATGCAGATCAACGAGCTCGAACTGGCACGCGAGATCGGCACCGGGACGACCAGCGTACGCGAGTTCCTGATCCGCTTCAGCCGCTTCGGCCTGATCGAGAAGCGGCCGAATAGCCACTGGATCCTCAAGGGCTTCACGCGGGAGTTTGCGCTGGAGCTGACGGAAGTGCGCGAGATGTTCGAATTGCGTTCGGCCGCGCGCTTCGTCTCCTTGCCGCACGATCACCCCGCGTGGGAGGAGCTCAAGAAAATCGAGGCCCTGCACCGGGAAATCCTGGCCGATATCGACAACCGCTATCGGGAATTCTCCGAACTGGACGAGCAGTTCCACTTGCTGGTGCACAAGGCGTCCAGCAATCGCTTCATCGTCGATTTCTATGACATCATCGCGATCGTCTTCCACTATCACTACCAGTGGAACAAGACGAATGCCCGCCAGCGCAACGCGCGCGCGCTGGAAGAACACCTTGCCTATATCGAGGCGTTGCGCTCGCATGACCCGGCAAAGGCCGAACAGGCCTGCCGGCGCCATCTCCAATCCGCGCGCGAGACCTTGCTTCAATCCATTCCATAGCCAGCTACCGGAGCCACACATGACGACACCGATCGTGCAATTCGGGACCAGCCGTTTCCTTCAAGCCCATGCCGATCTCTTCGTCAGCGAGGCGCTGAAATCCGGTCAGGCGCCCGGGCCGATCACCATCGTCCAGACAACCGGATCCCGGGAACGCGCCGGGCGGCTTGCGGCACTTGCCCGCCCCGAAGGCTTTCCGGTCGTCATCCGCGGCATCCAGGGCGGCGAGCGGATCGACCGAACAGAACAGGTCACCAGTGTAACGCGGGCGCTCTCGACCGCCGAAAATTGGAACGAGATCCGGGAGATCGTTGCCGACGAGGCCGAGATCCTGATCTCCAATACCGGCGATACGGGCTACCAGGTCGGCGACGACGACCTGGTGACGGAGATTCCGCGTTCTTTTCCCGGCAAGCTGCTTCTGCTCTTGAAGGCGCGCTTCGATTCGGGTGCGCTTCCCCTGACGATCCTTCCTTGCGAGCTCGTGTCGCGCAACGGCGATGTGCTGAAAGCGCTGATGCTGCGGCTTGCGGCCGAGCGGGTCAAAGGCAACGCTTTCACCATGTGGCTGGACAAGAACGTCGTCTGGGCAAACACCCTGGTCGACCGCATCGTCTCCGAACCGCTGGAGCCCGCCGGCGCGATTGCCGAGCCCTATGCGCTGTGGGCAATCGAAAATCAGCCCGGTCTACGCTCGCCCTGTGCCCATCCGTCCGTGAAACTCGTGGACGACCTGACGCCCTATGAGAAGCTGAAGCTTCACATCCTCAACCTCGGTCACACGGTGCTTGCGGATCTTTGGCTCAAGGAAGGCCGTGACCCGAACGAGACCGTCCGGGAGATCCTCGCCGACGCACGCGTGGCAGCCCGGCTGGACCACATCTATCGATCCGAAGTCATTCCCGCCTTCGCCGCCAAGGGTATGGAGAACGAGGCGATCACCTATGCTGCAGCGACGCTGGAGCGCTTCGGAAACCCGTTCCTCAACCACCGCCTTGGCGATATCGCCAACCATCACCGCGAAAAGATCGAGCGCCGGATCGTCGACCTCCAGCGCTGGAGCCCGGGCGTTTCGATGCCCGAACTCGCCGCGATCTCGGATCAGTAGCCGGATTCCTGCTTCCTTGGTGCCGAAGCGACCTCGCCTTGAAACTCCTGGCGCAGCGCCGTCGTCGCGCGAACGAGCGACGTGACGTCCGTGCCGATCGCCATGAAATCGGCGCCGAGCTCGCGGTAGTCGCGCGCCTGCTCGAGGTCGAGCGTCATGATGCCCCTCGCCTTGCCGGCCTTCTTGATGCGCTCAAACGCGTCGGCAATCGCCGCGCGCACCTCCGGATGGCCCGGTTTGCCGAGATAACCCATGTCCGCCGCCAGGTCGGACGGACCGATGAAGAGGCCATCGACGCCGTCGAGTGCGGCAATCTCGTCGATCGCGGCAAGCCCTGCACGGCTTTCGATCTGCAGGATCAGGCAGATCTCGTCGCCGGCGGTTTGGAGATAGTCGCCGATACGGCCGAACTGAGACGCGCGGCCGAGGGCGGCACCGACGCCACGAACGCCATGGGGCGGATAGCGCGTGGCGCGCACCAGTTGCTGCGCCTGCGCCAGGCTTTCGACCATCGGGATCAGCAGGGTCTGCACCCCGGTGTCGAGGATCTGCTTGATCAACACGGTATCGCCGACCGGCAGACGGACCATCGGATGGCTGGCTGATGTCGAGACCGCGCGAAACTGTGCCGACAGCAGCGGGATATCGTTCGGCGCATGCTCGCCGTCGATCAGCAGCCAGTCATAGCCGCTGCCGGCCACCACTTCCGCCGCATAGGGGCTGGCAAGCGCCACCCATAGTCCAAGCTGGAAGCGGTTTTCGCGCAGAGCTGCCTTAAAGGGGTTCTTCGGTGCCGGCATGTCTGTTCTCCTTAAACGCAGCGTGGAACTTCGCCCCCTCACCCGCTTGCCGGTTCCGCTCCCCGTAAACGGAGACAAGACCGCGCCGCCTTGAAATCCCTTTTCTCCGCTCGCGCCGAGAGGGCTGGGGTGTGAGGGCCGACCTCACGCCATCGATAGATTCGACTGCGAAGACTAACGCCTTGCTGGCAAAAGAAAACCGGCCAAAACACTGGCCGGTTTTCTGCAAGTCGGGTTTTCGCCTGTTTCAGGCAACGCCGCCAAGGCAGACGTATTTGATCTCGGTGAACTCCTCGATGCCGTACCTGGAACCCTCACGGCCGAGACCGGAGAGTTTCACGCCGCCGAACGGCGCTTCCGCCGTCGAGATCAGCCCGGTGTTGACGCCGACCATGCCGTATTCCAGTGCTTCGGCGACACGAAACACGCGGGCCAGATCCTTGGCATAGAAGTAGGATGCGAGACCAAATTCGGTATCGTTTGCCTGCTCGACCACATCGGACTCGTCCTTGAAGCGGAAGAGCGGCGCGACCGGCCCGAAGGTTTCCTCGCGCGCAACTGCCATCGCCTGGGTGACATCGGCCAGGACCGTCGCCTCATAGAAAGTGCCGCCGAGTGTGTGGCGCTTGCCGCCCTGGATCACGCGTGCGCCCTTGGAGGTGGCGTCAGCGATGTGCTCCTCCACCTTCTCCAGCGCCGCCTTGTCGATCAGCGGGCCCAAGATCACGCCCTCATCGAGGCCGTTGCCGATCTTCAGCTTGGCGACCGCCTTGGCGAGCTTGTCGGAGAAGGCGTCGTAGACCTTGTCCTGCACATAGATGCGGTTGGCGCAGACGCAGGTCTGGCCGTTGTTGCGGAACTTGGCGATCAGCGCGCCTTCAACTGCGGCATCGAGATCGGCATCGTCGAAAACGATGAACGGCGCATTGCCGCCGAGTTCGAGACCGAGCTTCTTGATCGTGCCGGCACTCTGGCGATAGAGCTCGGCGCCGACTTCGGTCGAACCGGTGAAGGTGAGCTTGCGCACGACAGGGTTGGAGGTCATCTCGGCGCCGATCTCGCGGGCGGAGCCGGTGATGACGCTGAAGAGGCCCTTCGGCAGCCCGGCGCGTTCGGCAAGGATCGCGATCGCTATCGCCGAGAATGGTGTCTGCGCTGCTGGCTTCAGCACCATGGCACAGCCGGCGGCGAAGGCCGGGCCGGCCTTGCGGGTGATCATCGCATTGGGGAAGTTCCACGGCGTGATGGCCGCGACGACGCCGATCGGCTGCTTCATCACCAGGATGCGCTTGTCGGGCTGATGGCCGGGGATCAGGTCACCATAGATGCGGCGCGCTTCTTCGGCGAACCACTCGACGAAGCTTGCGCCATAGACGATTTCGCCGGTGGCTTCCGCCAGCGGCTTGCCCTGTTCCAGCGTCAGGATGCGGCCGAGATCCTCCTTGTTCTCGATCATCAGCTCGAACCATTTGCGCAGGATGCCGGCGCGCTCCTTGGCCGTGCGCGCCGCCCAGCCCTTCTGGGCCAGACGCGCCGCCTCGATCGCTGCCTTGGTTTCCTTGGCGCCAAGCTTCGGCACTCGGCCGATGATCTCGCCGGTCGCGGGGTTGTTCACCTCGATCGCGTTCGCCGCGTCTGCCTCGATCCACTCGCCGCCGACGAGGGCTGCCTGGCGAAACAATGATGGGTCTTTAAACGACATGATCCGTCCTCTCTCAAAATCTACAGAACTTATACAACTTTTTTACTGGAAACGGCAATGACCCACGCGACCGTTTCTGCACTTTCCTGACGCGCGCAGCCTACAGATCGCATGCACGTTTGCGTGCGCCGCCCAACCCGGTTTCATCCGCACCCGTCCTCATGTAGCGTCCGAAACGAATCGAGCCATAGGCGCCGGGGACAGATCAGGCGCTGAAAAGCTGCTGAGGATTTAGAGAACACATAGAAGAGGCATGTCCATGACGGCGACCGACAATAGAAAAGCCGACTATCCCATCGATGCCATGTTCCTTGAGCGCTGGTCGCCCCGCGCCTTCACCCACGAGGAGATCGCGGAACGCGAGTTGCTTTCCTTCTTCGAAGCGGCCCGCTGGGCACCTTCGGCAAGCAACCGACAGCCCTGGCGTTTCGTCTACGCCCGCCGCGGAACGGAACATTTCCCGGTGCTGCTCGACATTCTCGACGAGGGCAACCAGCGCTGGGCGAAGAATGCGGCAGCGCTCCTGATCGTCATTTCGAGAACCCATAACCAGGCACAGAATGGAGAAATGCGCTCGGCCTACACCCATGCCTTCGACACGGGCGCCGCCTGGTACAGCCTTGCCTTGCAGGTTTCGCTTTCCGGCTGGCACGCCCATGGCATGGCGGGCATCGACCGCGACAAGGCCATGCGCGTTCTGAACGTTCCCGAACATTACCGGGTCGAGGCCGCCGTTGCGATCGGCCGGCTGGCCGATCCCTCGACGCTGCCTGACGATCTGCGCGCGCGGGAAATCCCAAGCCAACGCAAGCCGGTCAGCGAGTTCGCCTTCGAAGGCCAGTTCAAGGGCGAATAACGAAAAATCCCGGTGCCGCGCGGCACCGGGATCCCAATCGGCAATGATTTTCGGAAAGATCAGATGTCGAGGTTGGCGACGCTCAGCGCGTTTTCCTGGATGAAATCGCGGCGCGGCTCGACCTCGTCGCCCATCAGGCGCGAGAACAAGCCGTCAGCATCGGTCGCATCGGCGACCCGGACCTGCAGCAACGAGCGGACGTTCGGGTCGAGCGTCGTTTCCCAGAGCTGCTCGGCGTTCATTTCACCAAGGCCCTTGTAGCGCTGCATCGACAGGCCCTTGCGGCCAGCCGCGAAAATGGCGTCGAGAAGCGCACGCGGTCCGCTGATCTCCTGCGTGCCGTCGCGGCGACGCAGGACCGGCGGGGCGGCATAGACTTCCTTGAGCTTGGCGGTGAGCTGGTCGATGTAGCGGGCATCGGACGAGCCGATCAGCGCCATGTCGAGCACGGCGACTTCCTTGACACCGCGAACCATGCGCTCGAGGCGGAGACCGCCTTCGGCCGTGACCGCACCGGTCCAGCCGCGTTCGGTTTCCTCGGCGATCACGTCGAGGCGACGGGCAACCTCCGCGGCGACCGCCTCGTAGGCGTCGCGCTGGCCGTTGAGCTCGACATTCAGTGCTCCGGCAATCGCTGCCTGCTCGACGATGGAGCGGTTGTAGCGCGAGTGCAGCCCGTTCATCAGATTGCGCAGGCGGAGCGCGTCGTTAATGACTTCGCGCAGATCCTGGCCGGCGCGAACTTCGCCCGATTCCAGCTCTAGCGTCGCTTCTTCCAGGCCCATCGTGATCAGGTAGTCTTCCAGCGCCTGCTCGTTCTTGAGGTACTGGGCCGACTTGCCGCGCGTCACCTTATAGAGCGGCGGCTGGGCGATATAGAGATGGCCGCGCTCGATCAGCTCCGGCATCTGACGGAAGAAGAAGGTGAGCAGCAGGGTGCGGATATGGGCGCCGTCGACGTCGGCGTCCGTCATGATGATGATCTTGTGGTAGCGCAGCTTGTCGGCGTTGAACTCGTCCTTGCCGATCGAGGTGCCGAGCGCGGTGATCAGCGTGCCGATTTCCTGGCTCGACAGCATCTTGTCGAAGCGGGCGCGTTCGACGTTGAGGATCTTGCCGCGAAGCGGCAAGATCGCCTGGTTTTCGCGCGAACGGCCCTGTTTGGCGGAGCCGCCTGCCGAGTCCCCTTCCACCAGGAAGAGCTCGGACTTGGCCGGATCGCGCTCGGAGCAGTCGGCAAGCTTTCCGGGCAGCGACGAGATGTCGAGCGCACCCTTGCGGCGCGTCAGTTCGCGGGCCTTGCGGGCGGCCTCGCGGGCAGCAGCCGCTTCGACCACCTTGCCGACGAGGATCTTGGCTTCGCTCGGATGTTCCTCGAACCAGGTGCTGAGCGCTTCGTTGACGAGGCTTTCGACCACCGGACGCACTTCCGACGATACCAGCTTGTCCTTCGTCTGCGACGAGAACTTCGGGTCCGGAACCTTGACCGAAAGAACGGCCGTCAGGCCCTCGCGGCAGTCCTCGCCCTGGAGCGTGACCTTTTCCTTTTTCGTGATGCCCGAGGAATCCGCGTAGGAGGTAACCTGCCGCGTCAGCGCCGCGCGGAAACCGGCCATGTGGGTGCCGCCGTCGCGCTGCGGGATGTTGTTGGTGAAGCAGAGCACGTTTTCGTGGTAGCTGTCGTTCCACCACATGGCGACTTCGACGGTGATGCCGTCCTTCTCGCCACGAATGGCAACCGGCTTATGCACCAGCGGCTTCTTGGCACGGTCGAGATAGGCGACGAAGGCTTCAAGGCCGCCATCGTACATCATCTCGTCCTGGCGAATGTCGGAATGGCGCTTGTCCGTCAACATGATGCGGACGCCGGAGTTCAGGAAGGCGAGTTCGCGCAGACGGTGTTCAAGGATCGAGTAGTCGAACTCGGTCTTGGAGAAGGTCTCAGCGCTCGGCAGGAAGGTTACTTCGGTGCCGGTCGCGTCGCCTGCGTCCCCGGTGACCGCAAGCGGAGCATCGGCGACACCGTGAGTAAAGCTCATCTCGTGGATCTTGCCGGAACGGCGGATCTTCAACTTCAGCGAAACCGACAGCGCGTTGACCACCGACACGCCGACGCCGTGCAGACCGCCCGAGACCTTGTAGGAGTTCTGGTCGAACTTACCGCCGGCGTGCAACTGGGTCATGATGACCTCGGCCGCCGAGACGCCTTCCTCCTTGTGGATGGCGGTCGGGATACCGCGGCCGTTGTCGGTCACCGTCACCGATCCGTCCGGATTGAGCGACACCGTAACGATGTCGGCATGACCGGCGAGCGCCTCGTCGATCGCGTTGTCGACGACTTCGTAGACCATGTGATGCAGACCGGAGCCGTCGTCCGTGTCGCCGATATACATGCCAGGCCGCTTGCGCACGGCATCCAGGCCCTTCAGCACCTTGATGGAATCGGCACCATATTCGGCGCTGGCGCCGGTTTCGGTCTCAGGAATATCGGTCATTCAGCTACGGGTCTTTCCAGGTTCTTCGGACATGGTGATTCGTTGCGAATCACGTCTCGGACGCCTCGTGGACTATAGAAAATTTGTCCACGGTTCCAAATCCCGGACCGCCAGGCAGCGGCCGGAAACAGGCATTCATCCCCTGTCATTATCAGGAAATGTGGCTTTTTCCAAAACATCTTCCAGGGCGCGGATCGTCTCTGGCGACAAAGCGCGGATTTGCTCGCTGAGCCGGTTGGCAAATGCCGTGTGCTCGGGCGTCAGGCCCGACGTGTCCAGCACGACTTTCGGGGCGGAGACGTTGGCGATACGGAACAGTTCCTCCGCCTCATCCCATATGACGTTGAAGTAGCCTGCCACCCGCTGGAGAAAATCGAAACTCGGCGCACCGCGCTTTCCGTGTTCAAGGGCTGAAAGATAGGCGGCAGAAACGTTGAGCGCCGCCGCCATCTGTTTCTGCGACACGCCCTTCCTGCGCCTGAGTTCGCGCAGCGCCTCGCCGAAGGGCGTCATATCGCGCTCCCGCGGGTACGGGCCAATCGAACGTAGAGAGCGCCTTCTCCGCCATGATTGCGGGCAGCCTGCTCATAGGAGGAGATCAGCGGCCGGAACTCAGGCAGGGAGAACCAAAGCGGCACAGCCCGTTTCAAAGCGCCGTCGCTACCGAACGAGGTGCCCTTACCGGTAATGACGAGCACATGGCGCAGCCCCCGCTCATGCGCCCTCAGAAGAAACTGCAGCAGCAAGCCATGCGCTTCGCTCTGGATCATGCCGTGCAGGTCGATCCGCGCCTCGAGTGTCAGGCGCCCCTTGGCAAGCTTGCGCTTGACCGGCTGCTCAAGCGGATGATGCACTTTCTCGCCCGGCCTTTTCGTCAGCGTGATGCCCGGCGGCTCGACGGTACCGGTCGGTTTCTGTTGCTGCTTGGCTTTCGGTTCTTCCTGCGGTTTTGGCTGTTCGTCCTCGGCCAACATCTCCATCAGGTCGTCGAGCCGGCCCGGCATCGGTCTCGTCGAGCGGGCAACCTTGCCCCAGAGAATGCGATCTTCGGACGAAAGCTTCTTTTCCTTAGGCATGGCCGTATCGTGCCGCGGCAGCCCTGGGAACAAAGACATAAAAATCCGCCGCATTGCGGACTGCGCCCGCCCGTTCGCCAGCCTCGAAGCCGGAACCGGTGAAGATGTCACCGCGCGCCGGCCCAACGATCGCCGAACCCGTGTCGAGCGCCAGCATCAGGCGCTGGAAGGGCTTTCCGTCGTCGAGGCGCGTCAGGCTCTCGCTCGCGATATAGAAGGGCACGCCGAAAGTGTGGATCAGGCGATCCACTGCCAAGGAACGCCCCGGCTCGAGTGAGACCTTGGCGGCGGCGATCGGACCCAGGTGCTCGTCCTCGACCGCGGCCTCACGGAAGAAGATGAACGACCGGTTGTGCCAGAGCACTTCATCGACGTCGTCCGGGTGCGCCTCCAGCCAGGCACGGATGCTCATCATCGAGACGGTCGCGGCATCGATCTTGCCGCGCTCGATTAGCAATTTGCCGACCGGCGAGAAATAGTGTCCGGTCTTGGCAGCATAGGTCACGCGACGGCGCGAACCGTCCGGGAAAACGAGCCGCGCAGCACCCTGCACATGCACGAAAAATACATCGACCTTGGATTTTGCATAGGCAATTTCCAGGCCGCGGCCAATCAAATAGCCCTGTTCGATGGCCCGCCTGTCCGGATACTCGCTGATCCGGTCACCGTCAGAAAGGCCAAAGGCGAAATAGGGATCCATGCCATCGGGTCGGTTGCTGTCATCGATATCGACCAGGTCGTCCGGCCGGCGATAAAGCGGATAACGATAGGTTTCGTTCGCTTCAGCACGGACTTCGATTTCCGGTTCGTAGAACGCGGTCACGAATCCGGAACCGGCGTCCGGGCCGATCAGAAACGGCACGAAGTGCTTCTCGAAAAATGCCCGCGCGCCTTCAGCCGTATCGATGTCCGCCGACGAGGCTGAGAGAGCCGGCATCAGATCATCGACCGAGATCCCGAGCGAACCGGTGCGATAGGGCTTGACCGTCGAGACGTACTTCTGACAGCGGCGCATCGCCTCGATCACCTTGGTCGGGTCGTCGTCCCGCCAGCCGGGAAGATCGTCGAAACTGACGGGTTCAAGTCGAAAGGACATGGCAGCCCCGCCCGCTCAGTTTTCGGATTCGGTGGCGATTAGCTTCCAGTTTGGATCCCGCGAACGGATGTCGCGCGCAAAGGTCCAGAGATCGTTGACCTCGGCAACCGACTCGGCATCGCCGTCGATCAGGCCACCCTGCTTGTCATAGGTCGCCGAAATCAGCTGGCTGACGATGCGCACCGTGATGTTTTCTTCGCTGTCCTTCACTTCGGCGTGAATGATGTCCGCCTTGTCGATGCCGACAAAGGTGGACTTGACGACTTCGCCCTTGCGCTCGCGGTCGGTGATCGCCGCGTCGAAGCCTTCATAGACCTCGCGGGAAAGCAGGTTCTTCAGCGTCTTGCGGTCGCCGTCAGCAAAAGCCATGACGATCATCTCGTAGGCCATCTTGGCGCCGTGGACGAATTCCTTGGGATCGAAGCTCGGATCAGCGTCGCTCAGCGATCGAAGCTGGGTATTCAGTGTCGTACCCGCCTTGGCGAAGGTATCGATCGATTCGTATCGCCCCGCTTCTTCGTCCGCGTTCTCGCGTCGCGGCAACTGTACGACTTTGCCCTTGTCGCCGCTTTCCGGCCCCTGGCTCATGTCACGCGGCGAGTAGGGATCGAACGGCGGCCGCTCGTTCCCTGTCCGGCGGCCCAAGACGCTGCGCAGCTGCAGGAAAATGACCACCGCGGCGATCAGGAAAAAAAACGTGATGAAGTCGAAGGAGCCCATTTCCACCCGGAACCGCTGTTAGATTTTCTCGTGGCTATTTCCATATAGTCCGCAAGAATAGATCATTCAAATGGCGATGTCCGCACTCTTACGGCGCCGCGCGTCTTTTAAGATGCACAAAGATCGCTGTGGTACTTCAGAGTTGCTGCATGCTTTTGCCTGATATCGGAGACGATTTGAGGAAACATGCGGTAGAAGGGGATGTGATACCAGGTTTCATTTTCGGGCAGCATTGATGCGATCATTTCTTATTCCCCTCCTCATCCTCGGGCTCCCGCTCGCCGAGATCGCCGGTTTCGTCGTCGTCGGCCGAGAGATCGGGCTTTTGATGACGCTGCTTCTGGTGCTTGCAAGCGCATTTGTGGGTGTGATCCTGCTCAGAGTCCAGGGATTTACTGTCATCCGCAGGATGCAGGATGCCACCCGCACCGGCAGCGATCCGGGCCGGGAGGTGATCGGCGGCGCCTTGCTGTTCGTCGCAGCGATCCTGCTCATCGTGCCGGGCTTCGTCAGCGACGTGATCGGGCTCCTCCTGTTTCTGCCCTTTGTCCGGAACGGCGTGGCCGCCTACCTGCGCAAGCGGATGACGATCGTGACCGCGGCATCCGGGGCGAACTGGTACCCACAAAACGACCCGCGCGAGCCACGGCCCTCGCCACGCGTGATCGACCTCGACGAAGGCGAATTCTCGCGGACGGACGACGAGGATCCGCCGCAAAATGGCGATCGCCATCGCCCCTAACCAAAAAATGCGCAAACGGCACTCCGTCGCCCACATTCTGGAGCATATTCCCGGCTTCTCGGTTTGGAGCATAGGCACACGCTTCCGGCCGAACGCGCCGGGTCCGCAGGGTTGTAAGCCCTAGGCCGAAATGCTAGATGGCCTCACCGAATTGATGTCGAGGAACCCTTATGACGACTGATACCGCATCCAACGGCAACGGCAGCGCGCAGCAGAGCCCGTCGCTGAACATCCTCGCCCAGTATATCAAGGACCTTTCCTTCGAAAACCCGGGCGCTCCGCGTTCGCTGCAGGCTCGTGACAAGGCGCCGTCGATCAACATCAACGTCAATGTCAACGCCAACCCGCTCGCAGAGAACGATTTCGACGTCGTTCTGTCGCTGAATGCCGAAGCCAAGGACGGCGAACGTGTTCTCTTCAACGTCGAGCTGGCCTATGGCGGCGTCTTCCGCGTTGCCGGTTTCCCGCAGGAGCACATGCTGCCGCTGCTCTTCATCGAGTGCCCGCGCCTGCTGTTCCCGTTCGCGCGCCAGATCGTTGCCGACGCGACCCGCAACGGTGGCTTCCCGCCGCTGATGATCGACCCGATCGACTTCGCGCAGATGTTCGCGCAGCGCATGGCCGAAGAAAAGGTCCGTGCCCAGGTTTCGAACTCGAACGAAACCGCGAACTGATCGAATTCCAGAACGCTGGAACAAAGAAGCCCGGCTCTCACGCCGGGCTTTTTTGATGCCTGTTATTCCTGGGGTTCGTATTTTGCCCAGATCGCCTTGGCGCCGATCTTCGCAATCAGCGCAGCGTGCGCCGCAAGATCGTCCTCCGACAGCCGGCTCGGCAGCGGACGCGGACGCTGACTGATGACGATCGGCGCATCGTCGAGTTCGATCGACTGCCCCGCCGATTTCGTCGAGACAAGGCCGAGCGCAGCCTGCCGACCGCCGATCATCTCGATATAGACTTCGGCAAGCAGTTCGGAGTCGAGAAGAGCGCCGTGTTTCGCGCGGTGTGAATTGTCGATGCCGTAACGACGGCAAAGCGCATCGAGCGAGTTCGGCCCCATCGGGTGCTTGCGGCGAGCAAGCGCCAAGGTGTCCGTCACCCGATCGACGGCGATTGGTGGCAATCCCAGACGGGCGAACTCGGCGTTGACGAAACCCATGTCGAAGGTGGCGTTGTGCGCGACCCAACGCGCATCTCCGAAGAAATCGAGGATCTCGTCGACGACATCGGCAAAGGGCGGTTTGTCCTTCAGGAATTCGTCGGTGATGCCGTGGATGGCGAGCGCATCCGGGTGAACCTTGCGGCTGCCGGGATTGATGTAGATGTGCAGCGTGCGGCCGGTCGGAAACTGATTTTCGAGTTCGACACCGCCGATTTCGATCACGCGGTCCTCGCGATTGTCGAGGCCCGTCGTTTCCGTATCGAAGATGATCTCACGCATCCGTGTCTCCGTTGTTGGCTGCGAGTTCGTCGACGACGGCCTTCACCTGGCCGCGGGTGACGTCGAAACTGTCGCTGGTATCGATGATGTAGTCGGCGCGTTTACGCTTTTCGCTGTCCGGCACCTGCCGTGCAAGGATCATCGCGAGTTTTTCCTCGGTCATTCCCGGGCGCTTCAACGCTCTTTCGCGCTGGAGTTCGGCCGAGCAGGTGACCACCACCACGCGGTCGACCCGCTTTTCCGCGCCCGTTTCAAACAGCAGCGGAATATCCAGGACGACAAAAGGCGCGGCCGCGTTCTTCGTTAGGAACTCCTGCTCCTTTTTGCGCACGAGCGGATGGACGATGGCCTCAAGTTCGGGCAGCCGTCCAGGCGCCTCCATGAGCTGGCGCGACAGTTCGGCGCGATCGACCTCGCCGTCTTTCGTCGTTCCGGGAAAGGCCGCCTCGACCGGCGCAGCCGCCTCGCCGCGATAAAGTTCGTGCACGACCTCGTCGGCATCGTTCACCGGAACGCCGAAATCACGGAACATCTGGGCCGTCGTCGACTTGCCCATGGCGATCGATCCTGTCAGACCGAGGATAATCATCAGTGCCTTTCCATGTCATCGATGATGAGTTGTCGAAGCGCGGCATCGACCGTCGGCCGACAGCCAAACCAGAGCTCGAAGCCGGGCACGGCCTGATGCAGAAGCATGCCCAGGCCGTCGACGATCGCGAAACCTTGCGCCTCCGCCTGGGCCAGGATCGGCGTCTTCAGCGGAACATAGACAATATCCGTCACGACGGCGCTGGAAGCCATGACGCCGAAATCGATCGCCGGCGCTTCGCTGCCATCCATGCCAAGGGAAGTGGTGTTGATGAACAGGCCTGCGCCCGCCATCACCTCCTTGAGCGCACCCATAGGATGCGCTTCGACCGACGGTCCGAAACGATCGGCGAGCTCCTTCGCCCGCTCGATCGTCCGATTGACGACATGGACCGTCTTGATGCCGCGATCACGGACCGCCTGGATGATCGCGCGGCTGGCGCCGCCGGCGCCGAGGACAACGGCGGTCGACGTCTTGTCCCAGCCGACGGCCCGCTCATCGAGATTGGCAACGAAGCCGCGGCCATCGGTGTTGGTGGCGCGAACCTCTCCATCTTCAACCCATAGCGTATTGGCGGCGCCGAGCTCCTGGCTCAGCTCATCGGGTCTATCCGCCAGGCGACAGGCGAGTTCCTTGTGCGGGATGGTGACATTGCCGCCGCAGAAACCGGATGTTCCGTCCTTGAGGCTTGCAATGAAGGCGGCGAAATCGTCCGGCTTGACCTCGTAGGCGCGGTAGCTGCCGGGCAGACCGAGCTGTTTCAGCCAATAGCCGTGGATGAGAGGCGACCGGGAATGCTTGATCGGGTAGCCGGTGACGAAGGCGTGGTTAACAAATGTTTCACGTGAATCACGCATCGATCGTTCCCAGTTCACGAAGTTTGGCGAGCAGCGGCAGCATCGGAAGACCGAGGATGGTGAAATAGTCGCCCTCGATCTTTTCGAAGAGCTGGATCCCCTCGCCTTCCAGCTGATAGGCGCCGACGCTCGAAAGTACCTTTTCGCCGACACGCTCCAGGTGGCGCCTGACGAAGTCTGCCGTCAGCGGCCGCACGGTCATATGAGCGGAAGAGACGTGCCGCCAGACAACCTCCTCGCCGCGTAAAAGCACGATGGCGCTGTTCAGGCGATGGGTCTTGCCCGACAGCGAGAGCAGATGCTGCGCCGCCTCCGCCATGTCCCTCGGCTTGTGATAGACCCGCGCTTCCAAGGACATGGTCTGGTCCGAGCCGATCACCAGCGCGTCGTCAAAATGCCTGATAACGTCGCGCGCCTTTGCCTCCGCCAGCGCGAGCGCCACGGTTTCGGGCGCAGCACCGGCATCTTCGAGCGGCTTTTCCAGCGCACGCTCATCGATCTTGGCTGCCTTCGCCTCGAAAACGAGGCCGGCATTTTCCAGGAGCGCACGGCGAAACGGGCTTGCCGAGGCCAGGACGAGCAAAGGATTCATCAAGCAGGTTCCCGTATTGTTCGATTCGGGTAGATCACGTGATTTTGGGGTCGGCTCGACCCAAAATCATAAACGTGATCGATTTTTAAAAGTGAGAGCGGGATGGCGGGCGGAAGACCGCAAACACTTTTCCTCATCCCGCTCTAACGCAGACGCGGACGCAGGGCAACGATAGCGGCCGCTGTTTCCTCGATCGAACGGCGGGTAACATCGATGACCGGCCAATTGTTGCGGGCGCAGAGTGACCGGGCATATTTCAGTTCCTCGGTAATCGAGGCCTTGTCCGTATATTGATCGCCGTGGAACCCTTGCGTCGTTCCGAGCACCCGGTGCTGGCGCACTTGTGAGATGCGGTCGGCGGTGGCGATCAGACCGACGACGAGCGGCTTCGTCGCCTCCATCAATCTGTCAGGCAACGGCACGCCCGGGACGATCGGAATGTTGGCGGTCTTGATGCCGCGGTTGGCGAGATAGATGCTGGTCGGCGTCTTCGATGTCCGGCTGATGCCGACGAGAACGACATCGGCCTCGTCGAAATCGGCAGGCAGCTGACCGTCGTCGTGGTCCATCGTAAAGTTGAGCGCATCGATACGGGCGAAATATTCCGCATCCATCACATGCTGGGCGCCGGAGCGCCGGCGCGAGGGCGATCCCAGATAGGACTGGAAGAGGTCGATGATCGGGTCGAGCACCGAGACACAGGGGACGCCCATATCGCGGCAACGCCGGTCGATGACATCGGCGAGTTCCCGGTCGACAATCGTGTAGAGCACGATGCCGGGCGCGCCATCGATCGCGTCGAGAACCTGCATCAACTGTTTGCGGTTGCGGATCAGCGGATAGACATGTTCCAGCGCATGAGAGCTCTGAAATTGAGCGGCGGCGGCGCGCCCAGCGGCGATCAGAGTCTCGCCGGTCGAGTCCGAAATCAGGTGAAGGTGGAAGTAGTTTTTCTTGTTCTCCACGCAATTCTCCTGGTGCTGTTGATAAGCCGGGATGAAGGACAGCTAACGACGCGGTGCCGATCCAGGCAAGTGGAAAACAGCCGACTTATTCACAATTGGTGCAGCCGCGGAAAATGCTCCGCGGCAAATGTGGAAAAGACTCGCGGCGATGACAAAGTGTCACGCGTATCAACCGTTTGTCCACAAGCCTGGCCAAAATCTCTGTTCCGCTAATCGACTGAATCAAAAGGCCTTTATTCGCCTATCTGCACTGTTTCTTCAGATGGCACGGTTGTTGTCCCGGCGCACGTCATCCCGATCCGCAACCGTGGACAAGTTGGTGGGTTGTTTTAATCCTTGATACCCACCGACTCTAAGAAATAGAAACCTTCTAAATATCTTTGATTTTAGATTGGGAGAGATGATCCGTGACCGAAACGCGCAGAAAGGTTCTGGAGGTTTTGGCAGGGAAGACGGTGTCTCCTCCTCCGATCTGGCTCATGCGCCAGGCCGGCCGCTACCTGCCGGAGTACAGGGCAACGCGGGCTAAGGCCGGAAGCTTCCTCGATCTCTGTTACACGCCGGATCTCGCAGTCGAGGTGACGCTGCAGCCGATCCGTCGATATGCTTTCGATGCCGCCATTCTCTTCTCCGATATCCTGGTCATCCCGGATGCTCTGAAACGCAATGTGCGCTTCGAGGAAGGTCATGGGCCGCGAATGGATCCGATCGATGTCGACGGCATCCTTCGCCTGAAGCCTGAGGGCATCGCTGAGCACCTCCAGCCCGTCTTCGAGACGGTATCGCGGTTGCGGGCCGAACTCCCCGGAGAAACGACGCTGCTCGGCTTCTGTGGCGCTCCCTGGACGGTTGCGACCTATATGATCGCCGGACACGGAACACCGGACCAGGCTCCTGCTCGTCTCTTTGCCTACCGCAACCCGGAAGCCTTCGATCATCTGCTGTCTTTCCTTGCGGATGTCTCGGCCGATTATCTCGTACGGCAGATCGACGCCGGCGCCGATGCGGTGCAGATCTTCGATTCCTGGGCGGGGGTTCTCGGCGAGGCGGAATTCGCCCGTTATGCCGTCAAGCCGGTTCGGCGGATGATCGCTTCGGTCCGGGCGCAACGGCCGAACGCGAAGATCATCGCCTTTGCGAAAGGCGCCGGTCAGTTGCTGAAGACCTATCGCCAGGCGACGGGCGCCGATGCCATCGGCCTCGACTGGACCGTGCCGCTTTCCTTCGCGAAAGATCTGCAGAAGGAGGGGCCGGTGCAGGGCAACCTCGATCCGATGCGGGTCGTTGCGGGCAGCACGGCGCTCGAGGAAGGCATCGACCGTATTCTCGATGCGCTTGGCCATGGACCACTGATCTTCAACCTCGGCCACGGCATCACGCCGCAGGCCGATCCGGATCACGTGTCGGCGCTGGTTGCCCGGGTCCGCGGAGCGAAATGATGGCGGAGAAGCAGACCGATCAGGCGCCCGGCAACAGGGCTCGGCTAAGGGCAGCAATTGCGCTCAGCGCTTTCGCGGCGCTCCTTGTCGGTCTGTTCGTCTGGCAGCCGGATGATCTCTATCTCTGGATCAAGGCGCTGCACGTCATCGCAGTCATGTCCTGGATGGCGGCCCTTCTCTACATGCCACGCCTCTTCATCTATCACACGGACGCCGAGCCGGGCTCGGCGCAGTCGGAAACCTTCAAGATGATGGAGATGCGGCTCCTGAAGGTCATCATGAACCCGGCGATGATGATCTCCTGGGTGCTCGGGCTCTACCTCGCCTGGAGCGTCTACGGCTTCCAGGGCGGTTGGCTGCATGCCAAGCTCCTGTTCGTGGTGCTGCTGACGGGTGTCCACATGCGCTTCAGCCGAGCCGTTCGCGAGTTCCAGCGTGACGAAAACAAGCACGATGCGCGCTATTGGCGGCTGATGAACGAGGCCCCGACACTGCTGATGATTCTCATCGTGATCATGGTCGTGGTGAAGCCGTTCTGAATTTAATCGATTTGTGGTTTGCAATAGTCGTTTCTAATTTGCGACAGCCCCTTGCGGGGTTTCACGTGAATCGCTATTTTCTGCCATCTCCTCTTCATGGCTTGTGACAAAGACAAGAGCCTGCCTCTTCCAGCCGCAGCTCCCCAACGAATACTCGCCATCTCTCCATTACCCATACCAAACATGGATCCTTCATGGCTGAAATGAAGCTACAAGAACTCAAGAACAAGACGCCGACCGATCTGCTCGCCTTTGCCGAGGAGCTCGAGGTCGAAAACGCCAGCACGATGCGCAAGCAGGAGCTGATGTTCGCGATCCTCAAGATGCTTGCCGCACAGGACATCGAAATCATCGGTGAAGGCGTCGTTGAAGTCCTGCAGGATGGGTTCGGCTTTCTCCGTTCCGCGAATGCAAACTACCTTCCCGGTCCCGACGACATCTATATCTCGCCTTCCCAGATCCGCCGCTTCTCCTTGAAGACCGGCGACACCGTCGAGGGTCCGATCCGAGGACCGAAGGAAGGCGAACGCTACTTCGCCCTGCTCAAAGTCAACACCATCAATTTCGACGATCCGGAAAAGATCCGTCACAAGGTTCACTTCGACAACCTGACACCGCTCTATCCGAACGAGCGCTTCAAGATGGAACTCGACGTTCCGACGTCGAAGGACCTCTCGGCCCGCGTCATCGACCTGGTGGCGCCGCTCGGCAAGGGCCAGCGTGGCCTGATCGTCGCACCGCCGCGCACCGGTAAGACTGTTCTCCTGCAGAACATCGCCCATTCGATCACCGCCAACCATCCGGAATGCTATCTGATCGTTCTCCTGATCGATGAGCGTCCGGAAGAAGTGACGGACATGCAGCGCTCGGTAAAGGGCGAAGTCGTTTCATCGACCTTCGACGAGCCGGCAACCCGCCACGTCCAGGTTGCCGAAATGGTCATCGAAAAGGCGAAGCGCCTTGTCGAACATGGCCGCGACGTCGTCATCCTGCTCGACTCGATCACCCGCCTCGGCCGCGCCTACAACACGGTTGTTCCGTCATCGGGCAAAGTCCTGACCGGCGGTGTCGACGCCAATGCCCTGCAGCGTCCGAAGCGCTTCTTCGGTGCTGCCCGTAACATCGAAGAAGGCGGCTCGCTGACGATCATCGCGACCGCGCTGATCGATACCGGCAGCCGCATGGACGAAGTCATCTTCGAAGAATTCAAGGGTACCGGTAACTCGGAAATCGTGCTCGACCGCAAGGTCGCCGACAAACGCATCTTCCCGGCGATGGACATCCTCAAGTCCGGTACGCGTAAGGAAGACCTGCTGGTGCCGCGCCAGGATCTGCAGAAGATCTTCGTACTCCGCCGCATTCTGGCGCCGATGGGTACGACCGACGCGATCGAATTCCTTATCGACAAGCTCAAGCAGACGAAGAACAACGGCGACTTCTTCGACTCGATGAACACCTAAGACGCGGTCGATATCCGATATCAGAGACCGGCCGACCTACTCGGCCGGTTTTGTTTTCCGAAAAGCTTAGCCGGATTCACGACAGATATCGATTCGGCTTCGCAACAATCCGGATCATCTGGATCTCGATGCCGCGATTGTTTCCGGCTGATTCACGTGAAACATGCCGATGCCATGCAACACGCGCGTAGCAGCACCTTGATATTTCAACGCCGTTTCGGCATAAGCTCCCCCCGACCCGTTGAGATACAGTTTTCGTTCCGCGTGAGCCTGCTCCGCGAAGTGAAACGATCCGGTCCCGAACTTCGATGATCCCTATTGTTTCGACCAGCGAAGCGCATAGGCGGCTTTCGTGGTATTTCAGGTGAGCCAATGACAGCGATGCACACGATATATGCGCTTTCCAGCGGGGCCCTGCCCGCTGGCGTCGCGGTCGTGCGTGTCAGCGGCCAGCACACTGCGGCGGTCCTACAGGCATTGTGCGGCGACGTGCCGCTGCCGCGAACAGCGACACTCAAATCGATTCGGACCCGCAACGGTCTTGTGATCGATAGCGGCCTTGTTCTCTATTTTCGCGGACCTGCCTCCTTCACCGGCGAGGATTGCGCCGAGTTTCAGATCCATGGCGGCCGCGCCGCGGTGAACGCCTTGCTCGAAGAGCTCTCCCAATTCGAGGGCTTGCGCCACGCCGAAGCGGGCGAGTTTTCGCGGCGCGCCTTCCAGAACGGCAAGCTGGACTTGGTGGAAGTCGAGGGCCTCGCCGACCTGATCGTTGCCGAGACCGAAATGCAGCGCCGCCTGGCGATCGAACATTCGGGCGGCGGGCAATCGAAGGTGTACGCGGCCTGGGCGAAACGCCTCACGCATGCGCGGGCGATGATTGAGGCCGAACTCGATTTTGCCGACGAGGATGATGTGCCGGGTTCGGTGAGCGACCGCATCTGGCAGGACATGCAGATACTGGCACAGGAGATCGCTGCCCACATCGCTGATGCGCCGCTCGCCGAGATCATCCGCGACGGGTTGAAGATCGTCATCGCGGGCGAGCCGAACGCCGGCAAGTCGAGTTTGCTCAACGCACTGGCGCAGCGGGATATCGCCATCGTCACGGAGATCGCCGGGACCACGCGCGACGTGCTCTCGGTCGACCTTTCATTAGCCGGATTCTCCGTCAAACTCTATGACACCGCGGGGTTGCGTGAAACCGACGAACGCGTCGAGCAAGAGGGTATCCGTCGCGCACGAGAAGTTATCGAGCGGGCGGATCTGATCCTCCTCCTGTCGGAGTCCGTGGGCGGTTTTGAGTCTTTGTCCGAAATTGCCGCTGACGGCATGCCCGTCTTGCGAGTGGCAACAAAGATCGATCAGCCGGACCGGCGGTGGTCTCCCGATGCGGCCGACGTTTTCATCTCGACCAGGACGGGTGAAGGCATGGATCGCCTATTGGATGCGATCGCCAGACATCTACCCGACCTCAGCGGCCGGACCGCACTCGCTTTGCCGTCGCGGCGCCGCCATGTCGATAGCCTGCGGCAAGCGCTGCGGGCGATCGAAGCGAGCTTGGCGGGGGAGCATTATGGTCTCGACATCCGAGCTGAACAGCTTCGTCTTGCAGGGGATGCCATCGGGCGAATTACCGGCCGGGTGGATGTCGAGAACCTTTTGGATGTGATATTTTCCGAATTCTGTATCGGAAAATAGTCTGTGGAAACAACGATGCAACGTTTGCGAGTCCTTCGTTGTGTTTCACGTGAAACGATTCGTGCCGGCGCGAAGCGCTGCTGGCTTGGAGATATGAACAATGATCCAGTATGACGTCATCGTCATTGGCGGCGGCCACGCGGGCTGCGAGGCGGCAGCAGCGGCTGCGCGTCTCGGCGCCAATACTGCATTGATTACCCACAAGGCGTCGACCATCGGCGTAATGTCCTGCAACCCGGCGATCGGTGGATTGGGCAAGGGTCATCTGGTGCGAGAGATCGACGCGATGGATGGCCTGATGGGCCGCGTCGCCGACGCTGGCGGCATTCAGTTTCGCCTCCTCAACCGGCGCAAGGGCCCCGCTGTTCGAGGTCCGCGCACCCAGGCTGACCGGCGCCTCTATCGCGAAGCCATGCAACGCGAGATCGCCGCCATCGCCAATCTCAGTGTTATCGAGGGCGATGCGTTCGACCTCGTCGAGGCCGGCGGAAAAGTCAGCGGCGTCGTGATGAAGGACGGGCGCTCGTTTGTATCAAAGTCCGTGGTCTTGACGACTGGCACTTTCCTGAAGGGTCTGATCCACATTGGCGATCAAAAGATCCCGGCCGGCCGCGTTGGCGAAGAACCATCGGTTGGTCTTTCCGGGACCCTGCTGCGCTATGGTCTGAAGCTCGGCCGTTTGAAGACCGGCACGCCGGCACGTCTCGATGGACGCACGATCGACTGGGATCGTGTCGGGAGGCAGGGGCCGGACGAGGATCCTGTGCCCTTCTCCTTCATGACCGACCACATATCGAACCGCCAGATTGATTGCGGTGTGACGCGCACGACGGAGGCGACGCACAAGATCATCGCCGACAATATCGGCAAGTCGGCCATGTATTCGGGTCAAATCGAAGGTGTCGGTCCGCGCTATTGCCCGTCGATCGAAGACAAGATCGTTCGCTTTGGCGAGCGTGACGGTCATCAGATCTTCCTGGAGCCGGAGGGCCTCGACGATGACACCATCTATCCGAACGGGATTTCGACGTCGCTGCCTGCCGATATCCAAGAGGCGTTCATTCGAACGATTCCCGGGTTGGAGAATGTGACGATCCTGCAGCCCGGCTATGCCATTGAGTATGACCATGTAGATCCGCGTGAATTGAATGCGACACTGGCGGTGCGCAAGATGCCTGGTCTGTTCCTGGCGGGGCAGATCAACGGAACGACCGGCTACGAGGAAGCTGGCGCGCAAGGATTGGTCGCAGGTTTGAATGCTGCTTTGCTTGCGACCGGTCGGCCAGAGGTGATCTTCAGCCGCACGAATTCCTATATCGGCGTCATGATCGACGATCTGACGTCGCGCGGCATCACTGAGCCCTATCGCATGTTTACGTCTCGCGCGGAGTATCGTTTGTCGCTCCGCGCCGACAATGCCGATGCGCGTCTGACACCGTTGGCGATGGAGCTCGGTTGCATCTCCGACGCGCGCCGTGATCGGTTTGTCGACTGGCGCGCTCAGTTCGATGACGGCCGGGAGCTGTTGAAGAGCCTTTCGGTGACACCGGCGGAAGGCAATCGCCATGGCCTCAAGCTGAACCAGGATGGCCAGCGGCGCACTGCCTTTGAGATCCTCTCCTATCCGGAGCAATCGATCGCTGCCCTGCTGCCGATCTGGCCGGAACTGTCGTCGATTGGCCCGCGGGTAGTCGAGGCGCTGGAGATTGATGCTGCCTACGCCGTCTATATGGACCGTCAGGCGGCGGACATAGCCGGCATTCGTCGGGAGGAAGACCTGGTCATTCCCGACGGCTTTGACTTCGACAAACTGTCGGGCTTGTCCAATGAGCTGAAGCAGAAGCTGAAGCAGCAGGTGCCGCGAAATCTGGCGCAGGTGATGAAAGTCGACGGCATGACCCCGGCCGCGGCGTCGCTGATTCTCGCCTGGTTGAAGCGCCAGAACGGAACCGTAGAACGCGAAGAAAAGGCAAGTGCACAATGAAAACGAGTCCCGTCGATGTGTTGAACGGACTGCGTGTTTCACGTGAAACGAATGAACGCCTGGAGCATTTTGCCCGCCTCTTTCAGAAATGGGCGAAGTCGATCAATCTCGTGGCGCCCTCCACGATCGAGGATCTGTGGCGCCGTCATATCGTTGACAGCCTGCAGCTTGCGCAACTGTCGCCCGAGCCAAAGACCTGGGTCGATCTGGGCAGCGGTGGCGGCTTTCCGGGTGTCATTACGGCGATCTATCTCTCGGAGTTCGCTGACGGCTGGGTGCATCTCGTCGAAAGCAACAACAAGAAGGCCGCATTTTTACGAGTCGCTTTGGCCGAAACGGGCGCACGTGGTTCCGTTCATCCGATTCGGATCGAAGAAGCTGGAAAGGTGATTCCGCAGGCAGACGCAGTTTCAGCGCGCGCATTGGCCGATTTGACGCTGTTACTCGACTATTCGGCGCCGTGGTTGCTGGCCGATGAGTGCAAAACGGTCGCCTACTTCCACAAAGGGCGGGATTACCAGCGTGAAATCGACAAAGCCGTTGGCCGCTATCAATTCGATCTGGTAAAACATCCAAGCGTCGTCGAGCCGGATTCTGTTGTGCTCGAGATCGCAAATCTGTCACGCAAGGTTCAGTGATCGGCGAGCGGAAATATGTTTGGCGCAAGAAATCGGATCATCACAATCGCAAATCAGAAGGGTGGAGTCGGTAAAACGACGACCGCCATCAATCTGGCTACCGCTTTGGCGGCGATCGGCGAGCGCGTCCTCATCGTCGATCTGGATCCGCAGGGCAATGCCAGCACCGGTTTGGGTATTCAGCGGCGGGATCGAAACCTCTCGTCCTACGAGCTGATGATGGGATCCCATGGGATCGGCGAGATTGCGCAGCAAACCGCCGTCCCGAACCTCTCGATCGTGCCTTCGACGATGGATCTTCTCGGCGTCGAGATGGAGATCTCGCAGCAGGCGGATCGGGTTTTCCGGCTGCGCAAGGCTTTGGTCAGCCCGGCGGCGATGGAGTATTCCTATGTGCTCGTCGATTGCCCGCCGTCGTTCAATCTGCTGACGATGAATGCCATGGCGGCCGCGCATTCCGTGCTGGTGCCGCTGCAATGCGAGTTCTTCGCATTGGAAGGTCTCAGCCAATTGCTGGAAACCGTGGACCAGGTTCGCCGATCCGTAAACCCGTCATTGGATATCCAGGGCATCGTGCTGACGATGTTCGACTCGCGCAACAACCTCGCCCAGCAGGTCGTCAGCGATGTCAGAACCCATCTTGGCGACAAGGTCTATCACACGCTCATCCCGCGCAATGTTCGCGTTTCGGAGGCGCCATCCTACGGCAAGCCTGCGATCCTCTACGATCTGAAATGTGCCGGAAGCCAGGCCTATCTGCAGTTGGCATCGGAAGTGATTCAGCGCGAGCGCCAGCGCAAGGCGGCATAATCATTTCGGTGGCGTAATTTAAATCGGGTGACAATATGAACGACGATAGCTCGAAGAGACGGCTTGGGCGCGGACTGGCGGCGTTGATCGGTGAGATGGATCAGCCGCTGCAAAGTGGCGGCGCAGCCCCTGCCCCGGTCAACCCGGATCGGCGGGTACCGATTGAGTTCGTGGCGCGCAACCCGCGCAACCCGCGCCGTCAATTCGATGAGGCCGAACTCCAGGATCTCGCCAATTCGATTCGCCAGCACGGCATCGTTCAGCCCGTTGTCGCCCGCACCATTGGTGTCGACCGATACGAAATCATCGCCGGCGAACGCCGCTGGCGGGCCGCACAGTTAGCCGGATTCACCGAGATTCCGGTTATCATTCGCGACGTCGATGATCGGACGGCGCTGGAGATCGCCATCGTCGAAAACATTCAGCGCTCGGACCTCAACCCGCTTGATGAGGCGCTTGGGTATGAGCAATTGATTGCCGAGCATGGTTATACGCAGAACGATCTCGGCGAAATCATCGGCAAGAGCCGCAGTCACGTCGCCAACAGCCTGCGGCTGCTGAAACTGCCGGAACCGGTACGCGACATGCTGTCTGAGGGTACGCTTTCCGCGGGTCATGCGCGGGCGCTCATTCCCACGTCGGATCCGGCGACGCTGGCCCGGACAATCGTCGCCAAGGGGCTTTCGGTGCGTGATGCCGAGCGCATGGCCCAGAACGATATCCGCGCGCAGAACGATCCGAATTTCGGCAAGACAGCGCGCCGCGACGAAAAGGATGCGGATACGCTGGCGTTGGAACGCACCCTGTCGGATAGCCTCGGGCTCGAGGTCACCGTCAACCACAAGGCGTCTGGCGGCCATCTTCGCATCGCTTACAAGACGCTCGATCAGCTTGAGGAAATTTGCCGCCTGCTCGAGCGCCGGTGAGCGCTTCAAGCGGCACTTTCAGAACTACCAAAAAGGCGCGCCCTGTACATAAAGGCGCGCCTTAATCTATTGATTCACTTAATCTTTCTGTCTTACTCGGCTTCGTCGGGAGCTTCCGTGGGGGCATAATTGCCGGTTAGGAAGTTATGGAACCGAGCGACTGCGTCAGGGCTCAGTTCCCTTTGCGTCAACCGCATCAGCGCCGTGCGGATTGCACGGCGATCGCCATGAGATTCTGCAAGACCAGGCTTTCTTCCAGGCTGGCGCGGCTGCGGCTTTGAAAGATCGTCGTCTGAAGACGATTGAGTTCACGGCGTATCGCCGGCGCCGTCCATTGCTTCAAGGCGGCTTCGACGATCGGCTTGCGCCGGAAATGCAGACCGCGGCCGAGCGTGGCAATCACCTGCCCTGCTTGCTGGCGACTGGCATCCATTTCGGCGCGCATCACGTCGAGCTGCTGGAACTGTCTTAGGCAGGCCTGCAGCACCAGAAACGCCGGTGTTTTCGACGTGGTGATCTTCTGCATCGCGTGCAGCAGGCCGTCGAGATCGCCCTTCAGCACGGCGTCGACCGCGTCGTCAACGGAAATGGCGCTGGCGTCGCCGACGATGTCGAGCACGTCCTCCTCGTCGACCACCGTCTTGCCGCGGCAATAGAGGGCGAGCTTGCGCAGTTCGTTGCGTGACGCCAGACGATCACCGCCAAGTGCCTCCAGCAGGCGCCCACGGGCGGCCGGCGTGATTCCCAGTTTCTCGTCGCCGAGTTCCTTGTCGATCAAGGCCTGGAGGCCGCGAATGTCGTCGCTGTAACAGGCGATGCAGGCGACAGAGCGGGCCGTTTCGCCGATCTTGCGGAGTGCGGCACCTTTCTTCAGGTCACCGGCCTCGACGATCACGTAGCTTCCGGACGGCGGTTCGGCGGCCAGAAGCTGCATCGCGTCGACGAGCGATTTCTCGTTGGCGGCACCCCGTACCCAGATGAGCTTATCACCACCGAAGAGGCCGATGGAATTGACCTCATCGAGCAGCCGGCCCGGCGATTGCGTCAGTTCGCTGACATCGAGTTTCAGGACGGCGAAGGGATCATCCAGCGGCACGCCGCTACGCGCGGCGAGCGCGGAGGCGCGCTCTGAGACGAGCCCGCGATCGGGCCCGTAGAGAATGAACAGCCGGTAGACCCCGGCGGACTTCTGGAGGAAGGAGTCGAATTCGTGCGACTTGACTTCGCTCATCCCGACACCGACTAGCGGCTGAGGGCCGCGGCGATATCAGCCCGGATCAGCTCGGCCAGTTCCTTTGCTGCGCGGTTTTCGCCGTCGCGGACGGCGCGCAACTTGGCAAATTCCTGGACCGGGAAGTCGACGAGCGCGACTGCCGTACGATTGCCGGACTTGATTGTCTCGCCCGTGCCGATCTTCGTCAGGTTATAGTCCGCCTTGACGACGATGCGGCCGGCGCTGGCCCGGTCTACTCGGTCCTTGTCCTGGTCATAGAGCACGCCCATGGCGCGGGTCGTGACCTCAAGTGCCAGGTGATACTGCGGGTTTACCGGTTCGCCCTGCCCGCCCGCCACAAGGAAGATCAGGGCGTTGCGAACTTCCTGTTCTACGCGGTCGTCGGCATCGGAGATCTCGATGGCCGCCAATGCCGTCGACGTGCCGACAGGATCGGAATAAAGCGGCCTGACCTGGCAGCCGGCGAGCGCGGTCAGCAAAAGAACACCTGCCAGCACCGGGATCGACCGAATGCGGGAGCCAGCTCTATCAGACAACGACATTGACGATCCTCTGGGGCACGACGATGATTTTCTTGGGGCTGCTGCCGTTGAGCGCAGTCTTGACGGCATCAAGCGCCAGGACGGCGCTTTCGATCGCACTCTGATCCGCATCGCGGGCGATTGTCAAATCGGCGCGCTTCTTGCCGTTGATCTGCACCGGAAGGGTGATTTCGTTCTCGACGACCAGCGCCGGGCTGAAAGCCGGCCAGCCGCGTTCCGCAATCAGCCCCTCGCCGCCGATTTCGCGCCAGCATTCCTCGGCAAGGTGCGGTGTCATCGGCGCGATCAGGTTGATCAGGATCGTCGTGGCGTCCTTTACGGCACCAGCGAGTGCAGCATCCGCCTTGCCGGCGGCAACCTGGGTCAGCGGCGCGGCAAGCGTGTTCACCAGTTCATAGATGCGCGCCACGGCCTTGTTGAAGGCAAGCTTGTCATAATCCGCCTCGACGGCGCGCAGCGTCTTGTGAGCGGCCTGCGAAACGGCAAGCGCTTCTCCTTCAGACGCCGGTGCGGCGTCGATCACGCGCAGATTTTCGGCCGCCTCGCTTATCAGACGCCACACGCGTTGGACGAAGCGATGCGATCCCTCGACACCGGCTTCCGACCAGATGACGTCCCGATCCGGGGGCGAATCGGAGAGAACGAAGAAGCGGGCCGTATCGGCGCCGTAGGAAGCGATGATGTCGTCGGGATCGACGACGTTCTTCTTCGACTTCGACATCTTCTCGATCGAGCCGATGGCAATTTCCTCACCGGTCTCCAGCAGCACGGCGCGGCGGCGTCCGTCGATCTCTTCGATGCGGATCTCAGCCGGCGTAACCCATTCGCGCTGGGCGCCCTCGCCGCGGCTATAGGTTTCGTGCACGACCATGCCCTGGGTGAACAGACCCTTGAACGGCTCATCGAGGGCGACGTGGCCGGTCGCCTTCATGGCGCGGGTGAAGAAGCGCGAATAGAGCAGGTGAAGGATCGCGTGTTCGATGCCGCCGATGTATTGATCGACCGGCAGCCAGTGGTTGGCGGCCTTGGGATCGGTCGGATTGTCTTCCCAGGGTGCGGTGAAGCGCGTGAAATACCAGGACGAGTCGACGAAAGTGTCCATCGTGTCCGTCTCGCGCCGGGCATCCTTGCCGCAGTGCGGGCAGGCGACGTGGCGCCAGGTCGGGTGACGGTCGAGCGGATTGCCCGGCTTGTCGAAGGTGACGTCCGGCGGCAGCACGACAGGCAGATCGGCCTTCGGAACCGGCACGACGCCACAGTCGTCGCAATGGATGACCGGGATCGGGCAGCCCCAATAGCGCTGGCGCGAAATGCCCCAGTCGCGCAGCCGGAAGTTCACCTTGCGCTCGGCGCGCGGCGTGCCGTTGAACGTTTCCTTTTCCAGCTTCGAGGCGACCGTCTCGAAGGCTTCTTCCGTCGACAGGCCGTCAAGAAAGCGCGAGTTGATCATTACGCCGTCGCCGATATAGGCCTCGTCGCCGATCGCAAAGGTCGCGGCATCGCCGTCTTTCGGCATGACGACAGGGACGACCGGCAGGTCGTATTTGCGGGCGAAATCAAGGTCGCGCTGGTCGCCGGAGGGGCAGCCGAAGATGGCGCCCGTGCCGTAATCCATCAGCACGAAGTTGGCGACGTAGACCGGCAGCTCCCAGCTCGGATCGAGCGGGTGCTTGGCGCGAATGCCGGTATCCATGCCCTTCTTTTCTGCCGTTTCCAGCGCGGCAAGCGACGTGCCGGCGCGGCGGCATTCCTCGCAGAATGCCTCGACCTCCGGATTGGTGGCTGCCACCTGCCTTGCCAGCGGATGGTCGGCTGCGATCGCCAGGAAGGAGGCGCCGAAGAGCGTATCCGGACGAGTGGTGTAGACGGTGAGCTCGGTCGCGTCACCAGCGGTACCGTTCACGAGTTCCCAACGCAGCGACAGGCCTTCTGAACGGCCGATCCAGTTCTTCTGCATCAGGCGCACCTTCTCGGGCCACTGATCCAGCGTGTCCAGCGCGTCGAGCAGTTCCTGGCTGAAGTCGGTGATGCGGAAGAACCATTGCGTCAGTTCGCGCTGTTCGACCAGTGCGCCCGACCGCCAGCCGCGGCCGTCGATCACCTGCTCGTTGGCAAGCACGGTATTGTCGACCGGGTCCCAGTTGACCTTCGACTGCTTGCGGTAGACGAGGCCCTTCTCCAGGAAGTCCAGGAACAGGTGCTGTTGGCGCTGGTAGTAGGCGGGGTCGCAGGTCGCAAATTCGCGGTTCCAGTCGAGCGACAGGCCCATGACCTTGAGCTGCGCCTTCATCGAGGCGATGTTCTGGTAGGTCCAGCTTGCCGGATGCACGCCACGTTCCATGGCGGCATTTTCGGCCGGCATGCCGAAGGCGTCCCAGCCCATCGGATGCAGCACGTTGAAGCCGCGGGCACGCTTGTAGCGCGCCACCACGTCACCCATGGTGTAGTTGCGCACGTGGCCCATGTGGATGCGGCCCGACGGATAGGGGAACATCTCGAGCACGTAGTACTTTTCGCGCGGATCGTCGTTCTCGGTCTGGAAGACCGCGTTCTTTTCCCATTCCTGCTGCCAACGGGGCTCGGCATCACGCGGATTGTATCGTTCGCTAGACATGTCTTTTTGATGTTCCGGAAGTTCTGCGGCGCATCGGCGCGCGCCTCATGATAGTTGGGGTGACCTTCACCACGAAACCGCCTGACGGTCAAGTTTTTGAAGGGTTTGCCGCGACACTTTGGCGGATTTGAGCCTGCCGGTGTGGCCGTGGCCTTGGCAAGTCGGCCAAGTTTGCCTAAGCCGCTCGGTCAGTGGTTTGATAGTTCCTTGTCGGAGAACGGGTCGATGGAAGTCCAAGAGCGGTTGCAGGAAGTCGTGAGCCGGATTCGGGCGGCGGAGAAGTCTGCCGATCGCGCCAAGGGCGCCGTTATGCTGGTCGCGGTTTCCAAGACCTTCGACGCCGACGCCATCCGGCCGGTGATCGCGGCGGGCCAGCGGGTCTTTGGCGAAAACCGGGTGCAGGAAGCGCAGGGCAAGTGGCCGGAGCTGAAGGCGGAGACATCCGACCTCGAACTCCACCTGATCGGCCCGCTGCAATCGAACAAGGCGGCCGAGGCCGTGGCCCTGTTCGACGTCATCGAGACCGTCGATCGCGAGAAGATTGCCCGCGCGCTTGCTTCAGAGACTCAGAAGCAGGGCCGGAACCTCAGGTTCTACGTTCAGGTCAACACCGGGCTCGAGCCGCAGAAAGCCGGCATCGCACCGGAAGAGACGGTCGCTTTCGTCGATCTTTGCCGCCGCGAGCTTGGTCTTCAGATCGAGGGGCTGATGTGCATTCCGCCGGTCGAGGAAAACCCCGGCCCGCATTTTGCGCTGCTTGCGAAGCTCGCCGCCGCCTGCAAGCTCGGCAAGCTGTCGATGGGCATGTCCGGCGATTTCGAGACGGCCATCCAGTTCGGCGCCACCAGCGTTCGCGTCGGTTCGGCCATTTTCGGCACGCGCTGACGACAGCGAGTTGAACGTTCCATCTCGTTGTTTTGCACAATTCCGGACGCGAAACGCTTTACGCTGTCGCCGGAATTGCTTGAGCGCGACGCATACCGCTTTCGTCGGGGTTCCCCTGCCCACTCATTAGCCTATCCTTGTGCACGAGGAGGCCGGACATGTCCGGCAACATGCATAGGGAGGAACGGAAATGGCGAGTCGCTATTCCGAAGTGTACGCCGCCTGGAAGGCGGATCCGCAGGGTTTCTGGTCTGGTGCCGCCGACGCCATCGATTGGTTCGAACGTCCGCAGCGGACCTTTGATGCCGAGCGTGGCACCTATGGTCACTGGTATGCCGATGGCCTGACGAATACCTGCTACAACTGTCTCGACCGTCATGTCGAAGCAGGGCGCGGAGAACAGATTGCCTTCATCTACGACAGTCCGGTCGCCGGTCGGGTCGAGCGCATTTCCTATGCGGCACTGCTCGCCGACGTGAAGGCGCTGGCCGCCGTCTATCGCAAGCTCGGTGTTGGCAAGGGCGACCGTATCATCATCTATATGCCGATGATCCCGCAGGCGGCGGTTGCCATGCTTGCTGCCGCCCGGATTGGCGCCGTCCATTCCGTGGTCTTCGGCGGTTTTGCCGCCAACGAACTGGCGGTGCGCATCGACGATTGCCAGGCGAAGCTCGTGGTTTCCGCAAGCTGCGGCATCGAACCCGGCCGGACCGTCGCCTATAAGCCGTTGCTCGATGCGGCGCTGGAGATCGCCACCCACAAGCCGGCGCATTGCCTCGTCTTCCAGCGCGAAATGGCGGAAGCCGCCATGACGGAGGGACGCGACATCGACTTCGCTGCGGCGCTGGCCGCGGCAAAGCAGGCGGGCGAAGAGGTCGAATGCACACCCGTTGCCTCCACCGATCCGCTCTATGTGCTTTACACCTCAGGCACGACCGGCCAGCCCAAGGGCGTGGTGCGCGACAATGGTGGCCATATGGTCGCGCTCAAATGGTCGATGGAGAATTTCTTCGGCGTGCAGCCGGGCGAAGTGTTCTGGGCCGCCTCCGATATCGGCTGGGTCGTCGGCCACTCCTATATCGTCTATGGGCCGCTCCTGAATGGCAGCACCTCGATCCTCTTCGAAGGCAAACCGGTCGGAACACCCGATCCCGGAACCTATTGGCGGATTATTGCCGAGCACGGCGTCGTGGTGATGTTCACGGCGCCGACGGCGCTGCGGGCGATCCGCAAGGAGGATCCCGACGCTTCCCATGTCGGTCGCTATGACCTGTCGCGGTTCCGTGCGCTGTTCCTTGCCGGAGAGCGGGCGGACCCTGACACGATTCGCTGGGCCGAGAAGGCGCTTGGCGTGCCCGTTATCGATCACTGGTGGCAGACGGAGACCGGCTGGCCCGTGGCCGGCAACCCCATGGGTCTCGGCCTGTTGCCGATCAAATACGGTTCTCCGTCCGTTCCGCTGCCGGGATATGATGTCCAGATCCTCGACGATGCGGGGCATCCGGTCGGCCCGGGGACACTCGGCAATGTCGTCGTGAAATTGCCGCTGCCGCCCGGCTGCCTGCCGACGCTCTGGAACGCCGACCATCGCTTCCGCGCGGCCTATCTCGACGAGTTCCCCGGTTACTACAAGACCGCTGACGCCGGTTATCTGGACGAAGACGGTTATATCTTCATCATGGCGCGCACCGACGACATCATCAATGTTGCCGGTCATCGCCTCTCGACCGGAGCGATGGAGGAAGTCTGCGCCAGCCATCCCGACGTCGCCGAATGCGCCGTCATCGGCATCGCCGACGATCTGAAAGGCCAGGTGCCGGCGGGCTTTCTGGTGATCAACTCCAATGTTTCCCGTGAAACGTCGGAGATCGAGCGCGAGGTGATCAGCCTTGTGCGCGAGCGTATCGGGCCGGTGGCGGCGTTCCGGATGGCGATCTGCGTCAAGCGGCTGCCGAAGACGCGCTCGGGCAAGATCCTGCGGTCAACGATCCAGAAGATCGCCGATCGGCAACCCTGGAAAATGCCGGCGACGATCGACGATCCGCTTATTCTCGACGAGATTACCGTGGCCTTGCATGGCCGGGGAATCGGTATCTAGAGGCTTTCTGAGCCGGCTTATGATGTGAGCGCCGCGGCGCCCGCATCAAGACCTGGCAACCATCGCGAACCAGTCGCTGAAGGCCGATACCGCCCTTGAGCGTGCGGTCTTGGTGATGAGAAAATAGCTTTCGTTTTCGAGCGTGGCGATATCGGAGAGGATCACGAGATCGCCGCTCTCGATTTCGCGCCGGAAGACTTCGACCGGGCAAAGTGCCACCCCGTGGCCGGCGACGACGGCCGTCGCGAGCAGGTTGAAGTCCTGGAAGATTGGACCCCGCAAGGTTTGTCCCGCCGTCACCTCTGCTTTGGCGAACCAATCGCGCCAGCGCGAGATTGTCTCGTCATGCAGCAGATCGGCGGAAGCGATCGCCTGCGCTGTCTTCAACGCCCCTTTCCGTTCGATGTAGCGTGGGCTGGCAACCGGCCGGTTGATTCGTGAAAACAGCCGGTCTGAGCGCGTCCCTTCGCTTGTATCGGCGCCGAGGGTAATGAGGATGTCGCAGCCGGTTTCGCGCAATTGTTGCTCGGCCATGGCGTAGACGACCTTGACGTCGACTTCCGGGTAATCGCGGAGAAACGCTCCAAGTGCCGGTATCAGCCAGCGCGTGGCGATCGACGGAATACAGGCGACGCTCACTTGCGCCTTGGCATTCAGCCGCAGCAACTCCGTTTCCGCGGTGATGCGCTCGAATGCCGATGTCAGCGTTGCTGCGAGGCTCTCAGCCTCCGCCGCCAGCCGCACACCACGCTTCTCCCGCACGAAGAGCGGCCGGCCGAACCACTCCTCCAGCAGGCGGATCTGGTGGCTGACGGCCGCATGCGTCACGTGCAGTTCGTCCCCTGCGCGGGAGAAACTTGCCAAACGCGCCGCGGCTTCGAAGGCGCGCAGCATGCCAAGTGGCGGCAGTGTCATCTGTAAGATTTCCTCATCTATTCCGTGAGGAATCGTCGTTTGATCGGCTGCCGATGTCAACGGATACTGGTTTCATCGCGGGAATAAGCGGGAAGCCTTACCCGGAAACATTAGAAATCTTTACAGATGGAGAGACCCATGTTCGTGCGTAGCCTGCAGCAGGTCGAAGCAACCAATCATTTCGTCGAATGGGGCAGCGGCACCAGCCACCGCTTGCTTACCGAGAAGGATGGCATGGGTTTCACCGTATGCCACACGGTCGTGCGTGCTGGCACCGTATCGCTGCTCGAGTACCGCAACCATCTGGAGGCGTGTTACTGCATCGCCGGCCACGGTGAGGTCGAGGACATGCAGGGCAAGATCTTTCCGATCAACAAGGGCGACATCTACGTGCTGGACCAGCACGACAAGCACTATCTGCGCGGCGGCAAGGACGAGGATCTGATCCTCGTCAGCATCTTCAATCCGCCGCTTAAGGGGACCGAGCGCCACAACCTCAACGATCCATCCGGTTCGGCTTACTGAACACTTTCTTGAGCACAGGCCAACAAAAAAGCCCGGATCGACGATCCGGGCTTTTTTGATCGAACTGGACGGCGATCAGTACTGATCGTCGTCGTCCTCGTCCTTGCGGTCCGACTTCAGCGACTTGAGCTTGGCGAAGACGGCATCGGCATCGATTTCCTTCTCCTCTTCGCGCTCGTAGCTGAAGCCGAGCTTTTCGGTTTCCTGAGCCGATTCCAGCGTCTGGCCGAGTTCGGCAGCCGTCGGCAGCGGACGACCCTTGGAGGCGCGTTCGACTTCCAGGTCGAGGTCGATCTGCGAGCACAGGCCGAGGGTCACCGGATCCATCGGCGTCAGGTTGGCGGAGTTCCAGTGGGTGCGTTCGCGGATCTGCTCGATCGTCGACTTGGTCGTGCCGACGAGGCGCGAAATCTGCGCGTCCTTCAACTCGGGATGGTTGCGTACGAGCCAGAGAATGGCGTTGGGGCGATCCTGGCGCTTGGAGACCGGCGTGTAGCGCGGACCCTTGCGCTTGGAATCGGGAACGCGGACCTTCGGCTCCGAAAGCTTCAGCTTGTGGTTGGGGTTTCCTTCTGCGCGCGCGATCTCGTCACGCGAAAGCTGACCGGTGGCAATCGGGTCGAGGCCCTTGATGCCCTGCGCGGATTCACCATCGGCGATCGCCTTTACTTCAAGCGGGTGCAGCTTGCAAAACTGCGCGATCTGGTCGAAGGACAGCGCGGTATTGTCAACGAGCCAGACGGCTGTTGCCTTGGGCATAAGCAGTTGCTGAGCCATGGATATAGTCCTTTTGTCCGTCCGCGCCGGTGTCGCGGGCCGTGGAGTCTACCACTGATTTCCGGGAAATGTGGGCCTCTATACCGTCCTTGTCTCAAAATTGCAATTCTTCAGTTCCAAATGTCCTTTTGTCTAATTGCGGCGGGGATTTGACCTGCTATGAATGTGCGCGAGGCGGGCGCCCCGGGGAGGGTCGCCCGGCATCGAAATGCGCAGGGAGGAAAAAATGTCCGCCAAGATCTATCCGGTGTTGAAGTCTGCCAAGAGCCGGACGCTGCTCGACAACGCCACTTACCTGAAGTGGTATGAGGAGAGCGTTTCGGACCCGGCGAAGTTCTGGGGCAAACACGGCAAACGGATCGATTGGTTCAAGCCCTATACCAAGGTCAAGAACACCTCGTTCAAGGGCAAGGTTTCGATCAAGTGGTACGAAGACGGCCTGACCAACGTCTCCTATAACTGCATTGACCGCCACCTGAAGACGCATGGTGAGAAGACCGCGATCATCTGGGAAGGCGACAATCCCTATATCGACAAGAAAATCACCTACAACCAGCTCTACGAGCAGGTTTGTCGCCTCGCCAATGTGCTGAAGAAGCACGGCGTCAAGAAGGGCGACCGCGTCACCATCTATATGCCGATGATCCCGGAAGCCGCCTATGCGATGCTCGCCTGCGCCCGCATCGGTGCGATCCATTCCGTCGTCTTTGGCGGCTTCTCGCCGGACGCGCTCGCCGGCCGTATCGTCGACTGCGAATCCACCTTCGTCATCACCTGCGATGAGGGCGTGCGCGGCGGCAGGCCGGTGCCGCTCAAGGAAAACACCGACACGGCGATCGATATCGCGGCCAAGCAGCATGTCATCGTCAACAAGGTGCTGGTGGTCCGCCGCACCGGCGGCAAGACCGCATGGGCACCTGGCCGCGACCTCTGGTATCACCAGGAAATCGCGACCGTGAAGCCGCATTGCGAGCCGGCGAAGATGAAGGCGGAAGACCCGCTGTTCATTCTCTACACCTCGGGCTCGACCGGCAAGCCGAAGGGCGTGCTGCACACGACCGGCGGTTACCTCGTCTACGCATCGATGACGCATGAATATGTCTTCGACTACCGTGATGGCGATATCTACTGGTGCACGGCCGACGTCGGCTGGGTCACCGGCCACTCCTATATCGTCTATGGTCCGCTCGCGAATGCGGCGACGACCGTGATGTTTGAAGGTGTTCCGAATTTCCCGGACGCCGGACGCTTCTGGGAAGTGGTCGACAAGCACAAGGTCAATGTCTTCTACACGGCACCGACGGCGATCCGCTCGCTGATGGGGGCTGGCGACGAGTTCGTCAAGCGCTCGTCGCGCTCGTCGCTGCGCCTGCTCGGTTCGGTCGGTGAGCCCATCAACCCGGAAGCCTGGGAGTGGTATTACAATGTCGTCGGCGAGCAGAAGTCGCCGATCGTCGATACCTGGTGGCAGACGGAGACCGGCGGCATTCTGATCACGCCGCTGCCGGGCGCGACCGACCTCAAGCCCGGTTCCGCCACCCGGCCGTTCTTCGGCGTGCAGCCGCAACTCGTCGACAATGAGGGCAACGTGCTCGAGGGCCCTGCCGACGGCAACCTCTGCATCATTGATAGCTGGCCGGGGCAGATGCGCACGATCTATGGCGATCACGCGCGTTTCGGCCAGACCTACTTCGCCACCTACAAGGGCAAGTATTTCACCGGTGATGGCTGCCGTCGCGATGAGGACGGCTATTACTGGATCACCGGTCGTGTCGACGACGTCTTGAACGTTTCCGGCCATCGTCTCGGCACGGCTGAAGTCGAATCCGCGCTGGTATCGCATCATTTGGTCTCGGAAGCCGCCGTCGTCGGCTATCCGCATCCGATCAAGGGACAGGGCATCTACTGCTATGTCTCGCTGATGGCCGGCGAGACCGGCAATGATGATCTTCGCGCAGCTCTGGTGAAGCATGTTCGTTCGGAGATTGGACCGATCGCCACGCCTGACAAGATCCAGTTTGCGCCCGGCCTGCCGAAGACCCGCTCGGGCAAAATCATGCGGCGCATCCTGCGCAAGATCGCCGAAGACGATTTCGGCGCGCTCGGCGATACGTCAACGCTCGCCGATCCGGCAGTCGTCGACGATCTGATCGCCAACCGCCAGAACAAGGCCTGACGCTCCCGGCCGCTGTCCATCCTGTTGGGGTGGCAGCGGCCGTTTCGATCGAGACAAACACGCTTCGCAAGAGAAGTGCTGGGTCGCGACGTGCACCGTTTTGCGCCCGCTGCGACTTTGTGAGCCGGATTCAGATCGCGGCCAAAGGCTGACAGCTTGCAGCCAAATTCAGAAATCGATCGCCCGACCCTTGATCTCCCAATCGCCGTAGCGGGCAGGATCTTCACCGCCGCGTCCGCCGATTTCCGGCGGCAGTTCCTTCTTGATCTCCACCCGACGTCGCTCTTCGGCTTCCTTCAGCGCGCGCATGGCTGCAGGCGACAGTGGTCGCCTCGGACGATCGGGAGCATTATCATTGTCGTTCTGCATCTGAACGGTATCCGGATTCGAGCATCAATATTGAAGAACGGGGGATTTGCACCCATCATATAGGATGCCGTTCCCAATACGGGAACCCTGATTCACGTGAAACATCGACGATCCGGAGACTTTGATGAACCTTGTCCGCACCGCCATGCTGCTTGCAGTCATGACCGCCCTGTTCATGGCGGTGGGCTTCGTCATCGGTGGACGTGGCGGCATGATGATCGCCTTTGTCATCGCTGCAGGCATGAACTTCTTCTCCTACTGGAACTCCGACAAGATGGTGCTGCGCATGTATCGCGCCCAGGAAGTCGATGAACGCAGCGCACCGGAATATTACGGCATCGTCCGTGACCTCGCCCGAAATGCCGGGCTGCCGATGCCGCGCGTCTATGTCATCGACAGCCCGCAGCCGAATGCGTTCGCCACCGGCCGTAACCCGGAAAATGCCGCGGTCGCCGCCTCGACCGGCCTGCTGCATGCGCTGAGCTATGATGAAGTCGCGGGCGTGATGGCGCATGAACTGGCGCATGTCCAAAACCGTGACACCCTCACGATGACGCTGACGGCGACGCTTGCGGGTGCGATCTCGATGCTCGGCAACTTTGCCTTCTTCTTCAGTGGCAACCGCGAAAACAATAACCCGCTGGGTTTCATCGGCACGCTGGTCGCCATGATCGTGGCACCGATGGCGGCGATGCTGGTGCAGATGGCGATCAGCCGCACCCGTGAATACTCGGCAGACCGGCGCGGCGCCGAGATCTGCGGCAAGCCCCTGGCGCTGGCCTCCGCGCTGGAGAAGATCGCCGGCGCCGCCCATCAGATTCACAATGACGATGCCGAGCGCAATCCGGCGACGGCGCATATGTTCATCATCAATCCGCTCTCCGGCGAACGCATGGACAATCTGTTCTCGACCCATCCGAACACGGAAAACCGGATTGCGGCTCTTCAGCAGATGGCCCAGGAAATGTCTTCGGTCTCGACGCCGCCGGTTCGTGCTGATAATCCCGTGCGCAAATCGCGCTCTGTGCCCTCTACCGGTTGGGGTCGCGGTGGTTCCGAACCGCCCAAAGGTCCCTGGTCCTGATGTCCGCAGAAAACAAAAACGATTCTCGTCCGAAACGATCACACCGAAACGGCGCCGCGGCGAAATCGAAGACGCCCGCCGCGCCGCGCGGTCCGGAAAAACCGGGTCTCAGAGCACGCCAGGCCGCCGCGAAAATTCTGGCCGCGGTCATCGACCGCAAAACGTCGCTGGACGGCATGCTCGACAGCGAGCACGGCAATCCGGCCTACCGCGAGCTCAACGAGGCCGACCGCGCTCTGGTTCGGGCAATCCTGAACTCCGCCCTTCGCCATCTGCCACGCATCCAGGCCGCCATCAATTCGCTGCTGCAGACGCCTTTGCCGGAGGGCGCACGCGCGCTCGAGCACGTGCTTGCCGTGGCGGCCGCGCAGATCCTCTATCTCGATGTGCCTGACCATTCCGCCGTCGACCTCGCCGTCGAGCAGGCGCAGGCGGATCCGCGCAATCGGCGTTTCGCCAATCTCGTGAATGCGGTTCTTCGGCGCCTGTCACGTGAGAAGGATGCCATTCTCGAGAGCATGCGGGATGTGCCGGCGATGCCGGAGTGGTTCTTCGAGCGACTGGTCGCCCGCTATGGCGCTGGACCAGCCCAGCAGATCGCCGAAGCGCAGCTCACACCGGCGGCAATCGACCTCTCGGTCAAATCGGAACCGGCAAGCTGGGCCGAACGTCTCGGTGGCACCGTCTTGCCGACGGGCTCGGTTCGTCTCGGCGCATTTTCCGGCGCCATTCCTTCCTTAGCCGGATTCGAAGAGGGCGCCTGGTGGGTTCAGGACGCTGCCGCGTCGATACCGGCGCGACTGTTCGGCGACCTCGGCGGCAAGCGGGTCGTCGATCTCTGTGCCGCACCGGGCGGCAAGACCGCCCAGCTCATCCTCGCCGGGGCTGAAGTGACGGCGCTTGATCAGTCCGGCAGCCGCTTGCGCCGGCTGAAGGGCAATCTGAAGCGGCTCGGCCTGGAGGCGGAGACGAAGGAAGTCAACATGGCCGACTTCCAGCCGGAAACGCTGTTCGATGCGGCCTTGCTCGACGCGCCCTGTTCGTCCACCGGCACGACGCGCCGTCACCCCGACGTGCTGTGGACCAAGGGGCCGGAAGATATCGCCAAGCTCGCCGCCTTGCAGGAGCGGCTGCTTCGCCATGCGCTCACCGTGGTCAAGCCCGGCGGCATTGTCGTCTTCTCCAATTGCTCCCTCGATCCGCTCGAAGGCGAAGAGGTCGTCGCGAGAGTGGTCGGTTCCGGCGCTGCCTATGAGCGGGTTGCGATCGCGGCTGCGGATTGGCCCGGGCTGGAGGATGCAATCACGCCGCTCGGCGAGATGCGCACCACGCCGGCCATGCTGCCGCTCGATGCGCCCTTTGCCAGCGGCGTCGATGGCTTCTACGCGGCAGTGATTCGCCGCAAATAACACCGCCGGCTCGCCGTCAGGCCGGTCAGGACGGGGCTCAAGGCCCTGTTTTGCCGTGTCATTTGACGCTTTCGCGCCGGAGGCCTATCAAAGATGGCAAGATTGATAAAAGTTTAACGGTCTCTCTGGCACCATGCGGCGGCTGGCGCGAGACCATCGCCCGTTCAGGTGTTTGAGCGGTCGTGCCAGAAATGAGGAAACCGGCGGCGTTGAGGTTGTTTTCCGGCAGGCGGAGGCTTTCTTACCTGTATGTGCGTGAAGGCTGGCGCCGCGTGTCGCGCCGGCTATCGATCGGTCGCGTCTCCACCCTGCGTTTCACCGGCTCGACGCCGAACCGCCTGATCGTCGCGCCGACCGACCTCCGGGCCGTCGATCCCTTTGTCGCCGAGGAAATCCTCGCCGGGCGTTTCCCGCTTGCCGGCCGCGTTCTCGATACGGAAGGCGACTCGCCGTTCGAGATCGATCTTCCGTCGCGCGAATTTGCGGCGCGTCTCCACTCCTTTGGCTGGCTGAGACATCTGCGTGCGATCCGCGAGGACGCCGGCTACGTGCGCTTACGCCAGATCGTCGACGACTGGATCGCCACCCATGGCCGCGATCTCGGCGGCATTGCCTGGGATCCGGACATCATCGCCCAGCGCATCATTGCCTGGCTTTCCCATTCGCCTGTGGTTCTGCGCAACGCGGAACACGGTTTCTATCGCCGTTTCCTGAAGAGCCTCGCGCTTCAGGTGCGTTATCTTCGCCATATCGCCGATACGGTGCGCGACGGCGAGGCGCGGCTTCGGGTGCGGCTTGCACTTGCGATGGCGTCGGTTGCGATGCCGGCTTCGCCGAGCGCCATTCGCAAAGCCTCGCGCCATCTCGACCTCGAACTCGACCGCCAGATCCTGCCGGATGGCAGCCATTGCTCGCGCAGCCCGCGGGCCGGGCTCGAACTGCTGCTCGATCTGCTGCCGCTCCGGCAGACCTACGTCAATCTCGGTCATGACGTGCCGTCGCGGCTGATCCCCTGCATCGACCGGATGTATCCGGCCCTGCGCTTCTTCCGGCATCAGGGCGGGGAACTCGCGCTGTTCAACGGCGCAACCTCGGTCCTGGCGCACGAACTGGCCTCCGTGCTGCGTTACGACGAGACGGCGGGCGAACCGTTCCGGTCTCTGCCCCATGCGCATTACGAGCGCCTGGCGATCGAGAACACGGTCGTCATCATGGATACCGGTCGGCCGCTGTCCGTCGATCTTTCGCGCAGTGCCCATGCCGGCTGCCTGTCCTTCGAGATGTCCTCGGGCAAGACGCGCTTCGTCGTCAATTCGGGCGCACCGAAATTTGCCGGCGATCGTTTCAGGCAGATGGCGCGCACGACCGCCGCGCATTCGACGGTGACCGTCAACGACACGTCGTCGTCACGCTTCTCGCAGTCGCGCTTTCTCGGGCCGATCATGACGACTGGCGTTTCCAAGGTCGCGGTGGCGCGTAAGGACGAGCCGGGTAGGCTGGAGTCGGTGACGGCAAGTCATGACGGTTATCTTGCCGCCTTCGGCCTGGTGCACGAGCGTGACATCGGCGTCCTGAACGGCGGCCGCATGATCCGCGGTCGCGACCGGCTGTCGCGTGCCGACGGCAGTGATCCGGACGAAGGCGATACGGCCACCGCGGTCGCTCGCTTCCATATTCATCCGGCGGTCGGCATCCGCCAGAACAATGCGCGCGAGATCTTTCTGACCGCGCCGGATGGCGAGATCTGGCTCTTTGCCTGCCAGGACGGAGAGCTTGCGGTCGAAGAGGATATCTTCTTTGCCGATCCTTCCGGCATCCGCGCATCATCGCAACTGACCGTAACTTTCGCCGTCGCCCGCCAGCCGGAGATCCAGTGGACCTTCTCGCGCGCGAACTGAGGTGCTTATTTTAGCGCTGCCGTCTCGTGGAGGTTTCTTCGACCGGCAAGCTATGCTAACGGGCAGCCATCCCAACCGCCGGAGCATCCTCCCGGGCGTCCGGCGCCGCCAAAGGAGCATGGTTGATGGCTGTCGCCTCCAAGAAAATCCCCGCCCCGAACGAGGTCACGGTTCGCACCGCCCTCCTCTCCGTCTCCGACAAGACCGGCGTCGTCGATCTGGCGCGTTCCCTTCACGAGAAGGGGATCCGGCTCGTATCGACCGGCGGCACGCACAAAGCACTTTCGGAGGCCGGCCTGCCGGTGAGCGATGTTTCCGAACTGACCGGCTTTCCTGAAGTCATGGATGGCCGCGTGAAGACGCTGCATCCGGGCGTGCATGGCGGCTTGCTGGCGATCCGCGACGATGCCGACCACGTCGCTGCCATGTCGACGCACGGCATTACCGCGATCGATCTCGCGATCATCAACCTCTATCCCTTCGAAGAAGTCCGGGCCAAGGGCGGCGACTACCCGACGACCGTCGAGAACATCGACATCGGCGGCCCGGCGATGATCCGCGCCTCGGCCAAGAACCATGCCTATGTGACGATCGTCACGGATCCGGCCGATTATCCGGTGCTGCTGGACGAGCTTGCTGGCGGCAAGACGACCTATGCGTTCCGTCAGAAGATGGCAGCCAAGGCCTATGCCCGGACCGCGGCTTATGATGCAGCCATCTCCAACTGGTTTGCCGAGGCGCTCGATACGCCGATGCCGCGCCACCGGGTCATCGGTGGCGTGCTCAAGGAAGAAATGCGTTACGGCGAGAACCCGCACCAGAAGGCGGGCTTTTATCTTACCGGTGAGAACCGCCCGGGCGTCGCCACCGCGACGCTGCTGCAGGGCAAGCAGCTTTCCTACAACAACATCAACGATACGGATGCCGCCTTCGAACTCGTCGGCGAATTCCTGCCGGAGAAGGCGCCGGCCTGCGCCATCATCAAGCATGCCAATCCGTGCGGCGTCGCCACCGCGCCGACGCTTGCCGAAGCCTATCGCCGGGCGCTTGCCTGCGATTCCACCTCGGCTTTCGGCGGCATCATCGCGCTCAACCAGGAACTCGATGCGGAAACGGCGGAAGAAATCGTCAAGCTGTTCACCGAAGTGATCATCGCTCCGTCCGTCAGTGAGGCGGCCAAGGCCGTGATCGCCCGCAAGCCGAACCTGCGGCTGCTTTCGACCGGCGGCCTGCCGGACCCGCGCATCCCGGGCCTTGCGGCCAAAACTGTCTCGGGCGGCCTGCTGGTGCAGACGCGTGACAACGGCATGGTCGAAGATCTCGAGCTCAAGGTCGTGACCAAGCGTGCGCCGACCGCCCAGGAACTCGAGGACATGAAGTTCGCCTTCAAGGTGGCGAAGCACGTCAAGTCGAACGCGATCGTCTATGCGAAGGATGGCCAGACCGCCGGCATCGGCGCCGGCCAGATGAGCCGCGTCGATTCCGCGCGCATCGCGGCAATCAAGGCCGAGGAAGCGGCCAAGGCCCTGGGCCTGGCAACGCCGCTCACCAAGGGCTCCGCGGTCGCGTCCGAAGCCTTCCTGCCGTTTGCCGACGGTCTGCTTTCGGCAATCGCCGCGGGTGCGACCGCCGTCATCCAGCCGGGTGGTTCGATGCGCGACGAAGAGGTGATTGCCGCCGCCGACGAACATGGCGTTGCCATGGTCTTCACCGGCATGCGCCACTTCCGTCACTGAGACGACGCCGGGATCGGCGTTTGATGCTTGTCCCGGAGTTGCCTGTACAATCAACAGTCAGAGGCCGTCGCGTCCCCAGGACTCGGCGGCTTTCTTGTGTCTGGTGTCGGCTGGATACGGCGTGCGCAGCAGGATCAGGAAACCGACCACAAGGAAGGCGATGAGCGCCATCATGCCGGTGCGGGCCGAGTCGGTGGCAAGTGTGATCGTGGCAACCGCCGCAGGGGCGAGGAATGAGGTGGCGCGGCCGGAGAGCGCATAGAGGCCGAAGTAGCGGCCTGCCTCGTCCGGGCTGACGCTGCGGGCGAGATAGGAGCGTGAGGAGGCCTGCACGGGACCGAAGGCGATGCCGACCAGCAGTCCGTAGAGGATATAGGCTTTCTCGGCGGCAGTGCCGAAGAGCGCACCGGAGTCGTCGGTCGATAGCGGTATCAAGCCAAAGGCGGTAAAGCCGGGGCCGGTCGAGACGATGCCTATCGTTGCAATGATGAGGCAGATGAGGCTGGCGGTGACGATGGCCTTGGAACCGAGCCGGGCGTCGAGCCTACTTGCGTAGAGGCAGCCGCCGATGGCGACGACGTTGAGAATGATGCCGTAGATGCCGAGTTCCAGTGTCCGCCAGCCGAACATGGCCGCCGCGAAGGTGCCGCCGAGTGCCAGAAGGCCGTTGACGCCGTCCTGGAAGATCATGCGCGCGATCAGGAAGCGCAGAATGCCGGCTCTTTCCCTGAGTTCGCCGAGCGTGCCCTTGAGCTCTCTGAGGCCGGTCACGGTCGCCTTGCCGAGCGACATGGTCGCCTTGGTCGCATCGGGCGTAAACAGGAACATCGGCAGGATGAAGACGAAATACCAAAGCGCTGAAATCGGTCCGGTGATGCGCGCGTCCTCGCCCGTTGCCGGATCCAGCCCGAACAACGGATCGATGCCGGCTGCCGTCTTGCCGGTTTCGGGGTTGCCGGCAAGCAGTGCGACGACGGCGATCAGCACGATCATGCCGCCGAGATAGCCGAGACCCCAGGCGATGTTGGAGATGCGGCCGACATTCTTCTCGTCGACCAGCCGGGTCATCATCGAATCATTGAAGACGATCGAGAATTCGGCGGCGACCGTCGCGAGCACCATGAAGATCGCCGGGAAGAGGATCGGCGAGCCCGGGGCCGCAAACCAGAGCATAGCCAGCGATATGATCTTGATGACGGCGAAGAAGGCGATCCAGGGCTTTCGCGGGCCGGTCGCGTCCGCGATGGCACCCAGCACTGGCGAAAGGACCGCGATGATGATGCCGGAAACGGTCAGTGTATAGCCCCACATCGCCTGGCCGACGGCGTGATCCTCGGTCAATCGGGAGACGAAGTAGGGGCCGAAGATGAAGGTGGTGACGACGGTGAAGAAGGGTTGCGCCGCCCAGTCGAACAGCATCCAGCCGGCGATGCCTGCGCGCGATGTCCGCGGCTGTTCTTCAGTCCTCTCGGCCAAAATCTGCAAGGTCCCCTCCCGAAACGACTGCGCCGCGCGTCCCTGGAACGCGCGGCGCAGCCTATCTTCAATCGGACCGATTCCAAAAGGTCCAGAGCAGGATCCGGGCGAAAAAACTGCCCGCGCCCCCGTTCCTCCTGTTCAGGCGGACCGGTTCAATCCGATCCGCGCCGATCAAGACGGGGCGAACCGTCTCACTTCGCCCGTCCGCGCGCCAGGTCGTTGAGGAGGCCTGCAGCAACCGTGATCTTGGCGAGCGTCGTTTCGCCCTTCTCGGTCAGGAGCTGCAGCTGGCCGGTCGCCTGGGCGACACGGACACGTGCGCTCTCCTCCCAGGCAGCAACCGGGTTGCGTTCCTTCTTCTGCTCGCGCAACGCTGCTGCGGTGATCTCCCGCCGGGCCGCGGCGATATCGGACACGGCCCGCGACAGAGCCATGGCCTCGAACTGCTCCGTCGCCGGAACGCGATCGGAGGCCGCCAGCAGCCGGTTGATCCGAAGCGTATCGGTGACGGCGAAGTAGCCTTGTGCCGTGCGGCTCAGCGTCTCGCCGGTTTCAGCCGCAATCTGCATGATCTCCGGCACGAGCGTCATCAGCGCCAGTTCCGAGATCTCCTCGGCGAGCTTGGCCGGTACGCCGCCTTCGACGAAGGCCGCCGTCTTCAGCCGTGCTTCTTCGGCGCTCTCGCCGGAAACCGCGGTCCGCATCGTGCCGCGCAGCTTCTGCAGGCCGTCACGCAGGCGCGATACGGCCTCGGAGACGGAGCCGGTCGCTGCATGAGTACGCAAGGCCCGCTCGGTGACGAGCGTGAAGATGCGGCCGACTTCCTGGTAGAGGATGTTCTGCAGGCCGCCACCGATCTTGTTGTCGAGCGCGTCGATCTCGTCATAGATGCGCGGCAGGTCGAAGCCGTCGAGTGCCAGCACTGCGGCCTTGACGACGTCGGCCGAGAGGAAGCCGGTGGCGTCCGTCAGGGTCGAGACGAAGGCGGGACCGCCGCGGTTGATCACCTCATTGGCGAGGATCGTCGCGATGATTTCGCGGCGCAGGCGATGCCCGCGGATGTCGCCCGCATAGGCCTTGCGCATCTTCGCCGGGAAGTAACGCTCCAGCGTCGCCGTGAAGTACGGATCGTCAGGCAGTTCGCTCGCGATCAGCTCATCGAAGAGAACGAGCTTGGAGTAAGACAGCAGCACGCCGATTTCCGCGCGGGTCAGAGGCTTGCCCGCCTGATAGCGCTCGGTCATCGCCTGGTCGGTCGGCAGTGTCTCGACCTTGCGGTTGAGATGGCCGTCGGCCTCGAGGCGTGTCATGAGCCGGCCAAGCGTCGTGCGGTTGCCGAGGCCCTGCATCGCAGTCAGCGAGATTGCCAGCGATTGCTCGTAGTTGTTGCGCAGCACCAGATGGCCCACTTCCTCGGTCATCGAGGCGAGCAGCGTGTTGCGCTTCGCACGGGTCAGGCGACCGTCGCGCATGGCGGAAGCAAGCGCGATCTTGATGTTGACCTCGACGTCCGAGGAGTTGACGCCCGCCGAGTTGTCGATGGCATCCGAATTGCAGCGGCCGCCATTGAGGCCGAAGCCGATGCGGCCCTTCTGGGTGACGCCGAGGTTGGCGCCCTCGCCGATGACGCGGGCGCGGACCTCTTCGGCCGTGACGCGGATGGCATCGTTGGCACGGTCGCCGACTTCCGCATCCGTTTCGTTGCTGCCGCGCACATAGGTGCCGATGCCGCCGAACCAGAGCAGGTCGACCTGGCTCTTCAGGATCGCGTTCATGATCTCGAAGGGGGTGGCCTTCTGCTTGTCGAGGCCGATGGCCGCCATCGCCTGCGGCGTCAGCGTCACCGATTTCTCGGCACGCGAGATGATCATCGCGCCCTCGGAAAGCGTCTTGCGGTCATAGTCCTGCCAGCTCGAACGCGGCAGGGCGAACATGCGTTTGCGCTCGGCAAAGGAGGCTTCGATATCCGGATTCGGATCGATGAAGATGTCGCGGTGGTCGAAGGCCGCGATCAGGCGGATCTTCTCCGAGAGCAGCATGCCGTTGCCGAAGACGTCGCCCGACATGTCACCGACACCGGCGACGGTGAAGGGCGTCGTCTGGATGTCGATGTCCATCTCGCGGAAGTGCCGCTTGACGGTCTCCCAGGCGCCGCGGGCGGTGATGCCCATCTTCTTGTGGTCGTAGCCGGCGGAACCGCCGGAAGCGAAGGCGTCATCGAGCCAGAAGCCCGCTTCCTGCGCAAGGCCGTTGGCGGTGTCGGAGAAGGTCGCGGTGCCCTTGTCGGCGGCAACGACGAAATAGGGGTCGTCGCCGTCGCGGCGCAGCGTATCGGCCGGCGGCACGATATCCTGGCCGACGATGTTGTCGGTCACCGAAAGCAGGGTGCGGATGTAGGTCTTGTAGGCTTCGGTACCGGCCTTGAAGACCTCGTCACGGGTGCCGCCGACCGGGAGCTGCTTCGGATAGAAGCCGCCCTTGGCGCCAACCGGCACGATGACGGCGTTCTTGACCTGCTGCGCCTTGACGAGGCCAAGCACTTCCGTGCGGTAGTCCTGAGCGCGGTCCGACCAGCGCAGGCCGCCACGGGCGACCTTGCCGAAGCGCAGATGCACGCCCTCGACCTCGGTGCCGTAGACGAAGATTTCGCGGAACGGGCGCGGTTCCGGCAGGCCGTCGAGCTGCTTCGGATCGAGCTTGAAGGCGAGAACCGCGCGCGGCTTGCCCTCTGCGTCATGCTGGAAGTAGTTGGTCCGCAGCGTCGCTTCGATCGCGTTGACGTAGCGGCGCAGGATGCGGTCTTCGTCGAGGCTCGGAACGGCTGACAGCGCGTCTTCGATCGCGGAAAGCAGGGCGCTGCACTTCTTGGCACGCGGCTTTTCCTCGAGCTTCGGATCCATGCGGGTCACGAACAGCTTGAAGATATCGGCTGCGATCGCCGGATACTTGTTCAGCGTGTCGGCGATATAGCCCTGCGAATAGGTGATGCCGGCCTGGCGCAGATAGCGGGCATAGGCGCGAAGCACCGTGACTTCGCGGGCATTGAGGCCAGCAAGCAGAATCAGCCGGTTGAAGTTGTCGTCCTCGATCGTGCCGTTCCAGGCGGCGAGGAAGGCCTCTTCCAGGGCCGGGCCCGTCTTGTCGAGGTTCAGCGTGTGCCCGTCGCGGTGGATCAGCTCCATGTCGTGCAGCACGACCTTGCGCTCGTCTTCGCCATGAGCCTCGACGCCGATGTCGTAGGTCTGCTCGCTGATCACCCGGAAGCCGAGGTTTTCGAGCAGCGGCACGCGGCGCGACAGCGATACGGGCTCGCCGGCATGGAAGATCTTCAGCTCCGCCGTATCAGCGCGCGTGACGGCGCGCGGGTAGTGATAGAAGGAGATCCGGATCGGGTCTTCCGTCTTGCAGGCGGCGATATCCGCGAGGTCCGCATAGGCTTCCGCCGGCGTGAAGAACGACTGATAGGCCTCGTCGACGTTGAGTCCGATGCCGTCCTTGCGCGCGAGCAGATCGAACCGGTCGATCCAGCGCGTCACGATTTCGCGAACGGCTTCCTCGAGCTTGGCCTGCGGAATGCGCGGGGTCTTGCCGGCGGAACGGCCGATGATGAAGTGGACGCGGGCCAGGCCGCCTTCCGGGAAGGCCGGGTAATAAGCCGAGACGCGGCCGTCATAGACCGTCTTCAGGTAGTCGCCGATCTTCTCGCGAACGTCCGAATCATACTGTTCGCGCGGCACGAAGACGATGACAGAGACGAAACGGTCGAAATGGTCGATGCGCGGCAGCACGCGGATGCGCGGCCGGTCGCCGAGTTCGTTGATCTGCTCGCAGAAGGCGGCAAGCAGGCCGACGTCGATCTGGAACAGGTCGTCACGCGGGTAGGATTCCAGCGTGTTCGCCAGCATCTTGCCGGAATGGCTCTGCGGGTCGTAGCCGAAGTGATCGACGATCTTCTCGATCTTGTGGCGCAGCAGCGGGATCTCGGATGCCTGGCGGGTGTAGGCCGTGGAGGTGAACAGGCCGACGATGCGCAGTTCCCCGGTGACATTGCCGTCGGCATCGAAACGCTTGACGCCGACATAGTCCATATAGGCGCGGCGATGCACGACCGACTTGACGTTGGCCTTGGTGACAATCAGGAAATCCGGGCCGTCAAGGAAGGCGAGGATTTCCGGCGTGGTCAGCACCGCGTCCTTGCCCTGGCGCAGGACGCGTACGTCCGGGTTGGAAAGAATGCCGAGGCCCCTGCCCTTGCCGCGTTCGACGGCTGCCTTCTCGCCCTTGCCCGAATAGGTGTACTCGCGCATGCCGAGGAAGGTGAAGTTGTTGTCGCGCAGCCAGCGAAGGAAGGCGAGCGCCTCGTCGCGGTCGCTCTTCTTGCGCGACGCATTGTAGGCCTCGAGCTCCTGCATGGCCTGGTCGAGCAGCGCCGTCATCGCCGGCCAGTCGTGCACGGTCTGATGCACCTGCTCCAGCACGTCGCGAATGCGGTTGCTGAGGTGTTCGGCCTCGACGGGCGCGAGCTTGGTCAGATGGATCTGAATGTGGCTGACGCGATGCGCCGGATCGCTTGCCTCTTCCGGATCGAAGAGCTTCGCCGGCTTGCCCGGTTCCTGAACCAGAATGGGGTGGATGGCGAGGTGAATGTCGCGGTGCGTGCTGGTGATCTCTCCCATGATCGAATCATAGAGGAACGGCATGTTGCGTTCGGTGATCGCGATGATTGAAACCTCGGTGCCGCCAGGTGCGACGCCGGCGACGTTCTCGACCGAAACCTGTGGCTTGCCGCCGTCCCAGCGGGCGAGTTCACGGTGCGCATGGGCTGCAATCAGCGCCAGCATGTCCGCCGAATAGAGATCGAGGTCGTCGTTGCTGGCCCCACCGAAGAGGATTTCCGGCGCCAGCCCGTCGACGCCCAGTTTGATGGCGGCCGCCTTTGCTGCGTCGATGTGTCTGTCCCGCTTCGGATTGTATTTCACGCCCATGAAGTCTCTCCCACTCATGATAGGCCAAACCCTATCAGAACCATGGCTAATGGCGACCGCTTTTTACGCCGATTTCGGCAAAATCGAGCCCAAAATCGGAGAATTTCACGTGAAAACAGCTTAAATCCATTTAAATCGAAGGCAATTTCGCGAAAATTGCTCGAAAATCGATGAAAAAGCACGAAAACGCCAGCGGCTTCTGCGGAACCTATCTGCCATCGGCTGTTGACAGGGCGGTGACAGTCGGGTGATCAGAGTTTCTAGACTGAAGGATTGGACTCGTCGATGCCCGAAATGCCCTCCCTGCCCGGCGCCGTCATCGTCATCTCGAGCCATGTCGTGCGTGGCAAGGTCGGCAACCGGGCCGCAGTCTTCGCGTTGGAGACGCTGGGGAATCCGGTCTGGGCACTGCCGACGGTCATCCTTCCCTGGCATCCCGGGCATGGGCGCTCGACGCGGGTCACCATTCCGGATGCGGATTTCCAGTCGGTGATCGACGATCTCATTGCCGCGCCCTGGGTGGGCGAGGTGCGCGCCGTGCTTTCGGGCTATCTCGGCTCGACCGATCAGGCCGAAGGTGTCGCGCGCCTGGTGGCAGCCCTGAGGGAGCGCAATCCCAAGCTCATCTATGCCTGCGATCCCGTCATCGGCGATGCCGGCGGGCTCTATGTTCCGGAGGCGACCGCGACGGCTATTCGTGACCGGCTGCTGCCGCTTGCCAATCTGGCGACGCCGAACCGCTTCGAGCTTGCCTGGCTCTCCGGCGCCACGCTGGAAACGAATACGGCAATCCTCGATGCTGCTCTCGGCCTCGGCCCGGCCCGCGTGCTGGTGACCTCGGCAGTGCCGATGATGAGCGGCGGCACGGGTAACCTCTTCCTTTCGGGCAATCATGCGCTGCTCGCCGAGCATCGGCTGGTCGAGAATCCGCCGAATGGCACAGGCGACTTGCTGACTGCCGTGTTCCTTGCGCGACTTCTCGAAGGACTGTCGGAAGAGCGCGCATTGCAGATGGCGACGGCGAGCGTGTTCGAGATCATCGCGCGCAGCGTCAAGCGCGGTGCCGATGAACTGACGATCGAGCAGGATGCCTCGAGCCTTTCGACGCCGATGGCGATGGTGCAGATGCGCCGTCTGGTGCATCCGAATCAGATACGGCGAAAATAGAAGAAGCTGTTCATCGACGATGCCTGGAAGACATCGTGGGTTGAACTTTAGATCATGATGATTTTCATGACTTGGAGCGTGATGCGGGCGAAGGCCCGCGTCTGGCTCGAAGCAGCAGCGGAGAAACCGATGGACAAGCAGCAGCAGCGTTTTCCGGATCACCTTCTGAACGGCTACCGCAACTTCATGAATGGCCGCTTCAACGAACAGCAGAAACGCTACAAGGCGCTCGCGGAAACCGGCCAGAAGCCGAAGACAATGGTCGTCGCCTGTTGCGATTCGCGTGCGGCGCCGGAAACGATCTTCGACAGCGGCCCGGGCGAACTCTTCGTCGTACGCAACGTTGCCAATCTGATGCCGCCCTATGAACCCGACGGTCATTATCACTCGACGTCGGCCGCCCTGGAGTTCGCCGTGCAGTCGCTGCGCGTCAGCGATATCGTCGTGATGGGGCATGGCCGCTGTGGCGGCATCAAGGCGGCACTCGATCCGGATGCCGAGCCCTTGTCGCCCGGTGATTTCATCGGTCGCTGGATGCACCTCCTGAAGCCGGCAGCCGAGCAGATCCAGAGCAACGACATCATGACCCAGGCGGAGCGCCAGCGTGCGCTCGAGCGGGTCTCGATCCGCAACTCGCTTGCAAACCTGCGCACCTTTCCCTGCGTTCAGATTCTTGAGGCCAAGGGCAAGCTGCATCTGCATGGCGCCTGGTTCGACATCTCGACCGGCGAACTCTGGGTGATGGACCCGGCGACCGGCGACTTCTCCCGTCCGGGCATGTAGCCAGCAAAAAGCCCGGTCCATTCGAACCGGGCTTGAGACTTTCTCAGAAAAGGTCGGACATCCGAAAGATCAGAGGCCGTCGATCTCCGCGCCGATGATGGCGATTGCCTGCTGGTAGACGCTTGCCGCGTTCCAGCCCTGGATCGCAGCGAAGTTCGCCTGGCCGGGCTGATAGCCCGCACCCGGCTGCCAGCCGTGGCCGCGCAGGAAGTTGGCGGTCGAAGCCAGCGCGTCGGCCTTGGAACGCACCATGTCGATGTGGCCATTGCCATCGCCATCGACGCCGTACTTCAAGACGTTGGCCGGCAGGAACTGGGTCTGGCCGATCTCGCCGTGGGCAGCACCGTGCGCATCCGGGCTCAGATCGCCCCGCTGCACGAGTTGCAGCGCCGCATAGAGCTGGTCGGTGAAGTAATCCGAGCGGCGGCAGTCATAGGCAAGTGTCGACACGGCCGAGAGCGTATGCTCCTTGCCCATGAAGCCGCCAAAGCCGGTCTCCATGCCCCAGATGGCGATCAACGGCCCGGCCGGCACGCCGAAACGCTGCTCGATGCTGGTGAACAGCGCGGCGTTCTGCTGCTTCATCTTCTTGCCGCGGGAAATGATCGCCTGGCCACCGCGCTTCTGCATGAACTGGTCAAGCGACAGCTTGAAGCTCTTCTGGCCGCGGTCGGCGCGGATCGTCGCCTTGTTGTAGGAGACGCTCGACAGGGCGCGATCGAGGACTGCAGGGCTGATCCCGTTGCCGGAGGCTTCCTGCTTGAAGTTCTGCACCCAGGCGGCAAAGCCGCTGCCGTCATTGCCGCATTGGGCAGCAGATGCCATAGCCGGAAAAATTGCGGTCGAAATCAGGGCAGCAAGCCCCACTGCTACGCACTTTGCCCTGTGCATGAAATACCCCGTCATAGCCCGAATCTCGTTGCTTTCAAAAAATGCCAGCCTTCGCCGGCGGTGTCACCTACCGGGAGTGGCGGGTAACTTTATCGTGGTTTCACGTGATTCCGGGGCGACACCGCCCATGGCCCGTGAAACAGGAAACCCGCCAAGCCCGGATGGGCTCGGCGGGAGCGAACTGCTCTACTGCCTCTTTCAGGCCGCCTGCTTGCGCGGCTTGATAAGGCCACGGTTGACCAGGAGCTCGGCGATCTGGATCGCGTTCAGCGCGGCGCCCTTGCGCAGGTTGTCGGAGACGACCCACAGGTTGAGGCCGTTTTCGACCGTGGCGTCTTCGCGGATGCGCGAGATATAGGTCGCGTCTTCGCCGGCGCATTCGTACGGCGTGACGTAGCCGCCGTTTTCGTGCTTGTCGACGACCAGGCAGCCCGGTGCCTCGCGCAGGATGTCACGTGCTTCATCGGCGGTGATCTCGTTTTCGAATTCGATGTTGACCGATTCCGAATGGCCGATGAACACGGGAACGCGCACGGCGGTGCAGGTCACCTTGATCTTCGGATCGAGCATCTTCTTGGTTTCAGCCAAGACCTTCCACTCTTCCTTCGTGTAGCCGTCTTCCATGAACACGTCGATGTGCGGGATGACGTTGAAGGCGATGCGCTTGGTGAACTTCTTCGATTCGATCGGGTCGGCAACGAAGACCGCGCGGGTCTGGTTGAAGAGCTCGTCCATGCCCTCCTTGCCGGCACCGGATACCGACTGGTAGGTCGAGACGACGACGCGCTTGATCTTGGCGTGGTCGTGCAACGGCTTCAGCGCAACGACGAGCTGGGCGGTCGAGCAATTCGGGTTGGCGATGATGTTCTTCTTGGTGAAGAGCGAGACCGCATCCGGGTTTACTTCAGGCACGATCAGCGGCACTTCGGCGTCGTAGCGCCAGGCCGAAGAATTGTCGATGACGACGCAGCCCTGCTGGCCGATCTTCGGCGAATACTTAAGCGAAACCGCGCCGCCGGCCGACATCAGGCAGATATCGGTATCGGAGAAATCGTAGTTTTCGAGGTTCTTGACCTTGAGGGTCTTGTCGCCGAAGGAAACTTCCGTGCCCTGGGAGCGGGCGGAAGCGAGGGCGACCACTTCATCCGCGGGAAAGCCGCGTTCGGAAAGGATGTTCAGCATCTCCCGGCCGACATTGCCGGTGGCGCCTGCGACTGCAATCTTGAAACCCATGATCTAAGCTCTCTTTCTGTCTCTCCTCATCGGGTGGAGGGGGAACCGCGCGCGTTGCCGCGAAGGTTCCGGTCCCCGGCCTTACCGGGGAGAGAGCGGAGGGCCAGAGACGTCAGACGGTTTTCGTCGTCGTTTTGGCCGTTGTTTTGCAAGCGAACGAAAAATCGACAGCCTGCCCCGCGGCAAGAGCCGGCAGGATCAAAGCAGCGATGGCTGGACCGATCGGTCGCATGGTGATGATTTCCTCGTTCGACGCTGCTCTTACGCGGTTTTGGGGAAGAGTCAAGACATGGCGACGCTGCGGCGCCCTTGCCGGGCCCTCCGCGGTCGATCGCCGCATTAGACGAAAGTCATAAGCCGAAAGCATCTCTGCCTACGACGGCGCTTTTCTGACATCCTTCAGATCAGGCGCACCACGCCCGGCGATTCTTGGGAGGAATGCCGGGCCAGCCAATGGGCGCTCCAACAAGCTGTTTTGGAGTGGAGGATAAGCAAAATGGCAAATGTCGCGACAGCGGAGGACGCAAAAACGCGTCCGATGACCGGCGAGGAGAAGAAGGTCATCTTCGCCTCGTCGCTTGGTACCGTGTTCGAATGGTACGATTTCTACCTCTACGGCTCACTCGCCGTCTATATCGGCGCGACCTTCTTCAGTTCCTATCCGGAAACGACGCGAAACATCTTCGCGCTTCTGGCATTCGCAGCCGGCTTTCTGGTTCGTCCGTTCGGCGCCCTGGTTTTCGGTCGCCTCGGCGATCTCGTCGGCCGCAAGTACACCTTCCTCGTGACGATCCTGATCATGGGCCTGTCGACCTTCCTGGTCGGCATCCTGCCCGGCGCTGCTTCGATCGGTATCGCTGCGCCGATCCTGCTCATCGCCCTGCGCATGCTGCAGGGACTGGCGCTCGGCGGTGAATATGGCGGTGCCGCCACCTATGTGGCCGAACATGCGCCGCATGGGCGCCGCGGCTACTTCACCTCCTGGATCCAGACCACGGCGACGCTCGGCCTGTTCCTGTCGCTGGTGGTGATCCTGCTCGTGCAGTTTGTCGTCGGCAAGGAAGCCTTCGCCGCCTGGGGTTGGCGCATTCCCTTCCTTCTGTCCTGCGTGCTGCTCGGTATCTCCGTCTGGATCCGCCTGAAGATGAACGAATCGCCCGCCTTCAAGAAGATGAAGGAAGAGGGCAAGGGCTCCAAGGCACCGCTGTCGGAAGCCTTCGGTCAGTGGAAGAACGCCAAGATCGCGCTTCTGGCACTGTTCGGCGCTGTCGTCGGTCAGGCGGTCGTCTGGTACTCCGGTCAGTTCTACGCCCTGTTCTTCCTGACAGGCGTGCTCAAGGTGGACGGCCAGTCGGCCAACTTGATGGTCGCCGCCTCGCTGCTGATCGGCACCGGCTTCTTCGTGTTCTTCGGCTGGCTCTCCGACAAGATCGGTCGCAAGCCGATCATCATGGCCGGTCTGCTGCTTGCCATGCTTACCTACTTCCCGCTGTTCAAGGCGATGACCTGGGCCGGCAACCCGGCGCTCGCACAGGCCCAGGCAACGGTCCGCGCGACCGTGACTGCGGCACCGGGCGACTGCAAGTTCCAGTTCAACCCGACCGGTACGGCGAAATTCACCACCTCGTGTGACATCGCAACGGCGTTCCTGACCAAGAACTCGGTGCCTTATGACGTCGTTACGACCGCAGCCGCCGGTACGGCCGCAACGGTCAAGGTCGGCGAAACCACGATCAACAGCTACGATGCGGCCGCCGCCGGTGATGGCGCCAAGGCTGCCAACGGTGCCTTCGAAAAGCAGGTCAACATGGCGCTTCACGATGCCGGCTACCCGCTGGTTCGTGGTGCGGCGAAGGTTCCGGAATCCAAGCTTGACGCCTTCGTTGCCGCCAATCCGGAGCTGTCGCTCGATGCGGCTGCCGTCCGCGGCGGCGAAAAGACCATGGTTCCGGCCGAGAAGCTGATCGCTGACAAGCTGTTGACCAAGGATGAAGTCGGCGCTGCCACCGAGATGGCCGTCTACACGATCGCCGGCGGCGGCACCTTCGCGATGGTGGCGGATCCCGCCAACGTCAACTGGACTATGATCATCGCCGTTCTGACCGTGCTCGTCATCTACGTGACGATGGTCTACGGCCCGATCGCCGCGCTGCTGGTCGAACTCTTCCCCACCCGCATCCGCTACACCGGCATGTCGCTGCCTTACCACATCGGCAATGGCTGGTTCGGCGGCCTGCTGCCGGCAACGGCCTTCGCGATGAGCGCGGCCCAGGGCGATATCTACTACGGCCTCTGGTACCCGATCGTGTTCGCAGGCATCACGCTGGTGATCGGTCTGCTGTTCCTGCCGGAAACGAAGGATCGCGACATCCACGCGATGGACTAGACGCTGAAATCACGCAATTCCGGGCGGAAACCGTTTCGTCCGGAATTGCCCGGATCTTCCCCGAGCTATCACGGCTCTCCTGACTCCGGCGCGGTCTTCCGCGCCGGCTTTTTATTTGGCCTGGTCGCTGCGTCCCAGCAACGGCCAGCCGCCCGGGCCGAGATGGAACAGCCGACCATATCTGGCGAAGAGAAATGCCATCATCACCGATGTCCAAAGGCCGAGCAGCAGCCCGGCAGCGACGTCGCTTGGATAATGCGCGCCGACGATGACGCGGGAGACGCCAATCATCAGCGCCAGGATCAGAAACAGCGGCCTCAGCTTCGGCAGCAGCATGGCGAAGACGCCGAAGAAGGCGCCGGCGGCGGTCGAATGGCCGGAGGGAAAACTCTCGTAGAGATTGGTGTTGGCAAATGGCGTCAGACTATAGGCGCCGAGCTCGGTGAAGAGCTCCGGCCGGGCCCGGCCGACGATAATTTTCAGCGTGTGCACCAGCACGCTGGCCGTGCCGATCGTCAGGAGAAAATAGGCCGCAAGATCGCTGGCGGTGCTTGCCCTGCGCTGAAGCGGCTCCTGCTTTGCCGCGCGCTGCACGACGAAGGCGACGGCCAGGGCGGTGGCGGAAAGATAGATCATCCAGCCGAAGCGGCCGAAGTCGGTGATCTTTTGGTTGAAGGCGACGATGCTGGCCGGCAGGCCCTGCGCCTTTTGGGAGAGAAACGGGTCCAGCGGAACGAGGGCGAACACGAGGACGATCGTCGTTAGCAAAATCCATCCGGTGGCCACCAATGGTCGTTTCATGACTCTCCGTCCGTCCGCCAGTTCTCGTGAGTCCCGCGGTCATTGTTTTTTGACTGGCTCTCGGGCCATCTCTCCCGATGTGTCGGATCTTTTGGCAAATTCAAGGCCTCAAACGCAAGACACCTCCGGATGCGCTCCGGAGGTGCTTGTCTGTCGGGTGGCGGCCGGCGTCGGGCCGGTGCCATGCGGCATCGTCCGCTGATCAGGCCGACAGCGCCTTGAACTCGGAAAGGATGGCGTCGCCCATCTCTGAGGTGCCGACCTTCCTCGCCCCTTCGGCCATGATGTCGCCGGTGCGGATGCCCTGGTCGAGCACATTGGCGATCGCCTTTTCGAGATTGTCGGCCTCCTTCGTCAGGTTGAAGGAATAGCGCAGGCACATGGCGAACGAGGCGATCATCGCGATCGGGTTGGCAATGCCCTTGCCGGCGATGTCCGGGGCCGAGCCATGCACCGGCTCGTACAGCGCCTTGCGCTTGCCGCTGACCGCATCCGGGGCGCCGAGCGAGGCCGACGGCAGCATGCCGAGCGAGCCGGTCAGCATCGCCGCCACGTCCGACAGCATGTCGCCGAACAGGTTGTCGGTGACGA
>NZ_JBCHVG010000019.1:0-82266 GCF_050474445.1 Ensifer sp. B1-9
AGATATCGCCGTGGGCGAAGTTGATCATGCCAATGATGCCGTAGACCATGGTATAACCAATCGCGATCATACCATAAATAGACCCAAGAGTCAGCCCGTTGACGAGCTGCTGGACGAAATACTCCATTTATACCCCCCCCGGAGGCGGTTTCTCGAAGACCGCATCCGCTCTTCCTGCCGGCCGCTATTCTGACAGCCATTCTTCCGGCGAAACACATGTGCTCGAAGTAAACGTAAGACGCTGACCACGGTGGCGACACTCTCGTCCGCCACCATGGCTCCCTACTAATCGGTCAGCGTAAGGTCCCTCAGAAACCTAGTTATGACAGTCGGTCGCCCTACAACGCAATTTTTGAGAGGCGTCCTATTTCGGACCAGATGCGCTTCGCGTATCGAGGGTCGAAAAGCGCGTGATATCCTCCCGTGTGCCAGAAGACCACGGGCCCTTTCAACTCGTTTTTCTTGGCAAGATCGATGATGGCGGCTACCGCCTTGCCGCTATAAACCGGATCAACAAGCAGCCCCTCCTTGGTCGCAAGCAGGTCGATCGCTTCATATATGCCACCCGCAGGCAGCCCGTAGCCCTCGCCCAAGTAGGCTTCGCTTATGTTGATATGCTCGCGCGTCAACTCGACGTCCGCGCCAATTAAACTTGCGCCTCCGCGGGCGAAAGAAAGATACGTACCGGTAACGTCGGGATAGACGTTTTCTGCAACAACTATACCACGTATTTCGCTTTCAAATCCATGTAACGCGTTTCCAAGGACCAGTCCTGCATGGGTTCCGCCGGAAGAGCTGGCGTGTATAACGGTTCCAACAGAACGGTCTTGTTCTCTCATTTGATTGCGAAGCTCGCCATATGCGAGAGCGAAACCAAGGCAGCTGCGTTCAGAAGCACAACCAATCGGAAGTCGATATACACGCTCTCCGGACTGTTCGAGTTCGTTGACGACCTTCTCAGCATGTTGAGCGAGTTCAAGCCAAGTAACATTGCCAACAAATCGCAGATCGGCACCAAAGAGACCGTCAAGCATGAGGTTCCCGACTGGCTCATGCGGCTCATCGTGACAAAGAAGCAATGTGCATTTCAGCCCGAGAACGGCGCTAGCGGCGGCTACCGCACGAGTCGCGTTCGAGAGACGCGACCCTTCTGCAACGAGGTGTGTTGCACCGACAGCGACAGCATGGGCCAGCTCAACCTCCAACTTGCGAACTTTGTTGCCCGCCAGTCCCACGGTCCCCATGTCGTCGCGTTTACACCAGACTTCCACCCCAATCGCCTCACTGAAGCGCTCGAGGAGCTGTACTGGCGAAACAAATCCACGCAGATTTAAGCGAGGCAATCTTTCGAGCTTTTCCAGAGCAGTCATCTGATAGTCCTTTACATATCATCAGGTGCGAACATTATTATCGAAGGGCAGTATCGAAATACGGACACTGAATACGTGGCTTCTGACAAAATCGCAGACGAAGGTAGCACCGGCGAAAATCAAACGTTGTCGCCCGAATCGATCGTAATGAAGATCGTCCAACTGACGGAAGTCACTGCTTTCCCGATGGAACGGCATGCCTGGGGTCAATTCGTGTACTCCCTAGAAGGTGTCATCGAGTTGACCGTAAAAAGTAGTCGCTACGCGGCACCGCCGGACTTTGGAGTGTGGTTGCCTCCAGAGACCGATCACCTTGCATGGGCAGATGACGACACATCATACTTTCTGCTGGATATTGAACAGAGCCTCTGTAGCCGCCTTCCGAATAGAGCGAGCGTTCTCGCTGTCGGGGCAATTGCCAAGGCAATACTCTTGGATCTGAAAAAACGGGACGTACGTGAGCCTCAGAATGCAGATGATGCGCGGTTGATGCGAGTTCTAGTCGATCAGCTAAGTGTCGGATCCCCCATGGAGAGCTTCCTCCCACTTTCTGATGATCACGCCCTCAAACAGGTCCTAGAAAAATTGTGCAAAGATCCCGGTGACAGTCGATCCCTTGAAGACTGGGCCAGATATGTGAACAGCACGGAGCGCACTTTGGCCCGCCGCTGCAAGCGAGATCTGGGGATGACGTTCGTCAAATGGCGGCAACGACTCCGTCTATCGCGCGCTGTTGCCATGCTTTCGGATGGCCATTCTGTTCAGACAGTCGCCCAGAAGCTGGGCTACAGCACGACTTCCGCATTTATTGTTATGTTCCAGGGAGCAACTGGTGTGACCCCAAACGCGTTTAGAGGTCAATTGCGAGAGGGTGCCTAAATGGTTGCGGGCAAAGCTCATCCCATCACTTCAGATCACCACCGTTGTATCTTCCACAAGCACCACTGACCGCAGCCACATTGCTGCAGGTTTCTTCGAACCGGAGTGTCTACCCCACCGAACCGTCGTCACAGCGAACAATCGCCCCTGTTATATAGCTTGCCTGCAAGCTGCAGAGAAAGGCCGCCGTGGCGGCGAACTGGGCGACGGAACCATATCTACCCATAGGCAACGCCTTTTGCGCCTCGGCGGTAACCTGCTCCAAGCTCCGGCCACAGCGTTCCGCGGCAACGGCATTGAGACTGGCCAATCTATCAGTAAAGATGCTTCCTGGCAGCAGGACGTTTGACGTCACTCCACAGTTGTGTTCGTATCGCATCACCTCACCGGAAAACTCCAGCCTCCGCTGGTCCAAAAACCTGGGGCGGTTCAAAACCGCCGGGGCTCTAGTCGCCGCTGGGTGAAAGTTCCGTGGCACGTCATCACGAATTCAGTCTCATCTCACGGCTGTCTCAAACAAAACTCGAGACCTTGATAAGAAAAAGAAGTCAGGCTCAAAAGGTGCGAGCCGGGAAATGGTCCCGGCTCAAGCGTGATTGGGGCTGGCTGAAGCAGCTTACGCCGCTTCCTCAAGGTAGTCGTAGCAGCAGTAAGGCTTGAGGCGCTCGGTATCGACCTCAGCGCCCAGGCCGGGGTCGGTGCCGACGTCAAGGAAGCCATCCTTGATCCGGCCTTCAGGCGGGTTTTTCAGGACCTGCACGTACCCTTGGGATTCAGGAAGATAAGGGTAGATTTCAAGGTCCATCGCGTTGGCGCAGGCAGCCCATACCTGAAGCGTGGCGGCGGTGCAAAGTGAGGACGCGCAGTTATGCGGAGACATACGTGCATTGTACGCCTCGGCCATAGCAGCAATCTGGATAAGCTCGAAAACGCCGCCGCAGTTCCCGACGTCAGGCATGACGACGTCAATCGCGCCCGTGTCCAGGAGATTCTTGAACCCATTCCGGGTGTACACGCGCTCACCCGCGGCGATCGGGAACTTGTAACGACCGGCAAGGTTCTTGAGGCCCGTCAGGTTGAAAGCGTCCAACGGCTCTTCGACCCAGGAAACCTTCAGTTCCTCGCAGACGTCAAGGATGCGAACCAATTGATCGTTGTTGACACCGCCGGACAGATCAATGAGAAGCTCGGCCTGATCACCGACTACGTCCTTGAGAAGGCGAATCCGGTCGATTGCGCGCTTAAATTCATCGGCGGAGAGCGATCGCCGCTGCACATGCGTCAGCGTCCGGCCGGGCTGCTGGGTTGCGAGCGGATAGCTCTTGAGCATTTTGTAACCGTCCTTGAGAGGACGCTCTGCGGCTTTCGCCCATTCGACCGCATCATTGCAGTGGTAGTTCCAGCCGTTTGCATAGACCGGAGCCGTTTTGCTGAAGGCAGCGCCGAAGAAGTCATATACAGGTACGCCGGCGGCTTTGCCCTTGATGTCCCAGAGCGCCTGGTCGATGGCGCTCACCGCCGCGAACGCGATCGCACCGCCGCCCTTGGTCCAGAATGAGTTGTCGTAGATCGCGTGATAGACGTGGCGTGGATAGAGCGGGTTCTCGCCCACGACCCGGGCCGCGTAATCAGCGACCATTCCCGCCGCACCGCGTGCACCGAGGCCGTAAGCCACGGCAGCTTCACCCCATCCGGAGATGCCCTCGTCTGTAATTATCTCCACGAGGACCGGACGGACACCGCCCGTCGGAATTCGATATGCACGGATGTTAGTTACGCGCATGGCTGCTTACCTCCCTGCCCGAGCGTCGACCCCGGACGCGACGACGTTGAGTTAATGTTTTGAGCTGCTTGGGTTGGCGTAACTGATGCCGATCTCCTGCAAGCTTGGTATGAATAGTTCGCGTAACTGGCATCACATGGCAAAATGGAAGTTCTTATACCTCTATCAATCCGGCTTATGCCGCTCTGATCGACAACAGGAAGTCAGCAAGACATGGCCCGTTCGCTTATGAGCGGGTCGCAAGAATGCACATCGGCTGGGAATTTACAGGGCGTGCACCAGCACTTCCGAAGGCAGCGCCACGTCGCGCGAAATCGTGCGACCTCCAGCACGGCTGACCAGCATATCCACTGCGGTCCGCCCGATCTCCGATCCACGGCCGTCGATAGAGACTAGCGGCGGAATCTGAAAAGCTCCCAACGACGTTCTGCACAGCGACAGGACTGCCACATCCGCACCGGGGCTAAGGCCCGCTTCTCTTAAAGCTCGATACGCGCCAACGGCAAAATCGTCATCTTCGACAACCAAAGCGTCAGGCCGCCCCCCGGACATGATCATGTCCGCAACTCGCGTGTAACCGACCTCGAAAGCGGACTTGCGATTGGAGCCCCCCTTCGACGCACCTCTCGGACCTGACGTGCTCTTACCCAAGGCCTCCAGATACGCTTGAAACCGCAAGTGGCTGGACGACAAGCGGATCTCCGTGTCTCTAAATGGGCCGACGTATCGAATATCCGTATGTCCCCGTGTCTTCAGGCTATCGATCGCCGTTTTTGCTGCTCGAGTGAAATCCGAGGAGACGCAGTCGAAGCGATGGTCATTTTGCTGCCAGTCCACAATGACCATCGGCAAATTCAAACTTGCCACGCGATCTGCCTCGTCGTCGACAAGTCCACCTATGATTACGCCGCCGAAGACGCGTGCTGTTGACAAGCTGTTGTTGAGGTCTTCAATTGAGAAGTCAATGATGCTGATCCTAAGTTCCGCGCTTCGCCGCTCGACGCCCGAGCGGATCGTTGACAAATGACCATCGCTGCAGACCGATGCGCCCTGACATCGACTGGCTATCACAATTGATTTGTACGCTTCCGGGTCCGCTGTCTTGGCCGATGCTCGCATCCTCGGCGAAGCGTAGCCGAGTTTCCTTGCCGTTTCGACAATGGCGCCACGGAGTTCCGGTGTCGTTTTGAAGGTCGGATCCCCGCTCAGAACCCGGGAGACGGCAGTTGGGGATGCGCCGACGATGTCTGCAATGTCTCTCACCTTCGCCATGGTTGTCCCGTGTGCGAAACGGAAACTGGCGCGCCGTTCACCTCGTCGGCCTGATGAGCGCGCAACACCTTTCTCAAAGCCTCGTAGCACTGGTCGGCAACCTTGGAACGGGGGCGGTATCGCGGCCGGATCAGGTAGTATCGCGACGGCTGTACGTCGGAGATTCGGTGATAATCAGCATCGAGCGTGTCCGACGTCAGCGCCTGCATTGTCGAGCAAGTGATGCTGTCGACAACCGCGACGCCTCGGTTCATGACCGAGAAGCATGCCATGGGAAAGAAGCTTGCGAACTCGACACGTGGAGGCCCCAACTGCGCCCTGATCTGGTGCGTGGCCCGGTTTTCTTCGTAGAGCGTCGAGACATCGAGGCCCTTAAGGGTTCCGATCGAGACCGCCCCCTGGCCAGCGAGAAGCCCCTTCTGGCAGATTGCATAGACAGGTACTTCGAACACCTCCGCTTCGAATAACGAGGAATTCGTCAGAACCTCGGATTTCCCCTCATCGGTGAGCGCGATGTCGTGGCGCTGGTTTTCCATCTCCGAGACGATCGCAGCCGACGTGGCCGTCATCAGCCGCAGCTGCTGCCCTTGAGACGCGATCCCGGCAATCGCCGATGGGACGAGATAGTTTCCCGTGTTGTTTGAGGAAATGATGGAAACGCGGGGAACCTCAATCGAGGTGAGCTGTCCGAAACGATGGCGGATATCGTTGATCTGCGCCATAAGCGGGCTTATCTGCTCAAAGAGCACATCCGCTTCGGCGCGAGGCGTGATCCGACCCGCATGGCGGTCGAACAAAACCGTGGTCAGCTGGTCCTCGAGAGTAGAGATCGTCATGCTCACGGCCGGCTGCGTGCGGCCCAGGTTCTTTGCAGCTTTCGACATGCTACCCGTAAGCATCACCTGATAAAACGCTTCGATCTGGTGATACTTCATGTCCCGCCTCCACCTGCCACGCCGACGGGACCAATCGGGCATTCGGACGCCAGCACCCTCCTCGCCAGGACAACGTCCTTGCGGATTTGTTCGATCATCGGCTCCAGACCTTCGAAACGGAGTTCCGGGCGAAGGAATCTCACGAATCCGACTGAACACGTTTCCCCATAGAGGTCGTCGGCAAAGTCGAGCACGTACGTCTCGAGGATCAATTCTCCATTCTCGACTACCGTGGGCCGCCTTCCGAAGCTCGCTACGCCCCAGTGGCATTCTCCCGATTCACGTATGAACTGGACTGCGTAGATTCCGGCCTCGAGATCGACATCCTCGCCCAGGACCATGTTTGCGGTCGGGAAGCCGATCGTCCTGCCCAGCTGCGCGCCAGGAATGACGACATCTGAAATGGTCTTAATCCGGTTCAGTGGCACTCGCGCCTCTCGCGTAGAATGCCAGAGTGATCTGTCTGACGTGTGGTCAGCGGAAACTTCGATTTGTTCACTAGCCAGCATCTCGCCCTCCAATAGTCCACTATCGTTGGCGGACGGCGAAGGATCGCCGCCCGCCGTTTTCAGAACTTAGTCGATCGGGTCCGCGCCGATCGCTGCCAGCGCGGCTTTTCCGACCTCAATGTCCTGATCGCCCGTTCCTGAGCCGACGCCGATTGCTCCCGCGAGCCTACCGTCGAATTTAATCGGCAGCCCGCCCGGAAGGTTCGTCACGCCGCCCGAGGTCGCGATACCAGCGGCGACAGCAAATTCCGGTGTCATTCCACCCGTTTTGTTGCGGATGGAAGCCGCGGTGCGGGCCTTCGCCCTCGCGGTCTGCATGCTCAAGTATTTCGCGCCGTCCATCCGGAGGCTCGCGATTGTCTCGCCGCTTGCGTCTACGATGCAGATGCACTGCGGGACGGACATCTGCTCTGCCTTTGCTACAGCGGCGGCGAGGGCGTCGGACGCGCCCTGGTGAGACAGGACCACGGTTTCAAGATAGGGTTTGGGCATTTCATTCTCCTTTGGTTCTAATATCCGGCGACTGCATCGACGCGGTTGCGCAGGGGCTGTCCTTGGAGGTCCCTGCGCACGTTGTCTGCAAAAATCGATAGGCAACGATCGACGTAACCGTCCGCGTCGTCACAAGAGATGTGGGGGAAGATCATAAGGTTCGGAACGTCCCAGAGTTGGCTATCGGCGGGGAGAGGTTCCTGGTCGAAGACATCAAGAGCAGCTCCACTCAACCTGCCATCGACGAGGGCTGTTGCGAGCGCCTTCGTATCAACGACGGGGCCGCGCGCAATATTGAACAGCGATGCGCCGGGTTTTAGGAGCGCAAGCTCCGTTTCACCGATCAGTCCTCTGGTGGACGTGGTAAGCGGGCAGCTGACAACAAGGCAGTCAGCGAGAGGTAAAGCCTTGTCAAGATTGGAGACCGCGAAGACCTGGTCTGCTGGCGAGCCGGCTTCCCCTGATCGCGTAACCGCCACTATCTTCGCTCCGAGAGGACGGAGATGGTCGGCAATCGCCGACCCCAATGCGCCGAAACCGACAAATACAATCGTTTTGTTCTCAATTCCCGTCGCCAGACGGTTGTCCCACCGATGGAGCCGCTGGTTTTCTATATGCCTCGGCACTCCTTCGCACAGCATGAGAACCGTCATAAGTCCGAAAGCTCCGCCTTTGCGAGCGTGCACGCCGCTGCTATTCGTCAGCACCGCGCCATTCGGGAGCCAGTCAAGAGGCACATATTTCTCCACGCCGGCGCTAGTGCAGTGAACGACGCGCAGCTGTTTGCCGTGCTTTTTCAGGCGCGCGGTGTCGAACCCGGAGCCGATAAAGTATTGCGCGCGTTCCAAAGACTCGAAGTCAGGAAAGTTGGTAGCGCAGGATCTGATTTTCGCTGCGCCTGCGAGAGGACCTAGTGCGTTTAAGACCGCTAGTTCTGAAACGAAGTACGGTGACTCCGGAGGCAACCCGTTTTCCACATAAACCAGAAAATCTCGCATAATCAGACCCTTGTCTCTCGCTACCTCCATGAAAGCAACTTTCGTGCCACTTTGAAACTTTTCTCGATCGAGGGCTTGCGCGTTTCTGCGTCCTGTGCCTACCCTAAGGGTGTTCGAAGGCTGTGCAGGAGAGATGGCGCTGGACGCCACGCCGAAGGAGCAACCCCCCAGGAAACTCTCAGGCAAACGAGACTGCTCAGTTGAACAATCTGGAGAGAGGCGCTTGCGCCCACCGAAGGGGACCCCCACTGGGGATAAGCTCTCAGGTAAAGAGACAGATTGGGGGCTGTGGGACTGGCGAAGTCCCGGCACCAACTGTTGGAGAGATAGAGTGCCCCATATTGCTGTACTCGGCGCTGGTATCACCGGCGTGACGACCGCTTACGCCCTTTCCCGCCGCGGCTTCGATGTTACCGTTGTGGAACGTCACCGCTACCCGGCGATGGAAACGTCGTTCGCCAATGGCGGTCAACTTTCTGCGAGTAACGCGGAGGTCTGGAACCACTGGTCGACCGTGATGAAAGGCATCAAATGGATGCTCAAAAGCGATGCCCCCCTCCTGATGAATCCCAGCCCCAACTGGCACAAGTACTCGTGGATGGGCGAATTCATGGGGAACATTGGCGGCTACCGGACGAATACGGTCGAAACCACCCGGCTTGCAATCGCCGCACGCAAACACGTGTTCGAGATCGCCGAGCGCGAGGGGATAAACTTCGATCTGGAAAAGCGCGGTATTCTGCACGTCTACTACGACAAGCCGAGCTTCGATCATGCTAGCAAGGTGAACACTATGCTGACCGACGGGGGCCTAGACCGCCGCCCGGTGACAAAGGAGGAGATCAAGTCGATCGAACCGGCCCTCGTAGGCGATTTTTACGGAGGCTTCTTTACCCCTTCGGACTCGACAGGTGACATCCACAAATTTACGCGCGGATTGGCGGAAGCCTGCGCCAAGCGCGGCGTAAAGTTCCTTTTCGACGCCGAAATCGAAGACGTAAAACCTGGGCAGACCACGAAGGTTTACTGGAAGCCGGCGAACACAACGAACAATGAAATCAATGTCCTGTCCGTTGACGGCGTGGTAATATGTGCGGGTGTCGGTAGTAGAAAGCTCGCCAACATGCTCGGCGACCGAATAAACGTTTATCCCGTCAAAGGATATTCGATAACGGTACATCTCGACGACGAACAGAGCCAACGCGGAGCACCTTGGGTAAGCCTGCTCGATGACCGGGCCAAAATCGTCACCAGCCGCCTCGGAGCGGACAGATTCCGAGTGGCCGGCACGGCAGAGTTCAACGGCATAAACCGCAACATCCGACAGGATCGTATCAACCCGCTAGTGGGTTGGGTAAGAACTCTGTTTCCGGACGTGTCCACCTCGAGGGTGGTGCCATGGGCGGGATTGAGACCCATGATGCCGAATATGATGCCCCGTGTTAAAACCGGCTCTCGGCCGGGCGTATTCTACAACACGGGTCACGGACACCTCGGGTGGACGCTTTCCGCCGCCACAGCCGAGATAGTCGCCGAGCTCGTGGAGCGAAAACACAAACCGTCGAAAAGCAGGGCGGCTTAGAAAAATCGCCGGGGCCGAACGAAAGTTCGGCCCTTGTGTTTTGGGGGGTCTCAGTCCCAAGCTTTTCTCATCCACGAATCTCACACATGAGACTTAGCGAACAATTTGAGACTCGCCGACGAAGCGGACCAAAGCATTGATTTAAAGAGTTTTTTGAAGTTGGCACGGCGCTTGCTCTACAGTTCGTGAGGATCGGACAGGCCGATCTGAATTCGAAGAGGAGACTTCAAATGGACCTCGGTCTATTTATGATGCCACTGCATGACCAGCGGCGAAATTTCACGGAGCTTTTGAAGCAGGACCGTGAAGCTGTCATCCTCGCCGATCGCCTTAACTTCGCAGAAGTGTGGGTCGGCGAGCACATCAGCTGCTCTTGTGAGCCCATTGCAGACCCGCTTCAGTTCTTTGGCACACTGATCCACGCAACCAAGCAAATCAAATTCGCTACCGGCGTTCTCAACCTGCCGCAGCATCATCCGGCCCGCCTGGCAGGCCAAATCGCACAATTCGACCATCTCTCCGAAGGTCGCTTCATCATGGGCGTTGGCCCAGGTGGCCTCGTAACGGACATGGAGCTTTTCGGCACGCAGGACAAAAACCGCGCCGAGATGACGACTGAATCCATCAAGATCATGCATCAGATCTGGTCCCAGGATCCGCCTTACAACATCAAGGGCAAGTATTGGGATGTGGTAATCGAAAACACGCTCATCCCGAGCCTTGGCTTCGGCCCCATGCTGAAACCGTACCAGCAACCCTTCCCTGAGTTGGCCATCTCGGTCATGAGCCCGTCCTCAAGCAGCGCTCGCCAAGCCGGCGAAAATGGCTGGAGCATCGTATCCGCCAACTTCACGCCGGTTGCCAACGTCAAGACCCACTGGGACCAGTACCTCGTCGGCTGCGAAAAGGCCGGGCGCCGGCCCGACCGCAACAAGTGGCGTATTGCACGCTCTCTCCTCGTAACCGACAGCGACCAGGAAGCGGCTGACTATCTGGCCGAGGATGCTTCGTCGTACCGTTGGTACTACGAATACATCGTCGAGGATATGAAAGCCTTCAAGCTTCTGGGCGTCCTCAAGCCATCGATGAACACGCTCGATGAGGACATTACTGTTCAGAACTGCCTGGACTGGATGGTCATGTCTGGCTCGCCGAAGACCGTCCTCGATAAGCTCGTCGCCTTTGTTGACGACGTTGGCGGTCCGTTCGGCTCGTTGATGATGACCCAGAAGGACTGGGACCGCCCCGCACTGCACAAGCGTTCGATGGAACTGCTTGCCACTGAGGTCATGCCCAAACTGCGCCAGCACGTCGGCACGCTTGCCGCGGCCGAATAAGAAGCTCGATCGATCGCCACGCGGGAAACCCCGCGTGGCCAAGTACAAGAAACCATATGCGGGAATAGAACTTTAACTGTTCAAACTGGGAGCGTACATCGTGAAACCGGAAGACAAATCTGCAGAAATCGGGCCCGCGCGCACCGCTGATATTTTCAATGAGGTGATGCTCGGCCGTAGAAGTTTCCTTCTTGGCACAGCCGCTGTTACGGCAGGCGCGACGCTGGGTGCCTGGGTTCCGTTCGCACGTGCCGCCGTTGGTGGCGAGTTGGAAGTGATGGCCTGGGAAGGCTACACAATGGAGCCGGAAACCGCTGAGTGGCGCAAAGCCAATAACGTCACAATGCGTGCCGCCATCATGAGCAACCAAGACGACGTCACCGCGAAGATCGTCGGAAGCAACGCCGTTCGCCTCGACGCCGCTGAGTACTCAAACGGATACAACGCGATCTACGACGAACTCAAGGTTCTCACCGAACTCGATACCTCCAAACTTCCCAACTACAAAAAGGAAGACCTCTATCCTCCGTTTTACGAGGGTGGCATGTGGTACTGGGACGGCAAGAACTGGGCGATTCCGTGGGTTTGGGGTCTCGACACCATCGTTGTGAATCCCGAACTCGTCGGGTTCGAGGTGAAGAGCTACGAGGACCTGCTTCGTCCCGAACTCACGGGCAAGGTCGCGTTCTTGGATAATCCGCTCACCGTCTGGCCGCAGATCGCAAAGGTAACGGGTTATGGGGAGAAGTTCCCCAATCTTACCAAAGATGAGCTTACTGACTGCTTTGAAAAGTTGAAACCTTACCGCGATCAGACGAAGGTGTTCGCCTCGTCGAACGGCGACGTGATCTCCCTGTTCGCGTCAGGTGAAATCGCCGCTTGCTTCTGCGTATGGAGCGCGGTGCCACTGGAGACCGCGAAGCAGAATGTCAAAACCCTCGCCGTATACCCGAAGGAAGGTGGAGCCGTCTGGGCCGACGCATGGTTCATTCCGAAAACCGCAGTGAACGTCGATACGGCTTACGCGTTCATCAATGAAGCGCTCGATCCCAAGGTTCAGGCATCTGTATGCAAGACGGCTGTCTGCTCCACGGTGTCGAAGAAGGCACCCGCGTTGATGGATCCGGAAACTCGAGCGCTGTTCGACTATGATAATTTCGACGAGCAGTTCAAGGCTATGAAGATTTACGGTCAGCCGCCCAGAACTTCCACCGAGTTCGCGACGTACGACGACTGGCTGCAGGTCTGGGCGGATTTCCGCGCGGGCTTCTAAGCTCCCGGCCAGCGGGCGACTCGTCCGCTGGCCCTCATGTGCCTATGCTCTGACTTTAAACTCTTTCGGTAACGGGATGTACGCTTATGGCGACTGCCGCTGAATACGTCGACAAGACCATCGATACGACGGGAAATCCCGCGCGTTTGAAACTCCCTCCCGGCTTTGGCCTCGCTAGCCTGCCGTTCGGCTTTTTGATCGTCTTTTTTGTCGTCCCGGTCGTTCTTCTCTTCGTCACGAGTTTCTTCACGGCCCGTTCGTTCATCATCGAGCCCGTATGGAACCTGGATAATTACGCAAGAATTCTTTCGGCTGCGGGCTTCTGGCAAGCGACGTGGGTCGGGATGAAGAACGGCTTCTATACGGCGACCCTGTCTGTCGTTCTTAGCTTCCCCGTTGCGTATTATCTCGTCTACAGAACCAAGAGCAACGTGATCATGTACCTCGTTCTCTTGTCGTGGTTCTCGAGCTATCTGGTTCGCGTTTACGCGTGGCGGACGATCCTCGGCACCAACGGGGTGATCAACTCCTTCCTATTAGGCAGCGGTATCATCAACGAACCACTGGAAGTCATTCTCTTCAGCCCGTTCGCCTCGGTGCTGACGCTGATCCACATTATGCTTCCATTTTCGCTTTTGATCCTCGTGGCGTCTTTGCGCGACGTCAAACAAGATTACTTGGACGCCGCACGAGATCTGGGCGCGACGAAGCTCGGCGTGCTCGTGAAGGTCATCCTGCCGATGACTTATAAGGGGATCGTCGGGTCGTTCATGTTCACCTTCATTCTCGCCGCGGGTGACTACATCACCCCGCAGCTTCTGGGCGGGCGTGACGGGGTGACGAGTGGTCTGCTGATCGCCAACCAGTTCCGCAGCGCAGGCAACTGGCCACTCGGTTCAGCTATGGCGTTCACGCTCCTCGCAACCTTTGTCGCCGTCTACGTCGTCTTCACGCTGACACTCAAAATTCTCAAGCTTGCGCCGGGTCGGCGCTACCATGGGTGACCGCCATGCTTCGGGCCTATCTTTCCGCCTACCTTCTGTTCCTGTTCGCACCGATCGCGATCATTGTGTTGTTTAGCTTCCACGCTACCCCGGCTCTGACTTTCCCCATCCAGGGGCTGAGCCTGCGGTGGTACGAGACGCTGTTGTCAAAGCCCGAGTTTGTAACGTCTCTTCTCAACAGCTTGAAGGTCGGCTTCTTTACCGCCGTAGTGACGACGATCCTCGGTACGCTCGCCGCCCTGGCGCTAATCCGGATGAAGCGCTCGCAGAAGGCGATATTCGAATGGCTGAACTTCGCTCCGATCGGCCTTCCCGGGCTTTTCATCGGTATCGCGCTGGTGACCCTTTTCGCCCAGATTGGTCTTCCACGGACGTTGATCACAGTCACGATCGCGCACGTGCTCTGCACATTGCCTTTCTTCGTGGAGACGATGCGGTCCCGCATCAATTACTTCGACCAGTCGCTCGAAGAAGCCGCCCGTGATCTCGGTGCATCGCAGACCCAGACTTTTCGATTGGTCACCATCCCGATCCTCGCTCCCACGATCGCGGGCGCGGCAATCCTTTCATTTGCGCTTTCGTTCGACGAATTCATCGTGACGGTCTTCGTCAGCGGCAACGACACGACCCTCCCGCTTTACATCTGGTCGATGATGCGTCGCACGGTCGACCCTTCCATCAACGCAGCAAGCGTCATCGCCTTGGCTCTGTCCATCGCAGTACTGGCCGCCGGCGGGTTTACGCTCTGGATCCAACGGAAACGAGCTGTCGCAGCGCGCGACACAAATGAATAGGGGATCGCCATGTCTCAGAACATTGTAGAACTGAACAACATTACCAAGTCCTTTGGCATCTTCACGGCCCTGGACAACATCAACCTCAATGTAAAGAAGGGCGAAATTCTCACCCTTCTCGGACCGAGCGGTTGCGGAAAATCCACCTTGATGAGGATCGTGGCAGGATTTGAGAACGCAACCTCGGGCGACGTAGTCATTTCTGGGCGCGACGTCACGCATGTCCCACCGGAGAAGCGGCCGGTGAACATGGTGTTCCAACGGTACGCGCTCTTCCCACACCTCGATGTCTTCGACAACGTCGCGTTCGGCCTGCGTCTCAAAGGGCTCCCTAAGTCGCAGATCAACGACGAAGTAAACAGCATGTTAAAGCTGGTACAGCTTCAGGACTTTTCGAACCGTTGGATCGGCGAGATCAGCGGTGGACAGGCCCAGCGAGTGGCGCTTGCACGCGCGCTTGTCAACAAGCCCTCAGTTCTCCTGCTCGACGAGCCTCTGGCCGCTCTCGACCTCAAGATCCGTCACCACATGCTCGACGAACTCAAGCGCATCCACACGGAGACCGGCACCACGTTCATTTACGTCACCCATGACCAGGACGAGGCTATGATCCTCTCGGACCGGGTGGTGTTGATGAACAAGGGGACAATCGAACAGATCGGCACCCCGGACGAAATGTATGGCGCTCCGAAAACGCTCTTTTGCGCTAAATTTTTCGGAGACACAAATCTTCTCGATGGTCGCGTGAAGAACGCGGATGGCACTGGTGCTATCGTTGATCTTCCGGTGGGAGCGGCTCAGGTCACGGGCGGCAACCTGCGGGCGGGCACCCCTGTCCACGTGTCAATCCGTCCCGAGGCTATCAGTATTGCGAAAGCCAATGGCACTCAGCCGGAAGCAGCTAACCATGTTTCAGGCAACGTCGAGGACGTCGTCTTCATCGGCAGCCGCGTCGTTTACAAGGTTCGCCACAGCACCGGTACTCTCCTGAAATGCCAAGAACACCGGGCGGCCGCTGGAATTCGTTTTGGCATCGGCAGTCCGGTGGCATTGAGCTGGGATCCCGCCTCGGTGGTCGTGCTCGCGAGCTGAACAACAATAGCAGGGAATGAAAATGTACGATTATATTGTCGTCGGCGGCGGATCCGCTGGATGCACGATCGCATCGCGGTTGAGTGAAAATCCGGACAGCAACGTTCTTCTCCTTGAGCAGGGCGATCGCGACTGGAGTCCCTACATTCATTTGCCGGTCACATACTACAAGACTTCCCAGAGTGATATGCTGACGCGCTACAAGCTTGAGCCTCAGCATCATCAAGGCGGGATTACCCCGGAATTTGTCCAGGGGCGCGTGCTTGGCGGGGGAAGTTCCGTCAATGCGATGGTTTACATGCGCGGCATTCCCCAGGACTACGATCAGTGGGAAGCGGATGGATGCCACGGCTGGGGCTACAAAGACGTGCTCCCGTACTTCAAAAAAGCGGAAAGCAACGAACGCTTCGCCGGCGAGGTTCACGGAACCGAAGGCCCGCTAAGTGTTTCCGATCAACGTCACACCCACTACCTGACGAAAGCGTGGGTGCGGGCGGCTCAAGAACTCGGCATCAATTTTAATCCGGATTTCAATTCCGGCGATCAGGCAGGAGTCGGTTTTTATCAGGTCACTATGAAAGACGGCCTGCGCTGCAGCGCGGCGGCCGCCTATCTCCGGCCAGCGCGCAAGCGCAAAAACCTCACAGTTCAGACCAAGACCAAGGCGCTACGCATTCTCATTGAGAACAATCGCGCCGTTGGCGTCGAGTACTTTCAGAACGGACAAGTCGTCCGCGCCATGGCGTCTCAGGAGGTGGTCGTCTGCTCGGGGGCGATCGGTTCGCCTCATCTTCTGCTGCTCTCAGGCATCGGTCCTGCCGATCATCTCCGGGAGATTGGCGTGGACGTAGTCCATGACCTCCCCGGAGTCGGTCAGAACCTGCAGGACCATTTTGATATGTTCCTCATTTATGAGCTGACCGGCGCTCACAGCTACGACAAATACAAGAAACTGCGTTGGCAGGCGTGGGCTGGCTTGCAGTACGCGCTCTTCCGAAACGGCCCGGTGACATCCAACGTCTGCGAAGGGGGACTTTGCTGGTACGGGGCCGCCGACGATAAGCTCCCCACCCTGCAGTATCACTTCCTTCCGGGAGCTGGCGTCGAAGAGGGCTCCGACACCACCCCGAGCGGTAACGGTTGTACGACCAACGTCTATCAATCCCGCCCGCGTTCACGGGGGTACGTGAAACTCCGCAGCGCCGACCCGAACGTCTTCCCGGTCGTGGATCCTAGATATTGCGCCGAGGAATACGACGTCGAATGCCTGGCCGAGGGCGTACGCATTGGCCAAGAGATCCTCCAGCAGAAGGCTCTTTCCCAGTACGTCTCTCACCCGTACCGCCCTGGCGGCGTTTTGAAGACTAAGGCGGAACGGATGGATTTCGTCCGAAAAACCGGCCAAGGGGCGCTTCACCCATCCGGCGCGTGCAAGATGGGGACCGACGAGATGGCCGTGGTCGATACGCAACTGCGCGTTCGTGGCATCGATGGGCTCCGGGTCGCCGACACGTCGATCCTTCCCCGCGTACCTTCGGGCAATCTGAACGCTCCCGCGATCATGGTGGGAGAGCGAGCCGCCGACTTCATTCGCGGCAACAAGACGTCGTCTATCCGGTCCCGGGAGTCCTCGCATGAACTTGCTTGATGCTGTTCGATCGGACATCGAACAAGAGTTCTCGTGGTGGCAAAGGGACGCGCGGGCTGTTTTCGGCTCAGGCACACAGCCGCCACTTAACGGCACGGTAGACGTCGATGTGGCGATTGTCGGAGGCGGTTTCACGGGTCTTTGGACCGCTTTGGTGCTTAAAGAACGCCAGCCAAGTCTGCGGGTGGCGATTCTGGATGCATACCGTTGCGGCGACGGCGCGAGTTCGCGCAATGGCGGCAACGTACATGGCTACTGGGGGGCATTGCCAACCCTGCTCCCCATATTTGGCATCGACAAGAGTATCGACGCAGCGCGTTTGGGAACCCTTGCGCAAAAGAGGCTGCGCGAGTTTGCGACAGCTCGGGGTCGTGATGTCTGGTGGGTCGAAGAGGGATATTTGCGCGTCGCCACGTCGGCGGCTCAGGCCAAGAAGATTCAGGAATTCCTCAAAACAGCCAGGAATTTGGGCGTCGAGTCGACTCTCGCTCGGCTCCCGTCGACCGAACTCAGGAGCCTGTGCAATTCTCCTCGCTTCCTCGAGGGACTTCTCTTCTCAGAAGGAGCAACGGTCCACCCCGCTCGGCTAGCCTATGCCCTTCGGCAAGCGGCGCTTGACGCTGGAGTTCAGATTTTCGAGAACTCTCCCGTCAAGCACGTCCGCAAGGGCTCCCCAAACAAAGTCGAAACGGCGCACGGAGCGATCACGGCGAGGGATGTCGTTTTGGCAACGTATACCGGCACGATGGGACTGGGTCCGGTGGCGCGCACCACCACTCTCTTTTCGAGCTTTCCCGTAATGTCGGAAGCTGATCCTGAGTACCTCGAGAAAATCAACTACGGCGTGGCGCGTGGTCTGGCCGACCTACGGATGTTCACCCACTACTTCCGGCGGACCAAGGACGGACGCATTTTGATGGGTTCGGGCTCCGGCCCGTTGGAGTTGGGAAGCGCGCACAATTCGGAAAAGCTTCGTCGCGATCCTGCGAGTGCGCAGCGCGCTGCTACCGGCCTGCAACGCTTCTTTCCTGGAATGCGTGGTGGAGTGGTAGCCAGCTGGGGCTATCCAATCGAGGTAACCTCGGACCGTCTTCCTTACTTCGGGACATTAGTCGATACCCGTATCCACTACGGCTCTGGCTATTCGGGGCACGGGGTGAACGCGACTGTGATTGCAGGTGAATGCATTTCTTCGTTGATTCTCAACCAGAAAGATCAATGGACAACTTCTGCGTTTTGCGCCCGGACCCGAATGACTTTTCCGATCGAGCCGTTCCGATTCGTCGGTGGGACGATGGTGCGGGACGCTATTGTCCGGTGTGAAGACGCCGAGGACGCCGGCCGCCGCCAACCGCTGATCGCACAAGCGATTTCCAATCTGCCACGCGTCATTGGCATGCGGGTAGGAACCCGTTAATCCAAAACATGGAGACAATTTATGACGATCCAACGGTTCGAACCAAACGGCAAGCGCTTGAGTCACGTGCTTGTAAACAACGGGACGGTCTACGTGACGGGGCAAGTGCCGACCGACCGCACCCAAGGCATCGAAGGGCAAACTCAGCAGCTCCTGGACCGCATAGACCACCTTCTCCAGGTTGCCGGCACTGATAAGTCCAAGATTCTTTTCGCGCAAATCTGGCTGAAAGACATCAAACGCGACTTCGCCGTCATGAACGCTGTGTGGGAGGCTTGGATTCCGGAGGACACCCTCCCCGCTCGTGCGACCGTGGAAGCCAATCTGGCCGCAGACGAAATCTTGATCGAGATCGCTCTTCAAGCGACCCTTTAATATAAGCCGGGCAGCTGGCGATCCGCGTCAGCTGCCCCATTTCGTTTCCGGCTCACCTGCCAGAGGGCGTCAGACCAAACTGTTTGAGCTTTCGATAAAAGGTGGCTCTGCTTATTCCAAGCGCTTGCATACATGCTGCGGGATCGCCACCATAGGTTTTCATCGCAGCCGCGAGCGCTTCTTTCTCTGCTTCCGCCGCAGCGATCCTCCTCGGCATTGAAGGCGCTGATCGTTGTGTCGCAGCCGGATCCAATCCGCTCGCTGGGTCGGATTTTACGCCAGTGAAAGCTACTTCGGATCGCGCCGGCATGCTTTGGATCAGCATCAGATCCTCGGGCTGAACTACACCGGAACTCGCCAGCTTCACAGCCCTTGTAAGTACATTACGAAGTTCGCGTATGTTGCCTGGCCAGCTGTGCGCAAGGAGCAACCGCATCGCCTCGTCCGAAATCTTGACCTCGCAATCCTCGGAAACCTGCGACATCAAGTTGGCGATGATCGTTTGCAGGTCCTCCCGGTCGCGAAGCGCCGGCAATGTGACGATCGCGCCCGCAAGTCGGTAGAACAGATCCTGTCGGAAGGCACCTGACGCAACTTTGGAGTTGAGGTCCTGATGGGTCGCTGCCACCACCTGCACGTCGACTGTGCGGACGCGGCCCGATCCCAATGGCATAACTTCCTGCGTCTCCAGAAAGCGCAGGAGTCGCGTCTGCAACTGTATGGGCATGTCCCCAATTTCGTCGAGGAAGAGCGTGCCTTTGTCGGCTTCTACGATCCGTCCGACGTTTCCTTCCTTGCTTGCACCGGTAAATGCGCCAGCGCTGTAGCCGAAAAGCTCACTGTCGATAAGTGTTTCAGGGACGGCGGAGCAGTTAAAGGCCACGAACGGACCTGCCGCGCGCTCGCTCTCGTAGTGGAGCGCGCGAGTAAGCGTGTCTTTGCCCACCCCGGTTTCACCGAGAAGGAGCATATGCAAGCCGCTGCCGAAGACCTTTTTCAACACGTCGATGTTGCGCTTCATGTTCCGGTCATTGCCGGCACACTCCGCGAGGGTCGTGACTTTCTTGCCGAGTTTGGGTTTCGCCACTTTAGACGCTATCGCCGCGCCGACGATGGATGGCGTCGACGCTACGGACAGCGGTCTCCTGAGGGTGACTTCCACGACTTTACCGCTGCCGAGTGGCCGTAATTCGTTCAAGCTATCACAAAGATAGTCGAGAGCCGGATTACCGCGAATCTTTTCGAAGATGGCCCAGAGCGTACGCGAGCCGATTGCGGAGTCGTCGAGTTTGAAGAGGCTACGAGCGTTTCGCGTTGCGCCTACGATCCTAAAGTCGGTGTCTATGGCGAACATGACGGACGAGCGCTGGTCCGCTGCGACTGAGAGGGTATAGAACTTTCTAAAAGCGTTCCGAAAATACGCGGTTTCCAAACGGTCGGCCGTGATCTGAGCCACGCCGAAAACGACCCGGTGGGCCAGTTGCGGGACACCTGGATTGTAGGTCGACAGGTTTACTACGCCCAGAATTTGTCCATCAGGACCGAAAAAAGGAGCTGAAGCGCATGCTTGCCCTGTCAGGTCGGCGTAAAAATGGTCTGAAAGATAGACAGCCGTCGGCGAAAGGTTTTTAAGCGCCGTCCCGATACCGTTTGTCCCTCCGACCTCCTCGGTCCAGACCGCGCCAATCCGATCGGTGCTGCAATAAAAGCCCGCGTCTTTGCTGCGGCGCTCGGATATGATCACCCCGTTACGGTTTGCGATATGGGCGCTGTAGCCGCCACCTTCAATCATCATCAGCGTGGACTCGAGCTCGCGCGTGGCCAAAGCCACGTCGGCATCGAACATATCCAGTTCCTCTCGCAATTCCCGACGGGAAAGATCGACAAGTTGAGCGCGCGAAGGATCGAGCTTGTAGTCCTTCAGGCACCGCTCCCATGAAGCGGTTCTCCATTCCGACGACTTGCCAGAGTTGCTTAGGACCGCTGTTTCAATCAGACGGAAATGGTCGTCTGTTCCGAGCATGTATTTTGTTCCCTTGTTTTCATTGAATAGTCAGCCAAATTTGCGCCAAGTCAAGGACAACCGGAAATCTCACAATGTCTCACTATTGAGACAAAGTTGAGACTCAAGGGGAATCTAGCTCTCGATCTCCGAGACTACCTTTGTGTTTCAGAGCATTATCTTTCTGGCATGGAAGTTGCTCCTTTGCATGCAGCCAATCGGCAGTGCAAAAAGGAGATTTTAATGACTTATCCTAACACCCGGCTCTACATCGGCGGCGAGTGGCGTGATGCGTCCGACGGAAGGACGCTGGACGTAATCAATCCGGTTAGTGGAGAAGTGATTGGGCAGGTCGCCCACGCGTCAAAGATCGATCTGGAGCATGCCGTGGAGGCGGTGGCCGAAGGCTTCCGTAAGTGGAGCGCTATTTCAGCCTTCGAACGATACAAAATTATCCGCAAAGCGGCCTCCTTACTGCGGGACCGGCTCGAGGAAGCTGCGCGTTTGCTCACGACCGACGAAGGCAAACCTCTGGCAGAATCGCGCCTTGAGGTGAATTCATGCGCCGATTTGCTCGACTGGTTCGCAGAGGAAGGCCGCAGGACCTATGGGCGCATCATCCCCGCGAGGAGTTTGAGCGTCCAGCAGTACGCGGTTAAGGAACCGGTTGGCCCTGCGGTCGGCTTTACTCCGTGGAACTTCCCGATGAGCCAGATCGTCAGAAAGCTCGGTCCGGCCATCTCCGCGGGATGCTCCATCATCATCAAGGGTCCCGAAGAGGCTCCTGCGGCTCCCGCGGTGCTCTTTGACTGCCTCCACCAGGCGGGCGTTCCAGCGGGCGTCGTAAATCTCGTGTTCGGCACCCCTTCGCAAATCTCCGAATACCTTGTGCCCCACCCCGCAATCCGGAAGGTGTCATTCACGGGTTCTGTTCAGGTCGGTAAGCACTTGGCGTCCCTGGCAGGCCTTCACATGAAGCGTGTTACCATGGAGCTTGGTGGGCACGCACCCGTCATCGTGGCGGACGACGCAAACATCGACGCGGCGACCACAGCGCTCGTCTCGTCGAAGTTCAGAAATGCCGGACAGGTGTGTATTTCGCCGACTCGCTTCCTGATCCAATCAAAGGTGCACGACGAGTTTCTCGATGTTTTCGTGAAGAAGACCAAGACTCTCAAGGTCGGGGACGGGTTGGCCGAGGGAACGCAAGTCGGTCCGCTGATCAACGAACGTCGCAGGGCCGCTGTCGAATCCCTCATCGAAGACGCTGTCAGCAAAGGCGCAAAGATCGAGACAGGCGGCCACCGTATCGGTAATAGCGGCTACTTCTTCGAGCCGACTATCCTCAGCGGCGTGAACACGGATATGCGGGCGATGAACGAGGAGCCCTTCGGCCCTGTGGCACTCGTGAAATCATTCACCGATCTTGATGAAGCAATCACAGAAGCTGGTCGTCTTCCCTTTGGCCTGGGTTCTTATGCCTGGACGTCCAGCGCTTCCAGCGCGCGCCGCCTCGCACAGGGCGTTCAGGCCGGCATGCTCTCAATCAACCATATCGGCCTTGGTCTTCCGGAAACGCCCTACGGTGGCGTGCGCGACTCTGGATACGGCTACGAAGGCGGTAGCGAGGCACTGGAAGCGTATATGAATACGCGCTTCATCACACACGACGCCGTCTGAGATCTGGATCCACAAACTCCCACGGCGCACGACGTGATCGTGCGCCGTGGCATTCCCGGGGCGTCTCACCAGAAGGTTGGTGGGCAGAAATAGAGACCTTAGGAGATTAAGGCATGACCATTGCTTTTGAGCCCGAGGGCAAGAAAATCGCTGTCATCCGGGCTCGGTGGCATTCGGATATCGTCGATCAGTGTGTTCAGGCGTTCACGAGCGAGTGGGTGAAACTCGGCGGAAAACCCAACGAGATCGACATTTTCGACGTTCCCGGCGCGCTCGAAATACCCTTGCATGCACAAACATTGATCCGCACCAGCCGGTATGCGGCTGTAATCGGCGCAGCGTTCGTCGTTGACGGCGGCATCTATCGACACGAGTTCGTCGCCAACACGGTTCTTGACGCCATGATGCGCGTCAGTCTCGACACCGGGGTTCCTGTCCTCTCCACGGTTCTCACTCCGCATAACTTCCAGGAAACCAGAACTCAAGTTGCCTTCTTCAAGAGGCACTTCCTCAAAAAGGGCCGAGAGGCGGCCAACGCTACGCGACAGCTTTTGGCTGAGCGTGTGAAGGTGGAGCTCTGAGCGCCGGGTATGCACCAGGTCCAATTCATTGAAATTATCTCCCGACGGAACAGCTTCAAGCCATATCGTTGGGGCATCAGTTCGTAAGTGGGTTAGCGCCGACCATCCCTGGTCTTGGAATGCCAATTCCACCGCGAGAGCGCTTATAGATCGGGCAGCCGATCTCAAAATGCGACTTCTTCATCGGATCTTTCAAGAACTAGGCTGCGTCCTGCTCCAGCACTTTCGCACGATGGTCGCTCGATACCATAAACATCTCTCCTTCGTGACTTGAAATGGGCACAGGGGAAAGGCGTCAACTGTACCCCGCACACCGGCAAAACAGGGAATGTGCCAACTTATCTCCAACGCGCGGCTCATGCGACTGGCCGAAGAAATCAGTCGTAGCCGCGCTGAGAGGCTACCCTCGCGAACTACGTCAATCAAAAGGGAGAGCTCGTCTCAACCCGAGACGAGACTGAGATATAAAGAGCCTTCACCATTTCACTTCGTGTTTTCAACAGGTTACGACTTGGCACGCCACTTGCTTCAGTTGAAGTCATCGATCCGGTAACCGGCAAAGAGGCGGCAAAGAGAATGATCAGACCAGAGGACTTCCGTGAGGCCATGCAGCGCTTTGCAGGCCCGGTAACGGCTATAACGACTATCGAGAATGGCGTCCCGTGCGGTCTCATGGCTACCGCAGTATGTAGCCTATCCGCTGACCCGCCTTCTCTCATCGTGTGCATCAACAAGACCGCATCCGCACATGACACCATCATCCGGCAAGGATTCCTCGGCGTCTCTGTATTGCCCGACACGCAGACCGCCTTTGCCAACCACTTCGCCCGAGCAAAGGGAGTCGACCGGTTCGAAGGAGCGCTCTGGAACTTCCAGGAGACGGGCGCACCATTGCTCGCGGGAGCAAGCGTTGCATTCGACTGCCGGATAGCGACCACGCACGACGGTTATAGCCACACAATCCTCGTATGTCACATCTGCGAGATACTGCTTCCCAACGTCGACGCTGATCGTTGCCTTCTCTGGCACCGCCAGGGTTTTGTTAGCCTCGCAGCCAAACAAGCTGCTGAAAAAGCGTAAGGAGGAGACCATGCCTTTTTCTTCAATTGGAGACGCCATCGCGGCTCTCGCGCGCGGCGAAATGATAGTAGTTGTCGATGACGAGAATCGCGAGAACGAGGGCGATATCGTCGTCGCTGGCGATGCCGTCACTCCAGAAACCATTGCGTTCATGATGAGGCATGCCCGAGGTCTGGTGTGCGTTTCTCTCCCCGGCGAGCGTCTCGATGAACTCGACATGCCCCTGATGGTGACCCGGAACTCGGAATCTATGGCGACCGCCTTCACGGTCTCCGTCGATCTTATGCATGGGATCTCCACGGGCATTTCTGCCGAGGATAGGGCAAAGACAATTCGAGCATTGGTCGACCCCTCGTCCAAACCGCATGACTTCGCCCGTCCCGGGCATATCTTTCCGCTTCGCGCCAATCCTTTGGGCGTACTTGGCCGCCCTGGGCACACTGAGGCCGCTGTCGATTTGTCGCGATTGGCAGGACGCACCCCATGTGGCGTGATTTGCGAAATCGCCAACGACGATGGCACGATGGCTCGGCTGCCTCAGCTTGAAGTATTTGCGAAGGCGCATAGCCTTCATCTGATTACCATCGAAGCGTTGATTGCCTATCGGAGGAGGACCCAAAGCTTCGTTCAGGAAACCTCCTCCTCTAATATGCCGACCCGTTTCGGAGACTTCCGGGCTACGACATTTGTCTGCAAGCTTACGGGCGTCGAGCATGTTGCGCTCACGTGTGGTGACCTTTCTGGGCAGACACGAGTTCCGGTTCGCATCCATTCCGAGTGCCTAACCGGCGAAAGCTTCGGGTCGCTGCGGTGCGATTGTGGCGAACAACTCGAGCAAGCGCTTGAGATCTTCGCGAAAACTGGTGTCGGCTGCCTTGTCTACATGCGTGGCCACGAAGGTCGGGGAATTGGCATTGGCAACAAGATCGCAGCATACGGCCTTCAAGATCGAGGTTTTGACACTATGGAGGCGAACGCGGAACTCGGTCTTCCTAACGATGCCAGAGACTACCTCGCAGCGGCGTCAATTCTGAAATCGCTCGGCATCCATGAGGTCTGCCTACTCACCAACAATCCAGGGAAGGTCGAGGCCCTTCGTGCTGGGGGCGTGAACGTTGCCGAACGACGCAGCCTCATAGTAGCCGTTCAGGCTCACAGCGCACCTTACATGCGCACAAAACAAGAGAAGTTCGGACACTATCTGCAGGCAATTTAGCACGACGGGTAGAGTCGCACGATCGTCGTGGCGTTTAGCCACGACGAACTTCTTCGCAGCCATCCGGTAAGTTTGCTTCTCCGGTTCCGACGCCCCCTGGAACGGCACCCCTCAATGCTGCCCGCCATAAGTTTTGCAAGCGCTTAACTACGTTTCCTTACAACGCCTCGTAAACAGCCAGCCTGCCTCAACAGCTGGCATAAACGCAGCGGATGCTCTTCTACAATTTTACACATGGTCGGATCGACCGCCGATGTCATGACGTCATCGACGTCGGCGGATCTGACAAGGGACCTCTATGTCGATTAGCCGATCTTCGTTTTCACGCCTCAAGACACGTGGATCACAAAGTGTCCGAAGCGGCGGTGCCCCGCGTGAAACCCCGCATCCCCGCGGTTGAACTTATTGTCTGGCAAGCGCACGCCAGCCAACGGACGCCGCTGCGAGCAATGCGACCGCTAGCATTAAGAAGGCAACCACGAGGTTGCTGAGATGGGCGACGAAGCCAATCAGCGCAGGTCCCGCGAGTATTCCGCCGTAGCCCGCAGTCAAGACGGCCGCGACAGACGACGATCCTCCCTCCTGAGGACGCTCGCCCACTTCCGCCACAAGCGCGGGGAAAAGGTTCGCCAGACCAATCCCCACTAAGGCGAAACCCGCCACGGTTAGGAATTCCCAAGGACTGGCCATGACGAGGGTGACGCCCACCGCGGAAATCAGACACCCGCCAATAACCACTGTCTGTGTACTGCAACGCGCGCGCACCGCATCACCTGTGAACCGACCCGTTGTCATTGCGAGCGCGAACACCGTGTAGCCGATCGCCGACGCCTCAATTGCGATGTTGTGTCGGAACTGGAGAAATACGGCACTCCAATCAAGCATTGCCCCTTCAAGCAAGGCGGCTACGAACGAAAGGATGGCAAAGGACAGTACAGCGAGCCCAGGAAGAGCGAACTGCATTTGCTCTGTTGCGCCGGCGACCTTGGGAAGCAACCCGGGATATGAGATCGCAAGTAATAGAAGCACGAGCGCGCTGGCGGCTGCCAAGGCGTGAGCGGGGCCGAAGCCGACGCTGAGCAGCAAGGCGACACCGGCCGCCCCAACGAGAGCACCGAGGCTGAACAGCCCGTGAAATCCTGACATCAGCTTGCGTTGGCTGGCCGCCTCGACTTGGATCGCCTGCATGTTGACGACACAGTCGGCCGATCCGACGGCTGCCCCAAACGCTACTAGAACGGGGACAAGCGTAGTGATGTTGGGTGCAAGTGCGAAGCCCGGCAGCGTCACCGCGATCAAAGCCACCGTGAATGGAAGCACGGACCGGCATCCAAGTCTCTGCGCGACTATCGTGGCGATTGGCATTGCGAAGATAGACCCCAATCCCACCGCGAGGAGGAGTGCACCAAGAAGCCCTTCGCCAAGACCGAGGCGCTCCTTGACGATTGGCACTATCGGAGCCCACGTCCCCATGCCAAATCCCGTCGCGAAAAAGACGAGCCTGGTTGCGAGCTTGCTTGCTGGACTGAAAGCGAGCGGCGGGCGCGATGGATGGCTTTTAGACATGAAACGGGCTTTCGAAAGCAGCTTACGGCCGAACGTCGCGCGGCGCGAAATGATCAAAGCAATGGTGAAACGGTAGCTGGATAACAGGCCCGCGCCGATAGAGCCAAAAAGAAACCTTCATACCTTTATAAACAATGCTGATGGTCCCGGCTTGATCCGGCCGGAGCAGCGTCCTCGCATGGGCGGGCGCTAACCGGCCCACGCGAGGAGGTAATCTATCAGGTAACAGCATAGGATGGTTCGCATCAATCGGCTCCCGCACGAACGAAATTCGTGGTTCGGTCAAGGAAGATCGCCTCTTCCGCCGAGGCCTTCCGCGTGAACCGGGGCCATTTGTAGGTCTCGTGTCCCCGCTGCCCAAGAGGTCAGCCGGCGAACTGGGGATCAGATACCAGAGCGCCGAGGCGCGTTTCAACATGCCCGTCACGTATACGTACCTGATAGGTTTGAATGTCTGTCGTTATAGGCTCGCAAAGACCTTTTCCACTGCCCTCCGTGAAGAGGGCAGTCGGTTGTGCAGTCCTCGAAAAACCCCTGACTGAGGTGGGTGTAACCGTGGGAGCAGATATCATCTGTCGAGTAGAAGAGGTCTTCCGACACTCGATAGACGGCCAACGTGCGGCCTTCGCATTCGATCGAGATAACCTCGCCAACGTCAAGGTCCTCGACCCCGCAGCCAACTACCCAATTCTCAGTATCTGTCATGGCTCCTCGCTCAACGTCTACCCAACTGGCCCGGTGGTACGAACGAAGAAGACGCTCGAACAGCGACAGACACTACGAATGACTTGCACGCGCTTCTCCTGCCTTGGCCCCGTTCGAGTTCACCCGGCAGTCGTTCCCCCGTCGATGCTCAGGAGGCTGCCGGTCGCAAAACGCATTTCCGCCGCCACGTAGATAGCGAAGTCGGCGATCTCTTCCGGGCTGGAGAAGCGCTTGAGAGGAACAGCTGCCACCGCCCCCGATCGCACCTCGTCAGATCCGCCAAACCACTGAAGCTCGGACTCCATCATCGGGGTGTCGATCGGACCGGGGCAGACGCAATTCACGCGGATGTTTGGCGCTAGCTCAAGCGCCAGCGCTTTGGAAAGCCCTGCGAGACCCGCCTTTGACGCGCAGTAGTGGGCATAGTTCGCCAGGCCTTTGAAGGAAAGATCCGACGCAATCGATACAATGCTTCCCTCACCGCGCCCCTTCATCCTCAAGGCGACGGCCCTGAGCACGTTGTATGATCCCGTTAAGTTGATATCTATGTGCTGTTTCCAGAGTTCGGGCGTCAGTTCGCCGATTGGAGCAGGAGTGACAATCCCCGCAGCGTGAATAACGTAGTCAACATGACCCATCTGGTCCCAAGCGAGCTGAACAGCCGTGTCAACGCTTGCCCCGTCTGCGACATCGGCCTGCGCGACGACCGCTCCGTTTCCTATTTCGGACGCTAACTTCTCAAGCGGGTCCAGACGGCGCGCGGAAACCGCGACGCGCGCACCGAGTTCAGCCAGGCGCCGCGCGGTAGCCAAACCCACTCCTGAGGACGCACCGGTGACAAACGCAGTCTTGTTTGTAAGACGAGATGACATGGGAATTTCCTCCGAAAATCGCGTTCCGTCCGCGGTGGGAGAGTAATAGTTGGACCGCACTGCAGCAAAAAAGAAAACCTTCTAAAGCCATAAGCTCTCCTGATACCCCCTGTACCTCTCGCGGGATTCTCGCCTTGTGTGGCGACGTGAAGCGTAGCGGAACTTCCCTGCACTATGGTCCCGAATTGGCGTAGCCTTTTCGAACCGAGCCGATTCGATGATTCGCCAACGGACGAAGCTGTTGATGCAGGTGGTCGACGGACCGCAGCGTTCGGGGATCTCTGCCCAGGGCGAGCCCGTCCGGAACCGCCAGAGGATACCATTCAGCACCCGCCGGCCATCGACCCGGGGAAAGCCGCGGGGCTTGTCAGGCAACAGCGCTGGCAGGACTGGGGTGTCCCTACGCCCGTACGAGTGACCCGTGATCGGTGAGTTTAAAGCGGCGACACGTCATAAAGGCTCCTGAGCTATCCCGCGCTGTCATCACTGAGCGGCGACCCACCTTCGATCTTACTACCGTAACGAATGAGCGTGATTCCCTGTCGAACATATTCGACATCTTCGTTTTATGCGGTCATTCTTGAAACTCCCAATGATCACTACCATTGAGAACGGCTTTGCCACCAAAGGCAGGCGCGGTCTTCATCGTCATGCGACGGATTGTGTTGGGCGGTCATGTTCCCATTCGGTCATCGACTTCCGGAAGGGTAGCGCGAACCTCGACGCAACCGTCGTGACCTCATCGTCGGTCAGGTAGGACGGCCTGTTCGCGTCATGATTCCGGACATGACGTTTACCGGGGCGTGTCCGCTTTGGCCGGCGGCAGCTATTTGCGTATGCCATCAGCATGCGCTGCGCGCTTTGCTACCGCGGCCATCATTCTTCTAGTAGCTAAAATGCCGCTTGACATTCATACCGTTTGTAATCTCATATGTGTGATATGGTATTTGTTATAACAGAAGGAAGCGACTATGCCGCCGTCCATCGCCGTCCGCATTATGACGCATCTCATCTTGGGGATCTTCGCACTCTTTGTGGTTCTACCACTCCTGTGGGTGCTGCGGACGTCGTTTGCCGACAAGGTGATCGCCTACCAGTTGCCGCCGGCGCTGTTTTTCACGCCGACCCTCGATAACTACAGGACGATCATCTTCGAGATGAACTTTGGCGCCTTTTTTCTAAACAGCCTGATCATCGCGCTAACGTCCACGTCGCTCGCTGTCGTGATTGGCGCGTTTGCTGCCTACGCGATCGATCGCTACAAGGCTGGCGGGAACGCGATGCCGATCGTCATTCTCGCCACCCAAATGATGCCGCCAATCGTCTTGGTCATCCCGTTCTTCTTGATTTTCAAGGATATCGGACTGACCGACTCACGCACCGGCTTGATCGTCACATACCTCGCCTTCAACCTACCCTATGTCGTCTGGCTTATGATGAGCTTTATGAAGCGCGTCCCGCGCGAGCTGGACGAGGCGGCGCTGATCGATGGCTGCACGCCGATGACCGCCTTCATCCGCATCATCGTTCCGGCACTCCTGCCGGGCATCGGTGCGGCCGCAATTCTCAGCTTCGTGCTGAGCTGGAACGAATTCCTCTTTGCCCTGATGCTGTCGGGCAATGAGTCAAAGACGCTTCCCGTCGCAATATCCAGCCTAGTCACGCAGCAGGGTACGGCGGTTGGAGCGGTTAGCGCGGCGACCATCCTCGCCATGTTACCGATGGCGATCCTGTATTTCGCTATGCGCCGTTTCCTCGTCTCGGGGCTGAACCTCGGAGCGGTCAAAGGCTGACCGATAGACAAAACGGGACGACGGTCCAATCCTGCATTCAACACGCAAAAGGAGATCGAAGCATGCCCCGACTGATCACAACTAGGCTTGGCGTGATGGCCGCCTCGCTGCTTGCCGCCTCGACAGCGCTCGCTGATCCCGCCGCCGTCTGCAAGGGAAAGACACTCAACCTCTTGCTGGAAACCGTCCCCGACACCACCGCGCTGATTGCGGTAGGCCCGGAATTTGAGAAGCTCTCGGGTGCCAAGCTCAACATTGAAGCGGTCAACTACACTCTGATGCACGAGAAGCTCGTGCCGAGCTTGACCGCGTCCTCGGGCTCCTACGATGTGCTTGCGGTGGACAGCTACTGGGCGGGCGAATTCGTTACCGCTAAGTGGATCCAGCCGCTCGACGAGCGCATCGCCGCCGACAAGATCGACACCTCAGTCTATTACCCCGCTTTGATGGAAATCAACGGCAAGGTGAAGGGCACCACCTATATGTTGCCGTTCTGGCAATATGCGATGGGCATGTTCTACCGCAAGGACATTGTCGAGGATACTGCCTTCCAGGCGGCCTACAAGGAGAAGTTCGGCCGCGACTGGCGCATTCCCGAGACGCTTCAGGAATTTGCGGACGTTGCCAAGTGGGCGGGTCAGCAAACCGGCAAGGCGGGCGTCGCCATGGCCGGCCAGCGCGCCGACCCGGTCGTAATGGAAGCAACAAACTACGTCTTCTCGCTTGGCGCAGACTTCTATAACCGCGAGACATGGGAGCCGGCTCTGAACTCCCCGGAAGGCATCGAGGCGGTGAAGGTTTACGCTGATCTGCTCGCCAATGCCGCCCAGCCGGGCGCGCTCGGCGCGAACTTCGATGACGTCGCAAATGCGTTGAAGCAGGACAAGGCAGTCTTCGCAATCTCCTATCTATTCCTGATGCCCACCCTGCAGGACCCGAAGGAATCCAAGGTGGTCGACAAGATGGGTTTCGCGCGCATGCCTGGCCAGGACAGCCTGCTCGGCGCCTGGGGCTGGGCGATCCCGACCAATGCAGCCAATGCGGATTGTTCCTGGGAATTCATCAAGTGGGTAGAATCCAAGGACGTGGCGAAGAAACGCGCTTTGGCCGGCGGTCAGGCGACACAGGCCTGGATCTATGACGACGCCGAATACCTGAAGCGCTGGCCGCAGATGGCGGCGGTGGGCGACGCGCTCGCGCATGCCAAGGGCCTGCCGGTGATGTCCCGTGCGACGCAGCTCGTCGAAGTCTTCGCCGAGGTGATGGGGGAGGTTCTCGCCAATGGAGCGGATCCGGCGGCAGCCATCGCCAATGCTGAGGATAAGTTTGCCCGCCTGACCAAAGGTGATCCGCTGCTGAAGTGATCGTCACCCATACGAAATAGCTGCGGCCGGACATTTCGTCGGCCGCAGTGCCTGATCCTCACATTCCATGGATGCCACAATCATGACAAGCGCCAGCCAGATCGCAGTCCCCCCCTACTCGGCCCCGGCCCGCAAGTCGGACGGGTTCTCGACAGGTTTTTATAAACTGCTGTTCATGACACCAACTATCATTGTGTTGGCTTTAGTGGTTGCGGGGCCGCTCCTCTATTCATTTTGGCTCAGTCTGCACGAGTACATCATTACCTATGGAATGGGCGACCTTGTTTGGTTCGAGAACTATGCGGTCATTATGACCCATGAGTTTGCCGGCGTCTCCTGGGTCACAATGAAGCTGATGGTAATCGTTGTTGTCCTTGAGTTCCTGACTGCCTTTGGCCTTGCCCTTCTCCTGAACCAGTCCTGGCTGAAGTTTCGCGAGTTTTATCTCATGGTGCTGATGCTACCGATCCTCATGACCCCAGTGGCCGTCGCGCTGATGTTCCGCCTTATGTTCAATCCAAACCTCGGAATTATCAATTGGCTCCTGTCACTGGTCGGCATTCCCCAGCAAGGCTGGTTCGGTGATCCAAACCTCGCGCTCGCGACTGTCGTGTTCGTCGATGTCTGGACCGAGACGTCGCTCATGCTGATCATGCTCTACGCCGGGCTGAAATCGCTGCCGCAGGACCCAGTCGAGGCCGCACGCATTGACGGCGCCAATGCCTTCCAGATTCTTCGGCACGTCACCCTACCAATGCTCAAGCCCGTCATCCTCGTGACGCTTCTGATCCGCATGATTACGGCCCTGAAGAGCTACGACCTCATCTACATGCTGACACAGGGTGGCCCAGGCAAGGTTACCGAGACGATCAGCTTCTATGCCTATCGCCTCGGCTTCCGCTTCCTCGATATCGGCCAGGCAGCGGCCGTTTCCTTCATTCTTCTCGCGGCGGTGATTGTCCTGACAGTCATGCTGTTGCGGATCATGCGGGAGAACTGACGTGACGCACGATCATCCACGGCACTGGAAGCGCATCCATGAATGGGACCAGCGCCCCCTGCGGCTCGACAGCTTTTCCGAGGAAAGCCCAGAGAACGGCTTTGCCGTGTTTCATTCGCCTTGGGACCCCAGCCCCGGGTTATTGCTCGGGCCAAATGGCGAGATCCTTGAGATGGACGGCCGCAAAGCCGCCGACTTCGATATTCTCGACGCGTTCATTGCAGCCCATCACATCGACCGAACTGTCGCTGCTGAGGCCATGGCGCTCGACAGCAACGCTGTAGCACGGATGCTTGTCGACGTGAACGTACCCCGCGAGGAGCTGGAGCGGCTTGCGCGCGGTATGACCCCCGCCAAGCTGGCTCAAGTGGTGGGTAGGCTATCCGCGCTGGAGGCTACCTTCGCCTATTCCAAGATGCGTCAGCGGCACAGCCCGGGCAACCAGGCGCACGTCACCAATGCCAAGGATGATCCGCTTCAACTAGCGGCGGACTCGGCCATCGCGGTGGCGCTGGGTTTCGACGAGATTGAAACCACAATGCGCGTGGCGGGCAATGCCTGGGCCAATGCGCTCGCCTGCACGGTGGGCGCCGCCACGGGACGCGGCAGCACGCTGTTCCAGTGCTCGATCGAGGAGGCCGAGGAACTCAAGATCGGCCTCGCTGGCCTTGCCACTTATGCCGAGACCGTATCGGTGTATGGCAGCGAGCGCTCGTTCGTTGACGGCGATGATACGCCTTGGTCAAAAACCTTTCTGACGGCCGCTTACGCCTCACGCGGCATCAAGGCCCGCTGCACCTCGGGTGCTGGGGCCGAACTACTAATGGGCTTTCATGAAAAATGCTCGGTGCTCTATCTCGAAGCACGGTGCCTGTGCCTCCAGCGCGCCATGGGCGTGCAGGGCACGCAGAACGGCGGGGTCGACGGCGCGCCGCTGACGGCTTCGATGCCGGGAGGCGTTCGCGAATTGATGGCAGAGAACCTGCTGGCGGTGTGGTTAGGGCTGGAATGTGCCTCGGGCAATGACACGAAGACGTCGGAATCCGAGATCCGCATAGGGGCGAAGATCACGCCCTACCTGCTCGCCGGATCGGACCTCATCACCTCGGGCTTTGGCTCGATCCACGCCTATGACAATTCTTTCAATCCTTCGCTTTTCAATGCCGAGGAGATGGAAGACTACCTAGTCCTTCAGCGTGATTTCGAGGTGGACGGCGGGCTTGCTCCGCTGGCTGAGGAGGACGCGCTGAATGTGCGGCGTCAGGCGGTTGACGCGCTTGACGATGTGCTGGACGAACTCGGCCTCGCGAGAGCAGAGGCCTCCATGAAGGACAGCGTCATCCACGCCTCCGGCTCCAACGATACGGACACATTTCCCCCTGTCCGCACCTTGGAGATCAGCCGCGACATCGCCACGCGCGGGCTGACCGCGCTCGACGTGGTGCGGGCGCTTGCGCTACGCGGCCATCGTGAAATGGCAGAAAACTTGATGAGCATGCTGCGCCAGCGCATCAGTGGTGATTACCTGCAGACCTCGGCTATTTTGCGCGACGGCAAAGTCGTCAGCGCAGTAAACGATCCGAACCAATATTCTGGACCCGGCACCGGCTACCGTATGGACGAGGCGCGCTGGAATCGCGTGAAGGCGGTTCGGGGGACGATCAATCGCGGCCATGTCATCGACGCCGAGGGCAGCCATGAGCCTCCAACTGGGTCAGCGCAGTTCTATGCGGTCGGCAAGGCGGAGAAGGGCTTAGACCCGCACGAGGTCGTTATCGCGATCTCTCCGGCCTTTGGAGAGCGTCTTCACCGCACAACGGCGGGCCATGCCGTTAGTGATGTGCTGGACGCACTTACGCAGGGCGTTTTGGAGGGTGGCGGTATGCCGCGCGTGGTGCGGATCCGCCATACAGCAGACACTTCATTCCTCGGCCTGAGCGCCGCGCACCTAGCAGGCTCTGGATACGGCATCGGCATACAGGCCAAGGGCACCGCGGTCATCCACCACAGAGACCGATTGCCGCACATGAACCTGGAACTGTTCTCCAACGCACCCCTGGTGTCGCTTGAGCAATATCGCGCCATGGGCCGCAATGCAGGGCGCATGACTTGGGGCGAAACGCCCGAGCCAATCATCGTGACCAATGACGGGCAGGCGCTCGGCGCGCGCTTCCACCCACGCGTCGCGCTGCTTTACGCCATTGAAACGGAAATGACCGAACCCGGCGCCGAGCCGGAAGAGATGTTCTTCGCCAGCGCGGAGCGTAACGCATGAGCACCGATGCCCGCAATCTCTATCCACTCTCCGAGAAGGCGCCGCATCTGGTGCGCAGCAAGACCGGGCTGGGGCTTGAGGATTTCACCGTGGATGCCGTACTGGAAGGCCGGATAAGCGCGCAGGATTTGGCGATCACGCCCGAGGCGCTGCGATTGCAGGCCGATATCGCGCGCGCCACGAACCGCGACCGCCTGGCCGAGAATTTCGAACGCGCCGCCGAACTGGTCGCCGTCCCGCAGGACATGCTGCTCGATACCTATGAACTGCTGCGCCCTGGCCGCGCGAAATCCGCCACGGAGTTGCGCGAGCGCGCCGCGCTGATGCGGCGCGACTATGGCGCAACCCGCATCGCCGCCCTGATCGAGGAGGCCGCCGATGTCTGTGAACGACGCGGCCTCTTCACAAAGAGATTCTAGAAGAGGAAAATTCAAATGGCCCAGGTAGAAGTGGTTCGGCTCGCCAAAAGCTTTGGCACGGTCGATATCATCCGCGATCTCGATCTGAGGATCGCCAACGGGGAATTCGTCGTATTGGTCGGCCCCTCCGGTTGCGGCAAGACCACCTTGCTGCGCATGATCGCCGGGCTGGAAGCCAGCACTGCCGGCGAGATCCGCATCGGCGATCGCGACGTCACGCATCTTTCGCCGCGCAATCGCGACATCGCGATGGTCTTCCAGTCATATGCGCTCTACCCGCACATGACCGCTGCGGAGAACATGGGTTTCAGCCTGAAGCTCGCCAAGGTCCCGCAGGCCGAAATCAACGACCAGGTGAACCGAGCGGCTAAAATGCTGCATATCGAACACCTGCTGGCGCGCAAGCCCCGGGACCTTTCTGGTGGCCAGCGTCAGCGTGTCGCCATGGGTCGCGCCATGGTGCGCGAGCCGGCGGTCTACCTCTTCGACGAGCCTCTCTCCAACCTCGACGCGCAGCTTCGAACCTCGATGCGAGCCGAGATCAAGCGCATGCATCTGGAAGAGAAGCAGACGGTGATCTACGTCACCCACGACCAGATCGAGGCGATGACGCTTGCCGATCGGATTGTCGCCATGCGCGCAGGCAGAATCGAGCAGATCGGCTCGCCGGACGATCTCTACAACCGCCCTGCCACTACTTTCGTCGCGAAATTCATCGGCTCGCCCGCCATGAACCTGCTGCCCGCGAAGGTCGAGGATGGCGTCATCACCGTCGCTGGAACCCCTTCCTTCCCGCTGCCCGCAGCCTTCGCCCACCTGAAGGGGGAACGTGGCCGCGAGGTGCTGCTCGGCGTCCGACCCGAGGCATTCCATCTCGAGGCGCGCCGGTCCGACTGGCCGTCCTTCACCATCAGCGCGTCGCTGATCGAACCGTGCGGCGCCGAAGTCTATGTCATCGGCGATCTTGCCGGCCAGGAGGTCACGTTGCGCCTGCAACCGGGCACCGCGCCGGAACGCGGCGAAGCGCGCAGCTTCCATGTCGACGCCGGAGCCGTGCATCTGTTCGATGCCAAGACCGAACGCAGCCTGCGCCATGAAGGAGACACCCCATGAGCGATACGCTTCTCAGCGGCAAGACCGCGCTCGTCACCGCAGCCGGATCGGGCATCGGCCGGCAATCCGCAAATATTCTTGCGGCCAACGGCGCCTTCGTGATGGTGACCGACCGCGACGGGGGACTAGCCGAAGAGACAGCACAGGCCATCCGCGCCGCCGGTGGCCTTTCCGCATCGTCGGCAATGGATGTGGCAGACGAGGCCGCCGTCACCGAGATCTTCGCCCGGCTGGTGCGTGAGCGCGGCGCGCTCAACATCCTGCACAATCACGCCGGCATCCAGATCGGCGGGGCGCTCGAGGCGATCGATGCTGGCGACATGCGCAAGAGCTACGAGATCAATGTCGTCGCGCAATTTACGGCCTGCAAGGCGGCGCTGCCGCACATGCGGGCGCAGGGCGGCGGAGTAATCCTCAACACCGCCTCGAATGCCGGCGTCTTCCTCGACAAGGGCATGCTTGCCTATATCACCACCAAGTCGGCCGTCATCACCATGACCAAGCAGATCGCGCTGGACTACGCCCGCGATGGCATCCGGGTGAATGCACTTTGCCCCGGCTGGGTCGATACGCCGTTCAATGGTCCCTACGAGGCCCAGCTCGGCGGCCGCGCGGCCTTGGAAAACGTCGTGCGCGATCTCGTGCCAATGGGCCGCTTCGGACGGCCGGAGGAGATCGCCGAAGCTGTTCTCTTTCTCTGCTCGGACCGCTCGTCCTTCATCACCGGTCATGCGCTGGTGGTCGATGGCGGCGAGTGTCTCGCCGGCGGCAGCAACTCTTCGGTCTGACTTGCGGCCGATACATAACCAAAGGATACAAACGTGGTCATTAATCCTCGAGCGGGCGGAGCTGGCCTCTCCTCTGACCTGCCGCCATTTATTGTTTCGACCGATTGCTTCTCCTCCTTTCCAACCGGAAACGTAGCTGAGAGTTCGCTTCTATCGGTTGCGCCACCCGGGATCTCGCTGGAAGACGCAAGCCATATTGCCAAGCGCGTATTTGGCGTTTCCGGCGAGATAAGGATACTATCGTCCGAGCGAGACTCCAATTTCTACATCCGCCTCACAAGCGGTGAGCAGGCGTTGCTCAAGATCACAAACGTAGCGGAAAATCGCGATGTCACCGCCATGCAGACCGCGGCCCTTGCGCATATCGCCGCCGTCAATCCTTCGCTGCCCGTCCAGCGTATTTGCCAAACCCTGTCTGGCGAACCTTGGGAGATGATCGAGGGACCATCGGGGCAGGAACATGTCGCGCGATTGCTGACCTTTATCGACGGTACGATGTTGCATGCAGCAACTCCGAGGTCCACGGTCTACCAGGGGATTGGTGTTCTGCTAGCGCAGTTGACTAAGGCGTTGCGCGGCTTTTTTCATCCGGCAGCGGGCCACGCGCTGCAATGGGACATCAAGCATGCTGGAAGACTGCGTCCCATGCTGGAAGCCGTCGAAAATAGCGACCTCCGTAAGCGGTTAGCGCTGCTACTCGACCGTTTCGACGCCGAAATCGCCCCACAGCTTCCGCGTTTACGCACCCAGATCGTCCACAATGACTTCAACCCACACAACCTCGTGGTTGACAGGGTGGATGCGTCCCGTTTGACCGGAATCATCGATTTCGGCGATATGGTACACACACCGATCATTTGTGACTTAGCTGTCGCCTGCTCCTATCACATTACGGATGACGCCGAACCTTTGCGTCGTGCTGCTGATATCGTTGGCGGCTATTTCAGTGTTCTTCCACTGGATGAGGAGGAACTAACGCTCCTGCCGGACTTGATCCGGCTGCGCCATCTCACAACGCTCGCCATCACCTCGTGGCGCGCAAGGCGTTACCCTGAAAATGCCAGCTATATCATGCGAAATGCCGCGGCCTCACTGCGCGGTCTCGACGTGATCGACCAGATTGGCGCTGCCACGACCGCACAAGTGTTACGCGCAGCTGCCCTTTCCGCCAAACAGGAGCATGTACAATGACCATGGTCAATGCGTTTGATCCAAATAGGCTATCGGCTCTCGACGCCGAGGACGCTGCTTTGATCAAGCATCGAACCCAAGTGCTTGGGCCGGCCTATCGCCTATTTTACGAGCAGCCCCTTCATCTTGTCCGCGGCGAAGGGGTGTGGCTCTATGATAACAAGGGGAACGCTTACCTTGATGCCTACAATAATGTGGCGTCAGTCGGGCACAGCCATCCCAAGGTCGTTGAGGCGATTACGCGCCAGCTCAGCATCCTCAATACCCATACCCGATATCTTCATGAAGGCGTGGTCGCCTACGCGGACAGGCTGCTCGGATCCATGCCTGATGCGCTCGGCCACATGATGTTCACCTGTACCGGTTCAGAGGCAAACGACCTCGCACTGAGGATCGCGCGGTCATTCACTGGGCGACAGGGTGTCATCGTGACGAACCGTGCCTATCACGGTGTGACCGAGGCCGTATCGGAAATTTCTCCTGCGTTGGGTGAGTTTGTTCAACGTGGACCAAGGGTTCGACTGATCCCCGCGCCAGACACACACCGAGTTCCACCAGATGAACAGGGTGCGCTACTCGCTCGTGATCTTGCTGTGGCGATCGCCGCGATGCGCCGCGACGGCATTGAGCCCGCTGCCTTCGTCGTTGATACGATCTTCTCGAGCGACGGACTCTACGTTGATCCTCCGGGTTTCCTCAAGCCGGCCGTTGAGCTCATCCGCGCTGAGGGCGGACTGTTTATCGCGGACGAAGTACAACCGGGTTTCGCGCGAACAGGGGAGACTTTTTGGGGGTTCCAGCGCCACGGCCTGATCCCTGATATGGTTAGCCTGGGTAAGCCGATGGGAAATGGCTTTCCAGTAGCAGGACTCGCAATACGGCCCGAGCTCGTCGAAGAGTTTGGAACAAAAGCGCGATACTTCAACACATTCGGTGGCAGCCCGGTGGCTTGCGCTGCCGGAATGGCTGTGCTCGACGTTATAGAGCAAGAAGGCTTGCAGGAAAACTCGCGTGTTATCGGAGATTTCCTCCGCAAAGGCCTCAGCGAGGTCACCGCTGGGCGAAGTGATGTCGCTGAAGTGCGCGGCGCGGGGCTATTTCTTGCAGTCGAATGCATAGACGGCGATAAGGCCAACGGCCAACTTGCAAGTCACCTAGTAAACCACCTCCGTCAAAACGGTGTCCTCATAAGCGCCATCGGACCGGGGGCAAATATCCTCAAAATTCGCCCACCTCTGGTTCTTGGTCGCAGCGACGCCGAGCGGCTCATAGAAGCGGTCAAAGCGGCTTTCGTTGCATATTGATTGACGAGCGCGATTGGGAAATCCCCGCCATTTGCTTGTCTACCCTGGCTGCCAAGGAGTGGCTACGTTCGCAGTGCGCGGACTGCTTCGTTTTGGCAGCCAAAACTTGGAAGAGCACATGGAGTTCACTCAGTTAACCTCGGAACCCTTGCACGAACAAGCGTATGCTACGTTGCGCAACGCACTACTAACTGGCAGGTTAGTGCCTGGGCAGTCATTAACAATCCGTGGAATTGGCACCAGCCTCGGCATATCGTCCACGCCGGTACGTGAGGCCCTGCAACGGCTTATCGCAGAGGGCGCTCTGCAGCTAGCGGCCAATCGCAGCATCCAGGTGCCGGTGATGACCCGCGCCCGCTTCGTCGAAGTTACCGACATTCGTCTTCGATTGGAGCGTCTAGCTGTCGAGGCGGCGGCGGCTCGTGCGGGCGAAGAACTTTGTGACCGACTTGATGCATTGTCGGCACGAATGCAGTTGGCGATAAACAATCGCTCTTTTCCGGATTACCTCGCAGATAATCAAACGTTCCATTTTACAATTTATGAAGCGTCCGACCTGCCCTATCTGCAACAGCTGATCGGACTATGTTGGCTTAGAACCGGGCCTTGGCTCAATGGGCTGGCCCAGGAGGGCCGATATCATTCAATAGCCAATGACGAGCACGAGAAGATGATTGACGCTTTGCGACGAAAGGATGCAAGTGCAGCATCGGAGGCAACCAGTCGCGATATAAGCGAGGCAGCTTCTATCCTGATAGAATTGCTTCCCTAAGGTAATAGCTCCATAAATCCCCGGGCACGCTCTCCTGCTCGTTGGTCAAATTGAGGAGTGTTATCCGTGGAGAACACATCTTCCAGCTATCAGCGCACTTGGGCGGTAACAGTCTTGCTTTCGTTCGCTAAATGCTCGATTCGTGGGAGAAGGAAGTCAGCGGCTTTTGATATGTCGGCCACCATATGGCGTCGCACCTCGGACGCGTTGCCATTCCGGATCTCTCTAACAATGTGTTCATGCTCCTCATTGGCAATTGAACCGTAGCCAGGGTGAGAGAACAGTTCATTCATGTAGACACCTACCTCTCCCCACAGGTTCTCAATGATACGAAGCAAACGAGGCGATGCCGAATGTTGGTAAATTGTAAAATGGAAGCGTTGGTTGAGAGAGACATAGTCGGCATGATCTTCACGCTTGGCAGCTTCGCCAAGTTGCTGCGCCAGTGCCGCAAGCTCAGAAATCACACGTGGCGGCATGATCTTGGTTGCAAGCTCGGCAGCAAGACCCTCGAGTTCGCATCGAATTCTAAAGAGCTCAACAAATTTATCTGCATCCCAGTCGGGGACGGCAATGGATCGGTTGGCTAACATGACCAGTTGTCCTTCACCCACAAGCCGTTGTAGCGCTTCGCGAACAGGAGTCGTGGAGATGCCGTAGGCCTCTGCCAGCGTTCGGATAACCAGAACTTGTCGCGGCGTGAACTCTCCTGAGATCAGACTTCTTTTGATCGAGTCATAAGCCCGCTCATTAAGCGGCTTATATTCGATCTTCCCCATAGTCTCGCTCTTGAAAACAGTCATTTTAGCCCAATTGTTCGGTTTATAACGGTCGTGACATCATACAACATGTCATTGTCTCGACAAGGACATTCAGGACGACATCTTCAACGAGGCGCTCGACATGATCGAGTAGACCATCCGCGAATGCAGGAGTTAAGCAATGACCATTTCGGACGCACTCACCTCAAGGCTAAAGGACCCCTCGCTTGTCACCGATAAGGCTCTGGTCGCCGGTGAATGGATCCCAAAAAGCGATAGCGGCAAGACTTTCGAGGTCACCAATCCGGCCAATGGCGACATCATCGCCATCCTGCCTGACATGAACCGTGACGAGGCGGCCCGCGCGATCGACGCAGCCTACAAGGCACAGAAGGAATGGGCGAAGAAGACGGGAAAGGAGCGCGCGACGGTGCTGCGTAAGCTCTACGACCTGATGGTCGCCAATGCCGACGACCTCGCCGCGATCCTGACCATGGAAATGGGCAAGCCGCTGGCCGAGGCCAAAGGCGAGATCCTCTACGGCGCGTCCTATGTCGAATGGTTTGGCGAGGAGGCAAAGCGCGTCTATGGTGACACCATTCCAGGCCACCAGCAGGACAAGCGCATCATCGTCATTAAGCAACCGGTCGGCGTCGTCGCTGCGATCACTCCCTGGAACTTCCCGAATGCCATGCTGGCGCGCAAGTTTGCGCCGGCGGTAGCCGCCGGCTGCGCCATGGTTTCGAAGCCGGCTGCTGAAACACCGCTTTCGGCACTGTCTCTGGCTCTGCTGGCCACGCGTGCTGGTCTGCCGGCCGGCATCTTCAACGTCGTCACCTCCACGGATTCATCCTCGATCGGCAAAGAGTTCACGGAGAACGACAAGGTTCGCAAGTTGACCTTTACCGGCTCTACCGGCGTCGGCAAGATCCTGATGCGCCAGGGCGCAGAGCAGATCATGAAGCTCGGCCTCGAGCTTGGGGGCAACGCTCCTTTCATCGTCTTCGACGATGCCGATCTCGACGCGGCCGTCGAAGGCGCTATGGTCTCGAAGTACCGCAACAACGGACAGACCTGCGTCTGCACCAACCGCCTTTATGTCCAGGCGAGCGTCTATGACGCCTTCGCCAGAAGGTTGGCGGAGAAGGTCGGTGTGTTGAAGGTCGGCGACGGCTTCGAGGCGGGCGTCCATGCCGGCCCGCTCATCACCCAAAAGGCCGTGGAGAAGGTCGAGGAGCACATCGCCGACGCTCTAGAAAAGGGCGCGAAAGTGGCAGTCGGCGGCAAGCCGCACGAAAAGGGTGGGCTGTTCTTCCAGCCAACCATTCTCACGGGTGTCACGAGCGAAATGAAGGTCGCTCGCGAAGAAACGTTCGGTCCTGTCGCACCTTTGTTCAAGTTCGAAACCGAGGAACAGGTTGTCGAGATGGCCAATAACACCGAGTTCGGCCTGGCCTCCTACTTCTTCTCGAAGGATGTCTCGAAGATCTTCCGCGTGGCCGAAGCACTGGAATACGGCATAGTCGGCGTCAACACCGGCCTGATCTCCACCGAGGTGGCGCCCTTCGGCGGCATCAAGCAGTCCGGCCACGGCCGGGAAGGCTCTAAGTACGGGATTGAGGACTATATTGAGATCAAATATCTTTGCCTGAGCATCTGAGGACAGTCTGGTGATGTCGGATAGCGCGAAAGCTGGCGGCGTGTTGAGAGCTTTGGAGCGGACGGGCTCTGGCATGAGTTCGGCGTGTTGACGTAGCCGTAATGCGAACCCTCAAACTGAACGACGACTGGCACTCCCCCACCCGCCGCAAGCGGGTGGGGGAGAAGAAGGACGTCAGCACTCAGACGAAATCGTCACTGGCCCATCTGGGTCATGAACACCTTCTGCGCCACGACCCATCTGCCGTCGACCTTCAGGAAGGACAAAAGGTCGGTGAAATAGCGCGGCGGCATCTGGCACTTGACCTTCACCAGCGCCATGGATGGCCCGACCAGGTCGATCGCCAGCACATGGTCGTCGCGCTCAAGCCCGGTCTCCTTCGGCGACTTGCGGCCCCGCACCACCTCAAACCATTGCTCGCGCGCCACCACCTTGATCTCGCCGTCGAGTGACTGCGTCAGCGCGCTGGTCGGATGGAAAACCGAGGCGAGCTTCTCGATATCGCCCTCGTAGAGCCCGTCGAGATAGGTCCGGGTCGCAGCCTCGATCGCCTTGATGTCGTCGTTCATGGGTCACTCCTTCATGCTCGGGCAGGTTTTGGCAGAGATTGATGCTTACCGCTATATCTGAACGCACGCTTTTCCCTTACTTGCCGCGAGGGCGGCGTGTTCTTCAGTGGGTCTAGGGGCGATGCGCGCTCAACGTTTGGCTTTCGATTCCGAATGCGTTCTCCGCCGAAATGACGGCGACGCAGGGCTACGACGGCATAACCATCGCCAATCGGGCGGCCGACCTCCTTCTCCAGGGCGCGGAGGGCCGCGTGAACCTTGGCGTGGTCGTCCTGCAGAGCGTGACTGAAGTTCAGGCGGAAGGTATCGACTGCCGCAAGGAATAGGGCGCGCAGCTTGCCGGGCGCCGCACTCGCGGGGCCGACGGTGGCGACGATCTTGGCATGGCGGTGACGGCGCATGGTGTTTCGGCCTTGGCAGGTCGCCTCTGCTGGAGAAGGTCAGACGATGAGGACGGCCCGGAAATCGTTGACGTTGGTCAGGGTCGGGCCGGTGACGACGGCGTCGCCCAGGGCTTCGAACAGGCCGTGCCCATCATTGCGGTCGAGGCTCTCCGTCAGAGAGAGGCCGAGCGATGCAGCGCGGGCCGCGGTGTTGGGCGCGATCACCGCCCCGGCGATCTCCTCAAGGCCATCGACGCCATCAGTATCGCCCGCGATGGCGTGGATCCTCGGATGGCCGCCAAGTCCGATCGTGAGCGCCAACAGGAACTCGACATTGCGCCCGCCCCGGCCGGAGCCCCGCACCGTGACGGTGGTTTCCCCACCGGAGAGCAGCACACAAGGGACCGGGACCGGCAGACCGTGGGTGGCCGCGCTCAGGGCAATTCCGGCCATAACGCGGCCGACCTCGCGGGCCTCGCCCTCCAGCGCGTCGCCAAGAATGCAGGCGCGAATGCCCTCGTGCTCCGCACGCGCCGCAGCCGCCTGGAGTGCCATCAGGGGGGTCGCCACCATCCGCACGTCGGGGGTGACGAGGCGCGGATCGTCCGGCTTGATCGACTCGCCCTCGCCGCTCTCCAGGTGAGCACGGACGGCGGGCGGAATCTCCAGGCCGTAGCGGGCGAGGATCGCGAGCGCATCCGCACAGGTGGTCGGATCCGGGACGGTCGGTCCAGAGGCGATGTCGAGCGGGTTGTCGCCCGGCGTGTCGGAGATCAGCAGCGTCACCACCTGCGCGGGATGACAGGCCACCGCGAGCCGGCCGCCCTTGATTGCCGAGAGGTGCCGGCGGACGCAGTTCGTCTCGCCGATGGCGGCGCCAGACCTGAGCAGGGCACGGTTCACGGCCTGCTTGTCGGCCAGCGTCAGCCCCGGCGGAGCGAGGGACAACAGGGCCGAGCCCCCTCCGGAGAGCAGGCAGAGGACGAGGTCGTCGGGCGTGAGCCCGGCGACCAAATCGAGGATGCGCCGGGCGCCGGCTTCACCAGCCGCGTCCGGCACCGGGTGGGCTGCCTCAACCACCTCGATCCGGGTCGTCGGGGCGCCATGCCCGTAGCGGGTGATCACGAGCCCGGTGAGATCGCCCGGCCAGGCCGCCTCGACGGCCCGGGCCATCGCGGCGGCCGCCTTGCCGGCCCCGACCACGATCGTGCGCCCACGGGGTGGGCTCGGCAGGTGGTGCGCGAGGCTGACGGCTGGATCGGCCGCCGCCACGGCGGCCGAAAATAGCCGCCGCAGGAGATCACCGGGCTCGGTCATGGTCTCATATCGCCGTACGTTGTGGTTGACCTATTTGCATGGCTTGTGTTTCCGCGTTGTCGACCGAGATATCGTCACGATAGGTCTCCGGCCCCATCCACACCGCGTAAGCCGTGCAGAGCCCGAGGAAGATCGCGTAGACCGCCACCGGCCACGACGAGCCGGACGCCCATGATACCATCGCGGTGGCCAGCGCGGGTGCGGGACCGCCGGCGAGCAGCGAGCCAAGCTCACGCGCGCAGGCGAAGCCCGAGAAGCGCCGCGCCGGTCCGAACAGCTCGGAGAAGTACGATGCCTGCACGCCGATCATCATACCGACCGCCAACTGCGCCAACCAAAATGCTGCGATCACTGCCGCAAACGATTTCGACTCCAGCAGCCAGAAGAACGGGAAGGCGATCAAGCAGCCGACCAACGCACCCGCGATGTAGACCGGACGCCGCCCAATCCGATCGGACAACGATGCGAAAGACATTCCGCACACGATCTGAATAACGTAGCTCGTCATCAGCACAAACAGCAACTGATCCTTCGGCAACCCAAGCGTGTTAACTGCGTAGCTGAGCCCGAAAACCGGAAACAGATAACTGAAACCGTTCTCGGCGAGACGAGCCCCGAGAACGACAAAGAAATTGCGCGGTTGCTTCATCACCGACTCGATGATCGGATTCTTCGCTTTCTGAGCCGGTTGCTTAGCGATCGTCTCGTACACGGGCGTCTCGTCGATACGGAATCGTATCCAGAGGCCGAACGCGACAATCACGATGCTGGCGAGGAACGGGAGGCGCCAACCCCAGGTCATGAACTGCTCCTGTGGCAGCTGAGACACCAGCCAGAACGCGCCCGATGCTAGCAAGAAGCCGAGGGCGCCGCCGGCCGGTGCAAACGAGCACCAGAGCCCGCGCTTATTCTTCGGCGCATATTCGGCAAGCAAGATCACGGCGCCGGTGAATTCGGCACCTGCACCGAAACCTTGCACCAATCGCATCGCGACTAGAAGGATCGGTGCCCATATGCCGATCTGCTGGTAAGTCGGGAGCAACCCTATGATCGCGGTGCCGAGGCCGACCATCAGCAGCGTGATGACGAGCACCGGCTTACGGCCGTGACGGTCTCCGATATAGCCGAAGAACAATCCGCCGAACGGGCGCGCGACGAAGCCGACGCCGAAGGTCCCGAGCGCGATAAGTGTGCCGTTGCCGCCGAAGTCGAAGAAGAGTTTGCCGAACACCAGTCCGGCAGCGGTCGCATAGAGAAAGAAGTCGTACCATTCGAGTGCCGACCCAATATACGATGCGGCGATGACTTTGCGTGGATGCTTTTCTGCCGTAGCAGTTCCCATGTGGTGATCCTCCCCAGAATAGTTGTTGCTTTTGAGGCCTGCAGCGGCGGCCCCGGCGATGGTTTTTACGATTCGCCTCGGCCCTTTGGCCGAGGCGAACTCCGACGCGAGCGGTCGTGGCTCATGCGGCGGACCTCTGCGATAGCGCGAGAATGTCCTGCGCGGCCTTGATTAGAGCACCACCGTGAAATTGAGAGAGGATTGTGAAGTGATTTTCGCCGGCCAGCGCGATGAGCGGGCCGGTCGCACCGGCTGCCGTACGCATCGCATGCAGCCGACGCGAGTCGCTGATGAGCGCCGGCAGATCGTTCTCTCCGCAAGTGATCGCCATCGGCTTGTGGACGACAGGAAGCCGCAATGGCGAGAGCGTTTCAATCTCGACTTCGGTCAGCTTCAACGCCTCATTGAGATAGGTGTCGCGGAGAGGTCCTAGCTCGTAGACGCCCGCAATCCCGAGTCCCGCAGCCACGGCCGGATGACCAAGTAGCATCGCGGTCAAGTGCCCGCCGGCCGACCAGCCGCTCAGCACGTACGGGCCGCTAACGCCATACTTCGCGCCATTCGCTGCAAGCCAATCCAGCGACTGTCGAATTTCGCCGACAATTTCGGTCAACGTGGCTTCCGGCGCGAGCGTGTAGCCCGGTATCGCGAACGACCAGCCAGCCTTGTTGACGCCTTCCGCGTAGGTCGCAAACACTTCGCGTGAGTTACGCTGCCAGTATCCGCCGTGAATAAAGATAAGGCACGGCCCCGCTTTCTCCCCTGGATAAAGGTCGAACGCCATGCGCGGCTTGTCACCGTAAGGAATGTCGAGCGCTTTCGCATGCGCTGCCCGATAGATCTTGGATGCAGCAGCACGGCGCTCGATCAGTTCGGCGCTGTTCTTTACCGCGATATTGGTGTTGTACGAGGCGTCGCGCTGCTCCTGCGAGAGCGTCGCCCAGACTTCCTGTGGCACAGCACTCATCTGCATTATGCCTCCGCCGAGGGGGTTAGCAGAGCGGTGCCAGCAACGGACGCAATGTTGCCATCGCTGATCGTTACGTCGCGAACGCCGTACGATCTGGAGGCACGGCAAATTTCACGTCTGCTCAGAATCGACAGACAGTTCTTGTTCTCCATTTGAGCAACTCCTCTCAAGCAGTGAAAACGATCTAGTGGAACAACCATCGACCAATTTGCGATTCAGAACGTCGCGGCAACTATGGTCGCGTTTGCGCCTTCATTGTTTGAAGTTCACGCTCCATGAACAGAGCCACTGGGAGAACTTTCGATGGTGCCAGTTGGGCCTTTGTCAGCCTCGAACGTTGCGCGCGCAACAGGAGCGACAGCGCCGCCTAACTCGCGCATGAACTGCCAGATGTTCTCGACCGGCTTCAACTCAGGTGCCTTGGCGGGCAGTGGCATGAGGGTGATGTTGGCCGGGACTACCAGCCTCCTCGACTGTTGCCGTCCCGCCTGATCGAACGGCAGCACCGCGTGAGCCCCCGGCGCGACAGCGTGCGAGATCTCCGCCAGATGCAGGCTCATACCCTCACTTCTGCAGGGGCGCGGAACGAGGCCAGCACCCTTGCCTTCAGCCGGGCAGATCGCTCCGAAGATGTCGGTGGATTGGGGCCTCTGGTCCTTGGGCGCTGAGGGCCGTGTGTGGCCCAGCGCCGGGTGGTCTTGTTCTTCTGCCCCACGCGAGCCTCATCGCAGAACCAGATCTCTTTGGGCTTGCCACTGGCAGGACTTGCCTTGATCTCCTCCAGACGAGCGGAGAAGGCCTTTTAAAAGCGTCTACCTGAGCGTCGCTCTTGGCGTGGTGGCGCGGGCGGGCCGAGAGCTTGCGATACCCGCAATTCACGGCTCGGGTCGGCACTGAGATGGTGATCCGGAATTTCTCCCGGACCCACTGGACCAGATCGACCAAGCGCCAGCGCACCACGCCATGAACGGCAGGATCGGCCCCTGCTCGATGACCATCACAAGCGCACTCCGATGCGTGTCTTTGAGCCTGGTGGGCACACCCGGCGGCTTGCGGTCGATGAGCCCATCAGGCCCGAGCGCGTTGAACCTGACCACCCAGTCCCGCACAATCTGCCGCCGCTCATAGACCGCGGCCAACGCTAATAGACGCCGCGCCTGCGGGCCGTGCTTGGTCTTGCGGGCGAGCCCTCGAAGAGCAGCGGCGTCGAAGCCGTTCCGGAGTGGGATGGGCATGGCGAACCTCCATGCCCCAGCTTGAATCAGACCCACGTTGCCTCGAACAGGCCCAACAAGTCACGCCTTTAGGGAGCTGGTATCAGCTGGTACCATTAATTCTTCGCGCACTGGCTCTATTCATTGCTTGCGTAGAGCATCAAGTAGAGACGGGTAGGGGGCCATATCCCTCGCCCCATTCAATCCCAAAGACCTAGCGTGTCGTCACCAGCGTCCGAAAGGAACTGTTAGTGGAAGAACATAAAGTTACGAAAGCCGGGCCATCCGGCGCCGGAGTTCCCGCAATGCTCGATCCCGCGCCGCTGCCCGAACTCGCCGAGGCGTTGACCGATATGCCCCAGGGCCTGGCGATCCACCTCGACCATTGCGTGATCCACGTCTCGGACTGGGAGCGGTCCAACGCCTTCTACCGCGACGTGCTCGGGGCCGAACCGCTACCGATGGGCCGGGGCTTTGCCTACCGCTTCGGCGGCGTGCAGCTCAACGTTCAAGGTCCCGGCCAGATCGGCGATCCGCTCCCCCGGCTGCCGGTCATGCCCGGGGGCAGCGATCTCTGCTTCCGCTGGTCGGGGTCGATCGAGGAGGCCATCGGTCACCTCGAACGCCACGGAGTTCCGGTCGAGCTCGGCCCGGTGCCTCGCAACGGCGCCGCCGGTCCCGGTATCAGCATCTATTTCCGCGATCCGGACGGCTCGCTGATGGAATTCATCACCTATCCGACCGGCTAGGAACTCTCAAATTATCGACGGACAATCGAAGGGATCGCGGCCATGTCGTCGAAACAGGCGCAACTCCTGGACCTTCTCGGGATTAATCTGCCGATCATTCAGGCGCCGATGGCCGGTGCAACGACGCCGGAGATGGTCGTCGCCGTGAGCGAGGCCGGCGGCCTGGGCTCTCTGCCGAGCGCACAGTATACGGAAACCCATCTCCGGGCCGCGCTGGACAGGGTTCGCGAGGGCACGCTGCGCCCGATCAACCTCAACTTCTTCTGTCACTCGAACCCGGCCGAGGATAGGGCCCGACAAGCCACCTGGTTGGGACGTCTCTCTCAGTATTACACCGAAGCCGGCCTTGACCCGGGCATGCGGTTAACCCCGAGCGGACGCACGCGCTTCGACGATGCTACATGCGATGTTGTGGAAGCCTACCGGCCGGAGGTCGTCAGCTTCCACTTCGGTCTGCCAGAGACAGAGTTGCTCGATCGGGTCAGGCGCACAGGCGCCAAGGTGCTGGCATCTGCGACCACCGTGGCGGAGGCCCGTTGGCTCGCTGATCGAGGCGTCCACGCCGTCATCGCCATGGGCTTCGAGGCTGGCGGGCATCGAGGCAGTTTTCTGACCACCGAGATGTCGCAACAGGTCGGCACCATCGCCCTGGTGCCGCAAGTTGCAGACGCCGTCCCAGTGCCGGTGATCGCCGCCGGAGGCATTGCCGATAGGCGCGGCGTCGAGGCGGCCTTCGCGCTGGGCGCGGCCGCCGTGCAGGTCGGCACCGCCTACCTGTTCACATCCGAAGCGAAGGTCTCGGAGGTTTATCGCAAGGCGCTCGAAAGCCCGAACCGACCTACCGCAATCACCAACCTGTTCACCGGCAGGCCGGCGCGCGGCATCGTCAATCGGCTCATGGAGGATCTCGGCCCCCTGTCTGATCTCACCCCGGCCTTCCCGACGGCTGGTACAGCGCTGGGACCATTACGGAGTGCTGCCGAGGCCGCCTGCCGCGACGACTTCACTAACCTTTGGGCCGGCCAAGCCTTGCCGCTCGCGCGGCCTATGTCTGCGGCCGCCCTCACGCGGACGCTTGCCGGTGGCAGCGCTTGAGCGATGGATCCGGTGATACGGCTCCGGCGTTTGTCACGTTGGTGAACGTCAAGATGTGGAAACCTCGTCTAAGGACACGGCTGGCCGCATCGTGATGCTCGACGAGCGCGATTGTCGAACAGCGCTTCGGCCGGAACCCCGCCGAAGCGCAGAAAGGCGCCTTCCATGCCCTCGAACCAGTCGGCCTGGCGCTCCCGCAGCGAGGGGCGGATATACAGCCGGCGCGAGTAGCCAGGGTGGCCACGAACAGGTGCACTCGCACCCGCTCGCCGCGATCCACACCCGCGTGTCGGTAAGGGCAAACGACTTCCGGAAGTGATCGAACAAACCGGTCTGGACATTTGTGTGCCGTTAGTCGTTAGCGTCAGCTCCTGCAGAGCACGGGAGTCAAGATGGCGGGACAGTCCTCGCGTCAGATCGACGAAGCCGCGCCGCCACGCGCGATGACGGTCAAGCACAACCCCGTTCGTCGAGTGTCAGGCGGTCCTTCCTCAGAAGGAACGTCATGTCCTTCGACATCCGGTAGACAAAGCGGTCGCAACGATCCGTCACGGACACTTTCATCTGAGTGAGTCACGATGCGGGAGAAGTCACCGACGGGTGGTTGATTGCTGGCTGGAACGAGCGTCATATTCACACGATGAACCCTTGAAGCCAAGATTTGCGGGGGCATCCCGACGTGGACGCCCCCAAAGCCCCAGGAGCCGATTATTTGAGCTTGATGGTAAAGTGCTTGAAAACTTCTTTCTCGATTTTCCATGTACCGACAAAATCCTTCTCGACCACGAAGGCGTCTCCGGCCTTGACCGTCACCGGTTCGCCGCCATCCGGCGTGATGGTGATCTGACCTTCGATCATGTGGACGAATTCAGGCGCAGCATACGTTGCGTGATAGGTACCCGGCGTGGCACTCCACCAGCCCGAAATCGAAGAGTTGTCGTCTGCTGTGTATTCGATCCAGGTCTTCATCGTCGGATTGCCGGCGACCTTCTTCCACCCGTCCAGATCCGCTTCGATCGGAGTAGCTGCCTTGACGCCGAACTTCGATACTTTCCTGTTTTCCACGCGAAACGTCCTCTCAGTTGTGCACGCCGCCGGCGCGCTTAGGAATTGCGGGATCGCAGCCACAACAACATCGCCGAACTGCCCCCTCGCCTATTTCCAATTCTGGAGCTTCGCTGAGCAGGGCCAGCCAGCGAACAAACAATGGGGCCAGTGCGCGCGCTCACGACCGGATCCTGAATTTAGCTCACCGCCATTCCCGCAATCGCGCACCCCATTGACCCCCAGGCGCCCAGGGCGGCTTCCCGGTCAGGCGTTGGCGAGCCTCCAATCAAGAGCCCGCCGAGAATCGCGCGAAAGCCGAAGGCGCCGAGCATGATGCCGTAGGTCTGGGCACCTCCGCGCAGAAAATCCCGTGCGACCAGAGGCATCAGCGCCGAATCGAGGCGCCTATTAAGCCCGGTCACCAGTGTGCGGCTGAGGACCATCCTGATCGACGGCGAGTAGAGGATGTGCCGGACCCCTGAGACAATCGCGCGGCTCAACTGCTCCCGTCCAGGGAAGACACGCTCCAAACCCAACAGGGCGAGCATTCAAGGGGACGTAGAGTACAGGGTTCAGTGCAAACGCCGCTACGGCACCTGCGCTTACGACGACTATCCCGCCAACTGCAGGGCCGAAGCTGCACCAATGTGTAGCTGATACCACTGAGCGCGACGGCCGCTGGCAGGGCCTGAGGTGGCACCTGCTCGCTCACAGACGACTGCGAGGCGGGCGTCATGATAGCCATACCGCTGCCGGCAAGGAAGCAGAGCGCAAGCAGACGGTTCGGCGTGTGCCGCCACGTCATGGGACAGTCACCTTCGTGGCTATACGAGGAGTGCCGGCCCATTACGGCATCTAGGCGTTGCCGCCCCGGCAAACGAACTCGTTCGCGCTTTCGCGTCAGACAGGGCGCCCGCAAGCCGGATGAAGCCGTCCTCGATTTGAGTCGGCGTCAAATGCACATAGCCCAACAGGATCTTTCGCTCGTGATCAGCGAGCATGTTTTCGTGCAGGACCGCTCCTGATGGCAGTCCGTGGAGGCCCACCCCGACGGTTCTTGCAAGGGCCTCGAGTTCCGCGGCGTTAGGCAACGAGTCCGGCGGGCTCCAAAGCATGTGGGTGCCAGCCTCGTCACCCGCCAGCGTCGGCTGTCCGAAATACTTCTCAATGGACGATCTCACTTTATCGCGGCGGTCACGATAGGTGTTACGGAGCCGCTTCAGGTGGGCCGTAAAGCTCCCATTCTTCATAAACTCCGCGAGCGTCGCTTGCTCGAGCCACGGAGAACCGTTGTCGATCAAGGCCTTCAGCGTTCTTGTCGCGTTCAGAAGGTGACGCGGCACAATCATGTACCCGAGACGCAAACCCGGGCCGATCGAACGCGAGAACGAATTGAGGTAGATGACGCAGCCAGTGCGATCGAGAGACTGCAACGATGGCAGCAAGGTTCCCTCGTAGCGGAAGTCGGAGTCGTAATCGACCTCCAGAATGTAAGCGCCGGTTTTTGCCGCCCATTGTAAAAGCGCCAGTCGGCGTTCGAGCGACATGGTGCCGCCCGTCGGAAACTGATGCGATGGCGTCACGTAAACGACCTTCACCCGATGCTCGAGCAGTCGTTCCACGATAATTCCATTCTCGTCGACGGGCACAGGGATGACCCTGCCGCCATGCGTCTCGAACAGGAAGGCGGCGCCGCGATAGCACGGCGCTTCCATCACCACTGGCGTGTTGGTGCCCACCAAGAGATGGGCGGCGAGGTTGATGCCTTGCTGGAATCCGCCCACGATGACCACATTCTCGGCCGTGACGGACATGCCACGCGAGGGTCCAAGATAGTTCGCGATGAGATCTCTCAATTCGAGGATTCCGGCGGGATCATTATACTCGCACATGCGTTTCGATGCACCGCCCAGGCACTCGAGAACAAGACGTCGCCAAGTCTTGGCTGGAAAGGAATGCGGTTCGGAGCGCCCGAAGCGGAAGTCTGTGCGGATCTGGAGATCGGGGGGCGCATAAAGGCCCGGCAAACCCCGGGCTCCGTACGGGAGCGGCAAGTTGATCGAGGACATCATGTCCGATTTTTCGATGTTCTTTCGTACCATCGTGGACATCGCATCCTCAGGCACCGTCCCGCAAACAAAGGTTCCCCTTTGCGGCACGGTGCGGATGTAACCATCGGAAATCAATTTTTCGTAAGCCTCGCAGACAGTGTTCCGTGATACCCGCAATTGGCTGCTCAAGTCACGGGAGCTTGGCAGTATACCGCCGGCCTTTAGATGCCCAGCACGGATATGATCTACGATTTGCTCGTAGATCTGCACCTGCAGACTGATTTTACTCTTGGAGTCTAGATGAATGACGATTTGCATCTCAGGACGTGTCCCCTGGCGTGGGATAGCTTCGGGTGGCCATCGCGATCACCGGCCGGGGCCGGCCCCATGCGATGTTTTGTCATGAAAAGCTCGAGTGTTCACGGGTCGATCTCGAGAGATTGCGCGGTACCGTCTATGAAAGTCTTGCGGCCGACTGCACGCAGGGTATATAGCACCACGACCTGCCCTGCCACCGATCATGGGCCACGAATCTACTAGAGTGGGCCACTATGCCGTTCGTGCATATCGATGCAGTTGACCACATCCCCCGGCCGATCATCGCCCTCGGCCGGGATGTTCCCGACGGTTTCGTGATCGAGCCACACCACCACCGTCGTGGACAGTTGATCTCGGGCGCTTGCGGGGTCATCGTGCTGAGGACCGTGGAGGGCACGTGGGTGATGCCGCCCCAACGCGGCATGTGGATCCCGCCCGAAATGGAGCATCACGTCCGTATGGTCGGTAACGTCTCCATGCAGAGCCTCTATCTCGAGCCCGACGCTGTCCCGGGGCTGCCGAGCCGCTGCCAAGTCGTTGCCATCTCGCCCTTCATGCGCAGCCTCATCACGGAGGCTTTAGCCCTTCCCCTCGAATACGAACTACAGGGACGTGCCGGGACGCTCATGCGCCTGATCGAGCACGAATTGCAGCAGCTTCCGGTTCTGCCTCTCTCGCTACGGTACCCGGCCCAGGGGGCCTTGTCGGCGCGCTGCCGCCAGTTCCTAGAGCAACCAGACATCCATCAGACGACCGACGAATGGGCTCACGCGCTTGGCATGAGCCGCCGAACCTTCACCCGCCTCTTCCGGCGCGAAACCGGCTTAAGCTTCATCGCGTGGCGCCAACAGGCCTGTCTGCTTTCCGCGCTGCCACGTCTGGCGGCCGGCGAAGCCGTGACCACGGTGGCAATGGATCTCGGCTACGAGAACCCCGCGGCCTTCACAATGATGTTCAAGCGGGCCTTCGGCAGCCCGCCACTGGTCTACCTCGGGCTCAGAAGCGCTCGCGCGCTCACAGGGTAGGCCTAAGGGAGCGATCGTATGCTAGGAGCCGGACCCCAGGACCCTACTAGCCATCCCTGAAACTCCTCCTCGTGGTGAGTCCACTGCCGCTCGGAGTGAGCCGAAGCGATCGCCTCATACAGCGCCAAAAGGCGGGATTGTGCTTCCTCGACCTGTCCTGGGCTGAGCTGAAGACCTAGCCGGTCTGCGCAGAGGATCATGAATTCCGCGACAGCATCGTCCGAGAGCATCGACCATATGTACTCGAGCGAGCGCAGGCTCTCACGACCGGGAACGTTGCCCCAAATGACTGCTTTACTCTCGCGTGCCAGTCTGACGAAGATCCCTGCTCTCTCCGCCCCTACGTGAGGAGCGGTGGACGTCCCCTTCAGTGGCTGCTCGGATCCCCCAAGAGTGCTGCAACCACCGCCCGACCTCGGCTGCTACAAAATCGATCGCTCCGGCGTTCCTTCCGCGCACCACCACGGTTGGTGTCAAGCAGCATGAGAGATTGGACCAGTTCACGATGAAGCTTGACACCCTCCGGCTCGTGCTACTCTGCAATTGCTGTCATCTCGAGTTCTGCAGCAGCAGTAAACAACGGTAAGGGCTCGTCACGCAGCGCCTTGATCGCCCAAGGCGCATCTGGCGCGGCGTCGGATCGCACATCATTCTTCGAAGTCAACTCGTGGGGTGGCGGATCACCTGCCAAATTTGTGTCAATCTCCTTCAGAGCACAGGTGGGCGTGTGACTGCCCTCCTCCCTCTATTCTCTACCACCATGCGGCGCTGGCGTGTGAACGGGTCAATCAGGATGAGACTCGGCGGCGGGGGTGTGACGAAGGGAGGGCGTAGCCCGACCGAAGTTACACCCCCGCCGCGGCGCAATTTATAGGCGTCTCATGATCGCGGTCGGCCCGCTATGGTGGCGGTTTTCTGGAATGTGCCGGGTCGCCATGTAACCGATCATCAGATGAGATTATTCATGAAGTATCGACAAACGCATTCTGTTGAGGTCGCCTCCGCGAAGGCGTCGATCAGCCGGGCGACGGCGTTCCGCATGGAGAAAGAACGCGGCTTGACGGCGATGGAGGATTTCGGAGGACTTCGCTTTAATCGGGACTCACGCGGTAGACCGGCAACTAGTGGCGAGATAGCTGGGAGGTCTATAGCTAGCCGAAGCGGCGGTCTCCCTCGGGAGACCGCCGACGAGGACGCAATTTTCTTGATCACTGCGCCATCAGCCGACCTTCCTTGTTCAGTCGCATGCACAAGTGCCGCCAAACCAACAACTCTATCCCAGATCGATAATCCGGAGCCGGTGTGCGACAGCGGCCGCAGCGCCACGGCTGGGGACGGAAAGCTTGGCCAGAATGTTGGACACATGAACGCTCGCCGTTTTCGCCGAAATGAACAGAGTCTTGGCTATCTCCCTATTGCTCTGTCCGGCTGCGACTAGCCGGAGCACCTCAAATTCCCGATCCGTCAGGCCGAGGGGCGCCTTTGAGGCGCCCTCATCCTCGTCCTTTCGTAAATCAATACGAGCCTTTGCGGCGACGGCTTCGATCTGGTCGCGCAAAAGCCGAGCGCTGATCGAATGGGCAAGCTCCGCGCCGCGTCTGAAATGGCACGCTCCCGTCGAGCGCCTGTTGGTGCTCACTGCGGCAGCGCCTGCTTGCATGAGGGCATATGCCTGCCGGAAGGGCCGGCCTAAATCTGCCCAACCTTGGGCTGCGGCTTCCCATTTATCGAGATCAGGAGCCGTAGCGCGGGAGATTTCAGCCGTTATTTCCAGCCTCTCCGCCCGCTCCACCATATTGCGGCATCGAGCCTGAGTGGCCAGCTCAGCGAGTTCGAGAGCGATGTCTTTCTGATTCGTATCGACGGCAAGGCGTATAGTGGAGACCAGGAGCGGCCATGACGCGCCGCTTCGCGTTTTCAGATATTCCAGGGCGGACCTGACCAAAATTGCAGAGTGATCCCCGTCGCTCGCGAGAGCACGGCTTTCGATCTCAAATCTCAGAAGATTGGCCGCCATACGGTTGGCGACCTGGGGTCCGGGCGGGAGATCGCGCAACGATCTTACCGCCGATGCAATTTGATCCGCATCCGCCAATACCAAGGCGATCTCCGCCTGGCATTCATATACATGAACAAGCCCGAGCGGCAGCGGATCCAAAGCTGCCATCCGCTCGCACGTCTCAACAGATTCGGAAATGCGGCCGAGCGCCAGGAAGGCGCGACAAAGGGGCGAACCGACCGTTGCTCCTGTGTACCGAGCTTGGCCGAGCTCGGCCATGCGCTCGAAGATCGCAGGTCCGATCTCAAGGATATCAGCGTATTTTCCAGTCTCGAGCAGGGCCTGAAGCAGAGCTGCGCCGGCCAACACCTCGACGCGGCCAATGGAGACCTGCTCAGCACGTCGAGCCACGCTCCAAAACGCCTCGATGTCAGAACTGTCGGACGCGAAGTTCACCAAGCTCTCTACGATCAGGGCTTCGATGCGGTACTCCTCGTCATTCAGCCTCTCCGCCAGATCCCTCAATTCCTCGCCTAGTCGCCTGGCGCGATCGAACTCTCCTCGCAATATCAGCGCGCGGGAAAACTGCCCGAGTGCGTCAGCGCGCCCCCTTGTCGGGCGCACGGCATGAATAAGCGCCTGCTCAAGGTCTGCGATCTCGCCTGGGATAAGCGCGTGCTGACGCATCACCGCACGCTGCAGAAGAAGCGCTGCCAGCTGCTCCCCGTCGCGGTCGGGATCCAATTCGACGAGTGCGCGTTCGACAAAGGCGAGCCCCTGTTCCGCCTCCGCTGCCCAGCAGGCGGCGTCAGCAGCGAGCTCCAGCACCTTGCCATGGTTGACGCCAATCAATTCAGTCGCATGTTCGACTTCGGGCCACGCCGCCAACACCAGCTTCAGCATTTCCATCTGGTCCATATAGGCGAAAGCAGCAGCGGCTTCCCCCGCAGCATGCCAGGCCCATTTGAGGCATCGTTCCGCCTGGCCGGCGCCATGCCAGTGCCGCGCCAGCGCTACGGAATGCCAAATGCGGTAGCTCGGAACCGGTCCACCTTCGAGCACATCCGCATAAATGCGATGGACTGCCATCTTTTCGCCGGCAATCAGGTCGTCCCGCACAGCACTGTGGATGAGCGCGTGGCGGAACGCATATCCTTCACGATCAGACACCAGGATCCCAGCCATTATCGCGGGGCGCAGCAATTCCGCGAGCTCGAGGTCTGGTTTGTCCGCCACATTGCGAAGAAGCGAATGGGTGATATGCGTGCCACCGAGCGCCATCACTTTCAGCAATGCGCGCGTCGTTGCTGGCACGTCTCTCACGGCTTTCAGCAGATAGTCATTGAGCGAGCCGGGAACATCCGTCCGCAGACTTCCGCACGCATCCACGAGGGCCTCGGTGAACAGCGGGATGCCGCAGCCCCTTGCATAGACGCTGTTGACCATAGCAGGCGTTGGCCGCCGCCCGAGCAGGCCCTCGAGTTGCATGGCGATCTCCGTGCGAGTGAGGCGAGGAAGTTTGATCGCTTCGCACCCCTCGGAAAGAGAAAGGTCCGCGATGGTTGTCCGCATGGCGTTGCTGCCGCTTGCCTCCTCGGGTCGATAGGTGAGGATGAGCATGAGCCGAATTCCCTTCAGCCGCCTCGTGAGGAAGCGAAGTAGATCGAAGGTTCCTTGATCGGCCCAATGAATGTCCTCGATGACCAAGACAAGCGGCATGTCGCGTGCCAGTTCCTCGAATAGCTTGCGCAGCGTCTCGAACAGCCGGGATCTTGCGATGCCCGCATCGAAGCGCTCCGAGATCTCGCCGAATTCGGGAAGAAGCCATGCCAGTTCTCGCGCACCCTCACGGCCGACAAGCGTTGTGATCAAGGACTGGCCCCGTAGACGAACCAATTCATGCAATAGAGCCGTGACGGGCGCATAAGGCAGGGCCGCTTCCTGCTGTTCGATGCATCCACCTTTTAAAACAAGGGCACGATCAGAGATCCGGTGGGCGAACTCTTCCGCCAGGCGGCTTTTTCCGCCACCTGCTTCGGCCCCGAGAAGAACGCACAGTTGCCGACCGCCAGAAACATTTCGGAAGGCGGTTTCCATGGAAATGAGTTCTGCGGTTCGGCCCGAGAGCGGCACCCTTTTACGGAAAGTCGACACAAATGCTCCGATACCGTGAATCCAAGATTTAGCGAAGAAGAAGTCGTCGTCGTTCGAATGCGCACGATCAGCAGCCCGGCTGACGGTTACTATGCGCATGGGCCGGCCTGCAGAGGCAGGCCATAGGTGAAGCTGATCATCTCCGACCAAATGCGCTCAGTCGACCTCACCATGCATTTCGCGTCGGTCCTACTCAATATGCCTGATGCGCCACCCCCTGCCTTAGCCACAGTATGCGGACACGAAGAGGACGTCTACGGGCGATCGACCAGCCGCACGGCCCGACCTACCTCTTCTCAGACATGCACATATGAAACGAAGGAAGGATTGGTCGGATGAAACTCTACTCTGCGCCCGGGTTCACAAGCCTGGCGGACCACATTGCGATGCAGGAGGCTGGAATTCAGTTCGACCTGGTCAAGGTCGACCTCGAGACCAAGCAGGTTGAAGGGGGCGGTCGCTACACGGACATCAATCCAACGAGCTATGTGCCCGCCCTTATGTTCGACGATGGTGAGGTGCTGACAGAAAATGTTGCCATCCTGGCCTGGGTCGCCGATCGCGCACCAAGGCTTGCCCCGCAAGGTCACCTTGGCCGCTATCGACTGCTCGAGATGCTGAGCTTTATCGCGACCGAGATTCACAAGCGCTTCCCCACCTACCTCTCCCTTCCGGAGGAAGCCAGAGAGCCGACCGGCCTGCAAATCGTACATTGGTTCGGCTTTGTCGCAGATCGACTGGAGCGGGGCTATCTGTTCGGCGAGACCTTCACGGTCGCGGATGCCTATCTGTTTCAACTTGCCTGGGGCGCGACTCACCTCGGTTTTTCCCTGCCGGAGCCTTTTCAAGACTACATCGCACGAATCAGGCAGCGGCCTTCGGTGCAAGCCGCGCTGCACCGGGAGGGCCTCGCATGAGTGAAGTGATTGTCCGCACTGACGGGGTCGAGCTCGCGACGCAGAGCTTCGGCGAGCAAAACCAGGCGCCGCTCATTCTCATCATGGGCGGAATGGCGTCGATGCTGTGGTGGCGTGAGGAGTTCTGCGAGCGCTTGGCCGCGCGAGGGCGCTTCGTCATCCGCTATGACCAGCGCGACTCCGGCCTTTCGACAAAATATCCGCCCGGTCGGCCCGGCTACACCTTCGACGATGCTGTCGACGACGTCTTCCGCGTGCTCGACGGCTACGGGATTTCGAGCGCTCATGTCGTCGGCTTTTCCCTCGGCGGCATGGTCGGCCAAGTGGTAGCATTGAAGAATCCGGAGCGCGTGCTGTCGCTGACGGCGATCAGCACCTCGCCGGTCGGCGTCGACACGTCCGGCCTTCCAGCAAGCGGCGAGGCCTGGATGGAGCATATGTCCGTGGAGGCGGATTGGTCGGACCGAGTGGAAGCCGTCGCGTACCTGGTCGAGGATGCGCGCCTGACGGCGGGGACGGCACACCCGTTCGACGCGGCCGGCACCCGCGCTTTTATTGAACGGGATTTCGACCGCTCCGGAGGCTATCTGAGCACGACCAACCACAGCGTTCTTTTTGACGTCGGCGCGACATGGCGAGGGCGGCTGACTGAGATGAACGTGCCGCTTCTCGTCATTCACGGCACGGCCGATCCGGTTTTCCCGATGGCGCACGGCGAGGCTCTTGCACGAGTCGTAGCTGATGCCAGGTTTGTGCAAGTCGAAGGTGGCGGCCATGAAATACACCCCGGTGATTGGGACAAAATCGTTTCCGCTATCGACGAGCATGTCGGAATGTCCGCCAAATGACAGTGACAAGCCGATGGAGAGCAATGACCTTGGATCGCGCTGACTTCTATGACGCCGAATTACGACGGCACAATCAGCATCTGCGCGCGGCCGCCGGCGTTGGCACACGAGATCGGGTGCTCGATATTGGCTGCGGGGCAGGACAAACGACGCGTGAGGCCGCCCGTATCGCGGTGAATGGCCACGCGCTCGGCGTGGATACGTCGCGGAAGATGCTTGAGATTGCGCGACGACGTGCCAGCGAAGCGGCATTGCGGAATGTTGCATTTGAGCATGGCGATGCCCAGCGTCACCCATTTCCGGCCGCGAGCTTCGATGTCTGCATCAGTCGGTTTGGTACCATGTTCTTTGCCGATCCGGCGGCCGCGTGTGCCAATATAGCCCGCGCGATGGGTCCAGGCGCGCGCCTTGCATGGATGGTGTGGCAGAGCCAGGAGCGCAATGAGTGGGCCCAGTCCATCAGACGGGCTATGGCACCCCTAATCGCAGTTTCCCCCGATGCTCCCGCAGCGTTTTCAATGAGCAATCCCGCCATTGTAACGGGAGTGCTTAGGGGCGCTGGCTTTGCTTCGATCGATTTTGCCGAGGTGCGAGAATCCGTTTTCTATGGCGTGGATGTCGATGCAGCCTCTGAAGTACTCATCGATCTCTATCTCGCAGACGATCTGGCACAAGCCGTTAAGCAGCGTCACCGGGCATTGAAACAATTGCGCAATTTACTTGAGACGCATGTTACTCCTGAGGGAATACTCTTCGACTCGCGCGCCTGGATAATAACTGCTTGCAGGCTCTGAACGAATGGAGGGCCGGACGCGAGAAAATCTTGCTTTTGATTGCAGTTGAAAGGATCCGAACCAAGGACACATTCGCGCAAGTCCATGAAGCGGTCTTCGGGCCTGACGAACGCACCCCGTTATGATAGAGACAGGGCTTCACACCAAAGCGTCCGGTCAAATCTAGCAGGCCCTCACCAGCCACGCCCCAAGTTACGGCCGCGATTAGTTCAGCCTAAACAGCCTTGCAAGCGGGACCCCGACGACCGCCTCTAGGCGCCGGCGTAGCTAACCAATTTCCGGCTCCGTAAGATACCTCGACATATCGAAATTCAAGGACGCGACAAGATCCGCGACGGCCGTCGGTAGGTTCGGCGGGTCAAGTGGAAAGAACTCAAACTCTGTCTGTGCGCCCCTGAACACGCGCGGGACCTCAGGCCAAGTGGTTAGATCGGTTCTCAAAGGGAAATACCCGCCTCCCGCACGATGGTGGCAGCGTCACGCCGAAACGTGGCGGCGTCACGTCCACCAGCTGGCCAAGATGGGTTCTCCCAGTCGCTGTGATGTTCGGCAAATATGATTGGCACACCGCCGTCAGTGTCGAAGCGCCAGAGCGCCAGCCATGGACCCGCTCACCTCCGTGAAGGAGCGCGTGGTGTTTTGCCGAGATATGGCATTGCGCTTATTCTACGTTTTGGTAGGGCGGGAAGACAGGGGTACCCTTGTGGCCATTATTCTGCAGCAGATCCACGACGTCTTGATTTGTTGCGCCAGGAAGGGGTCGGAACAAGAACTACTCGAAATCCGGCTCGCCTAGCGAGGGGTCGACAACATGCTCGCCCTCGCCCGCATCGCCTTGGCTGCGGTGGAAATCGCCATCGTGGGTGAGGATTTGATGGTGGATACCCTGCGGCTTTGGAATGCAACCATGGTCATTCTTTTCTCTCACTTGCCGCGAGGGCGGCGGGTTCTTCAGTGGTTCAGGATCTGCCCGAGGAATGCCTTGGCGCGCGGCGATTGCGGGTTCGAGAAGAACTCGTTCGGCGGAGCGCTTTCGATTATCTGGCCGCCATCCATGAAGATGACGCGGTGGGCGACGGCGCGGGCGAACCCCATTTCATGGGTCACGCAGATCATCGTGATACCGTCCTCGGCAAGCGAAATCATCGTGTCCAGCACTTCTTTGACCATTTCCGGATCGAGCGCCGAAGTCGGCTCGTCGAACAGCATGATCTGCGGTCCCATGCACAGCGCACGCGCAATCGCGACGCGCTGCTGCTGCCCGCCGGAAAGCTGGGCTGGATATTTGTTAGCCTGTTCGGCGATGCGCACCCGTTCCAGGTAGCGCATCGCCGTCTCGCGCGCGTCCTTGTCGGAGACATGCTTGACGCGCTTGGGGGCCAGCATACAATTTTCCAACACCGTCTTGTGCGGGAAGAGGTTGAAGTGCTGGAAGACCATCCCGACGTCCCGGCGAATATGGTCGGCATTGGTGCCCTTCTTGCCGAGATCGACCCCGTTGACGGAGATGCTGCCGCCTTGCGTTTGCTCCAGGTAGTTGATGCAGCGGATCAGCGTCGACTTTCCGGAGCCTGAGGGGCCGCAGAGCACAATGTGTTCGCCCTTGTCCACCGAAAGGCTGACCTTTTTGAGGACGTGAAGGGATCCATACCACTTGTCGACGTCCACCATTTCAATCGTCTTGTTTGCCATTGGCGTCTTCCTTTCGCAGTATGGATCCGTTCGGTGCTTATTTCGCAGTGAAGGTGATGCCGTCCATTTCAGTCGGCATGTCCGGGAATGCGGTTTTGAAGTGCTTCTGGTAGAATTCGTTCAAAACATCGTCTTTCTTGTGCTTCGTCCAGAATTCACCCGCCCATTCGCCGAGTTCCTTCGACTGCGGGCTGACCGCGATGCCTTCGTACTCTGTCTTCAGCACGAGCGCTTCGGCGAACTTGCCGGGAGCCGCCTTGTCGACGCCGAGGAATTGGTGGCTGTAGCTGCCGAGATATTCGACCTGACCGGAAAGCAGCGCCTGCACTGCGGAGGAGGCATCGTCGAAGCGCTGGATATTCGTGCCAGAGGGTGCGGCTTCGGTGATGGCCTTGTCCATCGAGCTGCCCTTTTCGACGGCGACTGAATGACCTGCGAGATCTTCTATTTTGGACACACCGCCGTCCTTCGGGCCATAGATGGCGGCCTTGATCGCCGCATAGGGCGTGACGTACTGGACGACCTTCGCACGGTCCGGGAAGATGCCCATCACGCAAATCAGCATGTCGACCTTGCCGGTCAGGAGCTGGGGGATGCGATTGGCGCTGGTGATTGGCACATAGGCGACGTTGACGCCGAGTTCCTTGGCCATCAGCTGACTGATGTCGATGTCGTAGCCTTCATTCTTGCCGTCGGCATTGATGTAGCTGAAGGGCGGCTGGTCGGTGACGATGCCGAAGGTGATTGTCCCCTTCTGCTTGATTTCCTCCAGAGTCGCGGCCTCCGCCGTGTGGAAGGACGTGCCTGCGGCGCCCGCCGCAAGAGCGATGGTGGCGAGAGCGAGGAAGCTGCGGCGCCCGAAGCCATTGTTCAAAGATAGCATTGTGTTCACCTCTATATTGTTGATCGGCAGGGAAATTCCGGTCGGCGTGCCGAGTTCGCCGATTTTCTTACCGCCCGAAGGACATCTTCCTTTCCAGGCGGCCACTGAGGAGGGAGAGAGGCCAGCAGATCGCGAAATAGACGGCGCCGACGATCCCGAACACGACAAGGGGTTGGAACGTGTTGTTGGAGATGATCTGCCCGGCGCGCGTCAGTTCCGTAAACCCGATGATGGCGACGAGCGATGTGCCCTTCACGAGGCCCACCAGGAAGCCGATCGTAGCTGGGAGCGAAATTTTGAAGGCCTGCGGCAGGACCACGTCGATCATCCGGTGGCGATAGCCCAGCCCGAGCGCGCGTGCCGCTTCCGTCTGACCTCCCGGGACGGCCTCGATGCCACCGCGCCAGATTTCTCCGAGGAAGGCGCTGGTGTGCGCTGTCAGACCTATGGCCGCCGCGATCCAAGCGCTGACGTCGAGTCCCACCAGGGCGACGCCGTAATAGAAGACGAAGAGCTGCATGAGCAGCGGCGTTCCCTGGAACACCTCGATATAGAGATAGGCGAACCAGCGCGGGATGGCATAGGCGCTCGTGCGCATCAGGGCGACGAGGACGCCGACGATGCCGCCGCCGACGAAGGCGATGAGCGACAGCATGACCGTCCACTTCAGGCCCTCGAAGAGCATCCATAGGTCGTTGACCGAAAGTTCTCTGATCATAGTCCCGGCCTCAGTTGATCGGATAGGAGAAGTAGATGCGGCCGAACAGCCGGAGCAGCGTTGAAAGGCAGATGGAAAGCGCGAGATAGATTCCGGTCACGACGAAGTAGACTTCGAAGCTGCGGAAGGAGAGTGACTCGATCATCTGGGCGGAATAGGTGAGTTCCGGCGCGGAGATCGATGCGACGACGCTCGATGTTAGAAGGAGAAGCACGAATTGTGAGCAGAGGCCTGGATAAACAGAGCGGACCGACGGCTTCAGGACGATGTCGAAGAAAATCTGCCGGCGATTGAGGGCAAGCGCCTTGCCCGCCTCGATCTGCCCTTTGGGAAGGCCGTCGACGCCGCCGCGCAGGACTTCAGCGATATAGGCCGCGGTGTTAATCGTCAGCGCGGTGATCGCCGCCGCCGAGACCGAGAATTTCAGCCCGATCGCGGGCAGTCCGAAGAAGATGAAGAAGAGCTGCACCAGAAAAGGGGTGTTTCGAATGATCTCGATGAACACCTGCGCGGAAAGACGGACCGGCCAGACATCGCTGCGCCGCATGACCATCACCATGATCCCGAGGATCAGCGCAAGGATGCTGGAAATGCCCGTATAATAGAGGGCAACCAGGGTGCCGTCCAAAAGGATGCGCCAGGCATCCCATACCGCCGAGAAATCGAATTCGTATCCCATATCCGTGCTCGCCGTTCCCTCTGTTTTGTGAGACCTGCCGGAAATACTGTCGTCTCAGCGGTCAATCTCGAAATCCGCATCGACCTCGACCGCGACACCATGCGGGAGCGAGCCGACCCCGATGGCCGTACGGGTGTGACGCCCCCGCTCTCCAAAGATTTCAACGATGAGATCCGAAGCACCGTTGATGACGGCGGCGTGCGCACCGAAATCCGGCACGGCATTAACGAAGCCGCGCACGCGCGAGCAGCCGGCAACGCGGTCGAGATCGCCATCCAGCGCGGTGTGAAGCTGGGCGACGATGTTCAGCGCGCAGACCCGCGCGGCCTCCTTTGCCTCCTCAGGCGAGATCGTGTCGCCCACCTTGCCGATGAAGCCCATCTTGCCATCTACACGCGGAACCTGACCGGAAACCAGAAGGCTGGATCCGACCCGTTTCGTCGGAATGTAGGTCGCCGTCGGGACAGAGACGCCCGGAAGCTTGATGCCCAATTCTTTCAGTCGGTCGGCTACGGAAGCACTCATCTTTTCAATCCTGTTATTGTTCAGCCGAAGAAGGTTCGAAGGACGGCGCTGACGGCGCCCTTGTCGTCGAGACCGAAGATCACGTCATGCTTGTCGATCGTCGTGCAGGGATGGTTGATCCCGAACTCGATCACGTCGCCGAGTTCGACCGCGCAACCCGGCACATGAACGAAGGCGTGCTGGTCGTTCAACTTGGAGACCATCGCGCCCTCGCTGAGCACGGCAAGACGCTTGCCGTTGCGCCACAGGACGAGCGGTGTCGGAACACCCTGGTCATGGGCGACGTCCCTGAGACCTACACCGCAGATGACGTCGTTGGATCCGTTTACCGACAGTACCTCCGCCCACAGCCGAAGCGTCGGCTCAAACGCGCCGGCAATCCGACTGCTAATCTCGGCCCCGAGCAGACCGCGACGAGCGATGGCGCGAAGGCGGGTGCGGATTGGCCCGTTGTCGCTGAAGAAACAGGCGCCGCTGCGCAGCAGAAGGCTTGCATTTCCGTCCTCATCGAGGATGCTCCGGCAGCGAGTGATCACATGGTCGAACAGGCTCGATCCGCCCATCGACAGGATTAGCGGCATGCCTTCGCCGGTAAGCCGCCGCACCGCCATGAGCCCGTAGGAGACACGGGAAAAGAGATCGTCGAGATTCGCCAGAAGCTCCGCCTCGCCAGGACGGTTCGCAGTGCCTTCATAGGCAGCGACGCCCGCCAAGGTGATCCGAGGTTCGTTCAGGTCGCCGATGACGGCAAGCAGCCGGTCCAGTTCGTTGTTGGAGTTTACGCCACCGCGACCGCAACCGACTTCGACCAGCAGCTTCAGCGGCGGCAGACAGGTATCGTCGCCCCAAGTCTCTGCGAGCCCCGCGACGAGTTCGGCGGAGTCGACAAAGAGATGAATATCCGGCTGGGAAAAGGCACTCAGCAGGCGCGCCAGCCGCACGGCCGCGCGGCGGCCGCCGATCTCGTTTGCGATGAGAAGCTTTCGAAAGCCGTGGTGCAGCATCACTTCCGCCTGCCGCAGGTCTGCGACCGAGATGCCCCAGGCCCCGCTCTCTACAAGATCGCGCGCCAGAACGGGGGACATTGGCGTTTTCGCATGCGGAGCGATCTCGCAACCGAACACCCGGCAAACCTCCAACATCACCGCCTTGTTCTCGGCGTAGGTTTGTAGATCGAGCGATAGGAGCGGCAGGCTCATCTCACCGTCCGCCGGATGCCACCCCTGCCCTTTCACTGAGGCGGAATCCGTAACGACCGTGCCGATCGGGACGCCGCGAAGGCCCGGGGTCAGCTGAAACCGCCCCATCTCCGCGGCCAAGGTTTCGATTGCATTCATCGCCCTGTCCTTCAATCCGCGACGATGTACTGATCGAGGCGGTCTCGCTCGCGCGTCTCGGCGGGCCGCTCTGCGGGATTGCCGTAGCCGCCACCACCGGGCAACTCGATCACCAGCCGCTTGCCTTCCGGCACAAACTGGCGTCCCTTGGTCTTCAGCCGCGTGCCGTCATCGAGATGGACACGGCCAGCCGCGCCGTCATGGCCGCCTTCCCGGCCGCGCGCCGCGTTTTCGACGCGGTCGAACATCGCATTGAAGTAGAATTCATGGCCCTCTGTCGGCGCGATCTCGACCACCTGGCCGAGCCCTCCCCTCTGGCGACCCTCGCCGCCCGAACCGTTGCGCAGCTCCTTGCGCCAAACGATGATCGGTCCGACATGTTCGGTGGCTTCCACCGACATGCTATGCACGCCGCTCGGGAAGGCCGTGGCGTTGAGGCCGTCGAGCGTCGGCCGTGCGCCGCTGCCGCCGGAATTGAACATCAGGATTTCCGTGCGGTGCAGGTCGAGACCGTTGGCGACCTTGCCGCCGGAGGGACGGGCGCTGAGATGGATGTTCCAGAGCGCGCCGGCTCCTTCCGCCGGAACCGTATCCGGCAGCATCCTGTGCACCGCGCCGAGCACCGTGTCCGGCACGAAGTGGCCGAGGACGTGGCGGACGGCGACCGGCGCGGGACGCTGGGCGTTGAGGATGCAATTGTCCGGTGCGACGATCTTGAACGGCCTCAGCGAGGCCGCATTGTTGGGGATTTCAGGGGCCAGCGAGCATTTCAGGCCGTAGGCGGCATAGGCGGTCGTGTAGATCAACGGCACATTGATGCCGAGCGGGCTCGGGCCGGACGTGCCGTCGAAATCGGCGACGATCTCGTCCTTGCGCACGTCGAGCCTGACCACCATGTCGATCGGCGAGCCATAGCCGTCGACACGCATTGAATTGCGGTAGATGCCCTGCGGCAACTCGGCGATCCGGTCGATCGTCGCCTGGTAGGAATGCTCGAAGATGAATTTCGCGAGATCCTCGATATCGTCGATCTCGAATTCGGCGAGCATCTCGATGAGACGCTTGTGACCAATCTCGTTGCAGGCTGCGAGCGAATAGAGGTCGCCGATAACCTGGTCGGCCTCTCGCACGTTGTTGCGCACGATGTTGATGAGATCGCGGCTCACCGCGCCCCGCTCGGCGAACTTCATGATCGGAATGAAGATGCCTTCTTCATAGACTTCATTGGCATCCGGCCCGAACCCGCGGCCGCCGACATCGACCACATGGGCGGTGCAGGCGAAGAAGCCGATCAGGCGACCTTTGTGAAAGGAGGGGCTCACCACCGTGAAATCGTGCAGGTGGCCGGTACCCTTCCAGGGATCGTTGGTGATGTAAACGTCGCCCTCGAAGAGGTTGTCGCGTCCGATGGTATTGATGAAATGGCCAACGGCCTCGCCCATGGCGTTGACGTGGCCGGGTGTGCCGGTCACCGCCTGGGCGACCATTTCGCCGGCAATGTTGAACACGCCTGCCGAAAGGTCGCCCGCCTCGCGGACGGAGGTGCTGAAGGCCGTACGCACCAGCGTCAGAGCCTGTTCCTCGACCACGGAAATGAGTCGGTTCCACATGATCTGGAGACGCATCTCGGCGATGACATCGCGCTGCTTCGTCATGGTCGTGTCCTTTACGCGTTCTTGAGCGTTACGAGCAGGCAACCGTCGGGCTGCATGATCGCTTCATAGGAAGAAGAGATGATCGTGGTGGTCTCGCGCTCGACGATGGCGGCCGGTCCGGAGACGTAATCGCCGGCAGAAAGCGACGTGCGCTCGACGATACCGGAGGGCAGATACTTGCCGGCCCGCGCATCGAACATATCGCGTTCCGCCGGCACCGGCGCGGCCTTGCCCTTCGCCACCCGCGTCACGGACGCGGCCGAATGGATGGGCGAACTGGCGCGCAGCGACCAGCTGATGATTTCGGCATCGAGGCCGTCGATCGCACGGCCGAAATAGGCGGCGTAAGCGTCTTCGAAGGCTGCCCGCAACGCCGGGCCGTCTGCATCGCTGTAGGACTTGATGTCGACGATGACGGGAATCTCCCAGCCCTGCCCGACATAGCGGACATAGGCGATGCACTCCATCTCCACCTTCGCATCCGGGTCGGCGGCATGGACAAAGCGCTTGGCCTCGTCCTGCAACTCCTTGAGCACCGTATTGACCTTGGCCGCATCGAAACGGGCGAAGCGGATATAGGCGCTTCGAACGGATTCGAACGCGATGGGGGCGCGTAGGAAGCCGATGGCCGAGCCGACGCCGGCACCCGGCGGGATCAAAAGCTCCTTCATGCCGAGCTTCTCGCAGAGACGCGAGGCATGCAGCGGCGCGGCACCGCCGAAGGCGATCATGCTGTATTCGGCAAGCTCCTTGCCGTTTTCAACGGCGTGCATGCGTGCCGCATTCGCCATGCTTTCGTCGACCACCTCGCAGACGCCGAAGGCGGCGGCATTGTTGTCGATGGAGAGCTTCTCGCCGACCTCGCGGGCGAAGGCGCCCTCGGAATTGGCAGCTGCGAGCTTGATCGAGCCGCCAGCGAAATTGTCGGCATCGAGCCGGCCGAGCAGCAGGTCGGCATCCGTTACCGTCGGCTTGTCGCCGCCGCGGCCGTAGCAGGCCGGACCGGGCTCGGAGGCGGCGCTGTGCGGTCCGACGCGGATCTGCTTCATACCGTCGACCGAAGCGATTGAACCGCCGCCTGCACCGATCTCGATCATCTCGATGACCGGAATGGATATCGGCATGCCGCTGCCCTTCTTGAAGCGGTAGGTCCGCGCCACCTCGAAGGTCTTGGCAGTCTTAGGCGTGGCATCGTCAATCAGGCAGATCTTTGCCGTCGTGCCGCCCATGTCATAGGAGAGTACACGGTCGAGGCCGTAGCGCTTGGCGACCTCGGCAGCGAAGATCGCCCCGCCCGCCGGTCCGGACTCCAGCAGGCGCACCGGAAATTCCGCGGCACTTTCAATGGTGATGATGCCGCCACCCGAATGGATCATGAAGACCGGGCAGTCTGCGCCCGCCTTTCGCAGCTTGTCGACGAGGCGGTTGAGGTAGGACGCCATCAGTGGCTTGACATAGGCATTGGCGCAGACGGTGTTGAAGCGCTGGAATTCACGCATCTGAGGCGAGACCTCGCTCGACAGCGAAATCGACAGGCCGGGAATTTCGGCAAGCAGGATTTCGCGCACCTGCCGCTCATGCACATCGTTGACGTAGGAATGCATCAGGCCGATGGCGACGCTCTCATAGCCGCCTTCCCGGATGGTCCGCGCGAGCGCGGCAACCTCGGCCGCGTCGAGCGCATGCAGGATCTCCCCCGACGCGCTGATCCGCTCCCCGACGACGAAGCGGTCGCGGCGGTGGATCAGCGCCGGCGGCAACACGATATTCAGGTCATAGAGTTCGAAGCGGTTTTCGGTGCGCATCTCGATGACGTCGCGAAAACCATCGGTCGTTACGAAGGCGGTTTTTGCGCCGCGACGCTCGATCAGCGAGTTGGTGGCGAGCGTCGTCCCATGGATGATCGTTCCGACCTCCGAGAAGGGGAGTGCTGCGTCCTCCAGAACGATGGTGATGCCCTGGATGATGGCCGCCTCGGGGGCAGCGTAGTTCGTCAGCACCTTCGTCGAGAAGATCCTGCCGCGGTATTCCATCGCGACGTCGGTGAACGTCCCGCCGATATCGACGCCTATCCTGGCCTTTTCGCTGTCCATCTATCGATGCCCTGTGCTGGAAAACAAATCCGTTGACACGTTCAGCCGCGGTTCCCGTTTTACTTATGCGCGTATGATCGCTTGCGGCTAAGATCGTATCTTAAACGTGCTGGAGATATGATCACCTGTCAAGACGATTGTCTTCGATGATACAAAAATATAGTCTTCTGACCTAAGGAACCATCGGCACGATCCCATTGCCGAGGCCGAACGACAACGGGACAGGAAAACAAGAATGCCGAAAGATATGACGACAAGCGGCGACACGGCGGCCCCATTGGCCGGCAAGAAAAAGAACACGCTGACGCTGAAGACAACGCACGCGCTGAGGGAGCGCATCCTCGACGACGCGACCAAAGTCGGCGACAAACTGCCGACGGAAAAGGCGCTGGCCCAGGAATTCGGTGTCAGCCGCACCGTTATCCGCGAGGCCGTCGCGGCCCTTCGCGCCGATGGCCTGCTTGAAGCCAAGCACGGGGTCGGCGTCTTCGTTTCCCAGAAGACCGAGACCGGCGCATCTTCGGCAGAAACCGTTGGAAATCTTCACTTTTCCGCCTCCATGCTCGATATTCTCGAGCTTCGTATGGCCGTGGAGGTCCACGCCGCGGGCCTCGCCGCCGCCCGGCGATCCTGGGCACAGGAGGCAAAGATCTGGGAGGCAGCCAGCCGGTTCCGCGACGCCCTCGCCCAGAACGAGCCGACCGAACAGGCGGATTGGACATTTCACCGCGCGATTTCCGAGGCCACCAACAACGAAGCGTTTGTGGAATTCTTCGATCGCCTTGGCCTATCGATTCTTCCACGCCGCGCTTTGGAAGGAACCAAGCGCGGAACCCTCATCACCCCGCAATATCTTGAGAAATCCGTCAGCGAACATAATGCCATCTGCGAAGCGATTGCCGGCCAGGACGTTGAGGCGGCACGCGAAGCCATGAAGAATCATATTGGAGGGAGCCAGATGCGCTATCGCGGCCTCATGGTTCAGGCCGGCAAATCGACGGAGACGGCCGACAATAGCCTTGACGAACAAGTGTAAGATATGATGACTATGGCTATGTGATCTTATGACTCCGCGATTAAACGAGGAAACCTTCTTCCAGCTTCGAGCCGGATGCCTTGAGGATATCGACCAGGCATAGGACACGTCCGCCCTCTAGCATCCGCGGCCGCCCGCAAGGCAGGCGACGGTGCGTGGGGCGTCTGGAACCTGTGTCCGGCGAAGCCGCCGGCGATTAAGAAAGCACGGCCATGTCCTCGAATGCACCTCTTATCGAAACCGATGTCGTCGTCGTCGGGCTCGGCGCTATGGGCGCCTCAACCCTTTACCAGCTTGCCAAGCGCGGCGAGCTTGTGCTTGGAATCGATCGTTTCGTCCCACCTCATTCCAACGGTTCCAGCCATGGCGGCACGCGCGTGACCCGCGAGGCGGTGGGCGAGGGCCCGGCCTATGTGCCGCTCGCCATGCGCTCCCATGAGATCATCGCGGAACTGGAAGCCGAATTCGGCCGGACCTTCCTCGTGAAATCGGGCACCCTGATCGTCGGTTCGCCGATGACCGGCGCAACTCCGCTTCACGGCGCCCAGGACTTTCTGGCCAGCAGCATCGAGATGGCGGAACGTTTCGGCATCGAACATGAAATCCTCGACGCCAACGCCCTGCGCGCCCGCTATCCCCAGTTCCGGCAGTTCCGTGACACCGACCGGGGCTATCTGGAACCGAACGCGGGTTACATGCTGCCGGAGGCGCTGATCGAAGCGCAGGTCGAGGGCGCAAAGGCACATGGCGCGCAACTTCTGACCGATACGATCGTCGAGAAGATCGACCAGATAGACGGCAAGGTTATCGTCAAGACGAGCGCCGGCACGATCCATGCGAAACGGGCGGTGGTTGCGGCCGGCGCCTGGACGCGCCGCCTGCTAGGCGCGCCCTTCGACAGGCTCCTGACGGTCACGCGCCAGACGATCCATTGGTATAATGCGGACGATTTCACGCCCTTCTCCCCGGAAAACATGCCGGTCTTCATCTGGTTTGTTACTGATCGGCTCGAGGACTATTTCACCGGCTTCCCGGTGACGGATCCGAGCGAAGGCGTGAAGATGGTGGCAAGCCGCGATACGCCCGACTTCGATCACGAACAGGGCACGCCGGCGGCCGAGCGCTGGGAGACCGAGGATTTCTACACCAAGCATGTCGGCCCCAACATGGTGGGCGTCAAACCCGACATCGTCAACAACGCGACCTGCCTTTACACCAACACGCCCGACAACGGCTTCATCATCGACAACCATCCTGACATGGACAAGGTCATCGTCGTCTCCGCTTGCTCCGGTCATGGCTTCAAGCATTCGCTCGGCATCGGCGAAGCAGTGGCCGAGACCATCCACGACGGCAAGAGCAGGATCGACCTCTCTCCCTTCAATCTCGCCCGCTACCTGTAAAGGCGATCGACATGGACCGCCTTCACGCGAAAATAAATGAAGCAGCGTCGCTGATCCGCGATTTCGTGCTGCGCACGCCTCTGCTGGAGAGCGACACGCTCAACGACGAACTTGGCCTGCGCGTCCTCGTCAAGGCCGAGTGCCTGCAGAAGACCGGTTCGTTCAAGGCCCGCGGCGCGCTGAATTTCGCGCTTCGCCTCGGCGCGGTGCCGGATGCGCATTTCGTCGGCTTCTCCTCCGGCAACCACGCGCAGGGGCTCGCCTATGCAGCGCGCATCGTGGGAGCGAGAGCGACCGTGCTGATGCCTGCCTCCGCGCCGGTCCGAAAAATCGCCGGCACGCGCGCCCTAGGCGCGGGCGTAGAGATCCTCACGGATTTCTTCGCCAGTCGTGAGCGCCGGGCTGCCGAATTCATCGCCGAAGGCGCAATCCTCCTGCCGCCGTTCGATCACGAAGACATCGTCGTTGGGCAGGGAACGGTTGGGTTGGAGGTCGCCGCACAGGCCGCAAGGCGGAAAATCCAGCCGGACGCCTTCTTCGTTCCGGCAAGCGGCGGCGGCCTTCTCGCCGGCTCGGCAAGCGCAGTCCGGGATACCTTTCCGCGCTGCCGCATCGTCGCGGTCGAACCGCACGGCTTCGACGATTTTGCAAGGTCGCTTGCCGCCGGCAGGCGCGTGACCGGCGAAGCTGGCGCGAGCACGCTCTGCGACGGTCTCATGTCACCGCAACCCGGCAAAGTCCCTTTCGCGATCGCCAAATCCCTCGCACCCGATTTCGACACCGTGACCGACGCCCAGGTGACGAACGCGGTCCGTATCCTGTTCGATCGCTTCAATCTGGTCGTCGAGCCGAGTGGGGCCGCTGCATTCGCCTCCCTCCTCTCGCAGGCAAAAGCGATGCAGGGGACGACGGCGGTCGTGGTCGCCTCTGGCGGAAATATCGATCAAAGCCTCTTCACGCGCCTTCTGGGCGAGCCTTCATCCCACCTCTGAAACTGCAAGGAAGACGAACATGCTCTACGATCGCATCCTGTTGACTGGCGCTGCCGGCCTGCTGGGCACCGAGTTGCGCAAGCGCCTCGCCCCCAAGGTAAAATTCCTTCGCTCCACCGACATCGCCGCCATGTCCGATGCGGCCCCCAACGAGGAACTGGTAACGGCCGATCTCGGGGATCTCGCTGCGGCGGAAGCCCTGGTGAAGGATATCGATGCCATCGTGCATTTCGGAGGCCTGTCGAAGGACGCGGATTTCGCCTCGATCTGCCGCGTCAACATCGTCGGCTTCCAAAGCCTCTACGAGGCCGCGCGCCTTGCCGGTGTCAAGCGCGTAGTCTTCTCGAGCTCGGTTCACGCGATAGGCTTCTACGATCAGATGCAGATCATCGGGACGGACGTTCCCGCAAGACCCGATTCCAACTACGGTGTCGCCAAAGCGTTTGGGGAAAACCTCGCGCAGCTCTATTGGGACAAGCATGGCCTCGAAACCGTATCGGTGCGCATCGGCTCCTGCGAGCCGAAGCCGAGCACCCGCCGCCATCTCCTCACATGGCTGTCCTTCGAGGACATGTGGCAACTCGTCGAGCGCTCGCTGAGCGTGCCGCGCGTCGGCCACACGATCATTTACGGTGCATCAAATAATAGTGCGACCTTCTGGGACAATCGCCTCGCGTCGCATATCGGCTACCGGCCGAAGGACAGCGCGGACGCCTGGCAGGCCGAGATACACACCGCCGATCCCCATCCCGGCCGGGAGGACATCGTCAATCGCCTTCAGGGCGGCATCTTTGCCAAATGATGGAGGTCTGAGATGAACATCGGATTCATAGGTCTCGGTGTGATGGGCGCACCGATGGCGGGGCATCTTCTCGATGCAGGACACGCCGTTCACACCTCGGTGAACCGCACGCCCGCACCGGCAGACCTCCTTGCCAAAGGCTTGCAAGTTCATGCAAGCCCGCGTGAGGTCGGGGCGCATTGTGAAGCGGTTATCACGATGCTGCCGAACACGCCCGACGTGGAGCGCGTCCTCTTCGAGCAAGGGCTCGCGGATGCGCTCACCGCGGGCAGCCTCTACATCGACATGAGTTCCATCGATCCGGTGGCGACGAAGAAATTCGCCAGGAAACTCCGGGAAAAAGATGTGCTTTATCTAGACGCCCCATTCTCCGGCGGCCAGGTCGGCGCGAAGAATGCGACGCTCTCTATCATGGGCGGCGGACCGTTCGAAGCCTTCGAGCGAGCGATGCCCCTGTTGCAGATCATGGGCAGGAACATCAGCCATATCGGCGAGGAAAGCGGCAGCGGTCAGACCTGCAAGATCGCCAACCAGATCGTCGTTGCCCTGAGGATCGAGGCGGTCGGCGAGGCCCTCGTCTTCGCGCGGCAATCGGGCTGCGATCCCGCTAAGGTTCGCGAGGCACTGATGGGTGGCTTTGCCGCATCCCGAATCCTGGAGGTCCATGGCGAGCGCATGATTGACCGAACATTCGAGCCCGGCTTCCGGATCTCCCTCCATGCCAAGGATCTCGACCTCGCTCTCAAGGCGGGCGGCGAGAATGGTGTGCCCCTGCCCGGCACGGCGCTCTGCCGACAGTTGCTCGCCTCGGCCAAGGCAAATAGCGATTGGGAGAAGGATTATCCCGCGATCGTGAAATCGTTGGAGCGCCTGGCCGGCGCAGGACCCGCACTGAGACAAGGAGCCTGATATCATGCTGACAGGAAAGCACCTCATCGCCGGCCAGTGGAAGGATGGCGCAGGATCGTTTCAGTCCGCCACCGTGGACGGAACCGACCGCACCTATTCAACCGGCACGGTCGACCTCGTCGACGAGGCCGCGCGCGCGGCGGAAGATGCATTTGCCGCCTATAGCGGCCTTTCCCGACAGAAGCGTGCGACCTTCCTGCGTGCCATCGCCGAGGAAATCGAGCGCCTCGGCCCGGAAATCACCGAAACAGGGACCGCGGAAACCGGCCTTCCCGCCGCGCGGCTGGAAGGCGAGCGGGCGCGCACCACCGGCCAACTTCGCATCTTCGCCGATCACATCGAGCAGGGTGACTATCTCGACCGGCGTCACGACGCGGCCCTACCCGACCGGCAGCCGCTGCCGCGCCCCGACATCCGCCTCCTGCAACGCCCGGTTGGACCAGTCGCGGTCTTCGGCGCCTCGAATTTTCCGCTGGCCTTCTCCACTGCAGGCGGAGACACCGCGGCAGCACTTGCCGCAGGCTGTCCTGTCGTGGTGAAGGGACACAGCGCTCATCCGGGTACCGGCGAACTGGTAGCGCACGCCGTGGACGGCGCCGTCCGGCGCTGCGGCATTCCCGCCGGCGCCTTCAGCCTCATCCAGGGCGGCAACCGGTTGGTCGGCCACGCCCTCGTTCAGCACCCCTCGATAAAAGCCGTCGGCTTCACCGGCTCGCTTGCGGGCGGACGCGCGTTATTCGACCTTGCCATGGCGCGCCCCGAGCCCATCCCCTTCTTCGGGGAGCTCGGATCGATCAATCCCATGTTCGTGCTTCCGATGGCGGCGGCGGCGCGCGGCGAGGAGATCGGCCGCGGATGGGCAGCCTCGCTCTCGCAAGGCGTGGGGCAGTTCTGCACCAATCCGGGCGTCGCGATCGTGATGACCGGCCCTGCTGCCGAGACGTTCGTGCAAGCTGCGGCGGATGCGCTAAAGAGCGTCCCATCCGCGCCGATGCTAACCGCGGGGATGGCGCAATCCTACAGAGCGGGCGTCGATGCGCTTGCGAATGCATCCGGCGTCGAGCGCCTCGTCAGCGCCGCATCCGACCAGCGTCAGGCATCGCCCAACCTATTTCGCACCACCGCCGCCACCTGGCTTGGGAACCCCGAACTCCATGACGAAGTCTTCGGTCCCGCCGGCATTGTGGTTGAGGTGGGAAGCGAAGCTGAGTTTCTCGAAGTCGCTGCATCTTTCGAAGGGCAGTTGACCATCACGTTGCATCTCGACGACGACGACACCGAACTCGCCCGTGGGCTCCTCGTCCTCGCTGAGAGTAAGGCCGGGCGCATTCTCTGCAACGGCTTTCCGACCGGCGTCGAGGTCTGCGACGCTATGGTGCATGGCGGCCCTTACCCGGCATCGACGAACTTCGGTGCGACCTCTGTCGGGTCCATGTCTATCCGGCGTTTCCTCCGGCCGGTCGCATACCAGAATCTACCGGCGGCACTGCTTCCGATCGACCTGCGATAGGGCGTGCTTTTGCGCTAAGCGGCGGGCCTTGGCTTGTGCGAGGCGCGCCAAAGCATAGACATCATATGTCATCTTGGTGGCCGCACCTTCGGTGCTGGGCCTCAATTTCCGACGGTGAGCGCCACATGTCGCACTTGTCTCGAAGCAAGCCATTGAATTAATGAATTTTTGCAAGTCGCTGGCCCCCTACGAGACAAAGATATGATCTCGTCGAGATATTGCCGAAGAGATATTATCACATATTGACTTGCATGGCCTGACTGGTAATCTCATGTCCAGCATTCAAATCGGAGACACAGAAATGAGCCCCCAAGAACTCAAGGCCGCCCTTGGCTCCGGCCTGCTCTCTTTCCCCGTCACGCACTTTGACGCGGAGGGGCGCTTCGCCGAGAAGAGCTACAAGGAGCATGTGGCATGGCTGGCGAGCTACGAGGCCCCCGTGCTTTTCGCCGCTGGCGGCACCGGCGAGTTCTTCTCCCTGAAGCCGAATGAAATTCCGGGCATCGTCTCGGCTGCCAAGGAAGTGGCGGGCAAGACAGCAATCGTTTCTGGCTGCGGCTACGGCACGGAAATCGCCGTCGATATTGCGCGGTCCGTGGAAAAGGTCGGCGCGGATGGCATCCTGCTCCTCCCGCACTATCTGATCGATGCCCCCCAGGAAGGTCTTTACGCGCATATCAAGAAGGTCTGCCAGTCGGTCGGCTTCGGCGTCATGGTCTACAACCGTGACAACTCTGTGCTTCAGGCGGACACGCTCGCGCGGCTGTGCGACGAATGCCCGAACCTCATCGGCTTCAAGGACGGCACCGGCGATATCGGCCTCGTGCGCCAGATCACTGCGAAGATCGGTGATCGGCTCATGTATCTCGGCGGCATGCCGACGGCCGAGCTTTTCGCCGAAGCCTATCTAGGTGCGGGCTTCACCACCTATTCCTCGGCCGTCTTCAACTTCGTACCCGGCCTTGCAAACGAATTCTACGCCGCGCTGCGCGCCGGCGAACGCGCCACCTGCGAGCGCATCCTGAAGGATTTCTTCTATCCGTTCATGGCGATCCGCAATCGCGGCAAGGGCTATGCCGTCTCGGCCGTGAAGGCGGGTGTTCGCATCCAGGGTTTTGCCGCGGGTCCGGTCCGCACTCCCCTGACGGACCTCACCTCGGACGAGATCGGCATGATGGAAGCGCTTATCGCGCCCTATCGCCGCTGATTCCCGCGCGGCGTCCGGTACAAACACGGACGCCGCCACCCTATGCGGAAGCCCCAATCCTGCATGACGATGAAAAGCCCGGAGTGGACGGTCGAAGGAGAAGGCAATGAAACCGAACAAGCTGAAACAGATCTGGGTCCAGGGGCGATGCGCGCTCAACGGTTGGCTTTCGATTCCGAATGCGTTCTCCGCCGAAATCATGGCGGTGCAGGGCTACGACAGCATTACCATCGACCTGCAGCACGGCATTGTGGATTATCAGTTATCGGTCGGGATGCTGCAGGCCCTGCAGGCGAGCAATGTGGTTCCCTTTGTCCGCGTGCCGTGGCTTGATCCTGCGCAGGGCATGAAGGCGCTGGATGCCGGCGCCTACGGGGTCATATGCCCATGATCAACAGGCCGCTCGGAAGCCGAGTGGCTCGTGTCGTTCGTTAAATATCCGCCCTCAGGCGTGTGCAGATACGGGTCCTCGCGCGCGGTATTCTCCGCAGGCGACGAGAATCGAGAATATCGACTTTTTCGTAGTAGGCGCGAACACAGAAGGGGAATACTCTTCGATAGGCGGCAGGATTTTCTCTGGGACGGAGCGCGAAGTGGTTGTTCAAGAGACGGTGATGACCCGCATCGGCGTAAATCGAATCCTGCTTCGAACTGCCTAGAAACGGCCGCGGCGGAAGCTGACATCCGCTACGAAATCGAATAGTATTCCATCTCGATGCCGTACTGCGAGGCAGCGGTGAAGTACCCGGACGTCGAAGCCCACGAATATCATATCGACATTCTGTGCGCTCACTTCGTGCTGAACCCCGAGAAATTCTCGTCGTCGCTTCGAATCTCTTTGGAGACATTCTGTCCGATCTGGGTCCCGCGTGCACGGGAACCATTGGCATCGCGCCATGCGGAAACATCAACCCGGAGCGGAAGTTCCCGTCACTTTTCGAACCCGTTCACGGCTCGGCTCCTGACTTTTCATGAAAGATGGTCTCCAACCTGATCGGCCAGATTTGGGCGGCGGCAATGATGCTGGATCACCTCGGCGAAGTAGCTGCGTCTGCATCATTCATGCGTGCGATCGGGGCCACACTTGCCGACCAGCGCTTGCGTATCCGAGACCTTGGCGGACCGCTGTCTACCGACGCGTGTGGCAAGGCGGTCGCAGAGCGAGTGGAATGAAGACGCGCTGAGTTCGCAAGCGCGCCTGCTTGTTTCGTCAATGGGAAGTGGGTGGTCTTTTCACATTTTCAGCAACCTTGTCGCTTGGCGAGGGCACCAAGCGGTGATCTAACGGTAAAAACCAAACGCGAACATGTAAGATGCACATTCCGATAAAGCCGATCTTTGTGTTTCACACCGCGGCACGAGCAGGTAGCATCACTGGTGCTGCACGAGAGCTCAGTGTCACACCCTCAGCGGTTAGCCAGCAAATCCAGGTCCTTGAACTGCAGCTCGGGGTCGCACTGCTGGCAAAGGCCGGCCGCGGCATTGTGCTGACGGAAGCAGGCGAACGCTATTTCTCGATGATCGCCGATCAGGTCGAGCACATTGCGGAGGCGACCGCGACCATAAAGGGCTTTCGCTCCGTCACCAGCCTCACTATTCGCGCCACGCCGACGCTATCTAACAAATGGCTGCTCCCAAGGCTCGGTTCGTTCCTCGATCGTCATCCCGATCTCGAAGTCCGGCTGGACGGCACGAATGAGCCGACCGATTTCAACCAGGAAATCGTCGATATCGAGCTTCGACACGGCGACGGGCGCTGGCCTGGCCTGTTTGTCGAAGGGGTCGCAGAAGAGGAATTCCTGCCAGTTTGTGCGCCCGACTACGCGGCTCGCGGCAGCCTCAGGCCCGACGAGCTTCCAAAGTTCCGCCTCATCCATTCCGCCAAGTCGCAAGCCCAATGGACGACCTGGTTTCCCTTGGCGGGTGTGACCCCAACGGAGCGCTGGCAACGGGTGCTGTTCGACCGTAGCCACATGGCGATCGATGCTGCCGCGGGTGGCATGGGTATTGCACTCGAGAGTACATTGATGATGGAGCAAGAGCTGGCCTCAGGCCGCCTGGTCTGCCCGGTAACCACATATCCGACCATACGGCTGGTGACCCAATGGATCGTCTGCCCATTCGACCATCTCCGTCGCAAGAAAGTCCGCACATTCCTTGATTGGCTGCGTGCTGAACGGGATGCCTGGGCGACTAAGTCCTAAACCGAATGCTCATTCTCAAGGCGGGCAAGCGCTGCGGCAATGATGGCTTCTGGTGCCAAGCGTATATCCACGCGGATGACGCTCTCCTCGTCCTCTGACGGAGGTTCCAGGGTCGACATCTGACTTTCAAGAAGCGATCGGCTGGCGAAATGCCCCTTGCGGCCGGCAAGCCGCTTGGCGATCAATTCAGGGGACCCGGCGAGATAGAGGATCCGGAGTGGTCCGATCCTTTCGCGCAGGAAATCGCGGTATCTGCGTTTGAGGGTCGAACAGGCGATGACCACGGGACCAGGCGTGCCGGCATCAAGCGCGGCAGTCGCAACAGCCGAAAGCCAAGGCCATCGCTCGGCGTCCGTGAGACCGATACCACGACGCATGCGCTCGACGTTTTCGACACTGTGGTAGCTGTCGGCCTCGATGAATGTGCCGTCAAGCGCGGCTGCGAGCCGGGATGCGATCTCGCTCTTGCCCGTGCCGGCAACGCCCATGACCAGGATTGGACCGACCTGCGCACACGGAGGACGCCGGTCCGTGATGCCATCGACCATTGTCAGTACATTCCCAGCAGGCGTATCGGTCCGAGCGTCAGGACCGGAAAGAGGACCAGCGCGAAGATCGCCAGCGTCAAGACTGCCATCGGTGCCAGCGAACCACGGATGACGTCCTCGACCTTCATGTTGGCGACCTGAGCCGCCGCGAACAAACAGACACCTACAGGCGGGGTCACGAGACCAAGTGTCAGCGTCATGACGGTCACGATGAGAAAATGGATCGGATCGATGCCTAGTGTTTGCACGGGCGGCATGAGCACCGGAATGAGGATGAACATGGCCGGGATCGCCTCCATGAAAATGCCGATGATCAAGAGAAACACGAAGATCACCAGCATCCCTGTCATCGGTCCAAGGCTCATGGCCTGCAAGAGAT
>NZ_JBCHVG010000020.1:0-80770 GCF_050474445.1 Ensifer sp. B1-9
GCAAGCGGCCCTGAGATTTACTCACAATGTTCGCGGCTCAATCCAGATAGTAGACCTTCGTGCGTTCCGGCTTATTGGCCTTGAGGCCATCCAGCTCGCAGCTGAAGACGGCTGCATATTGCCGGACCGAGAAGCCATCCTCCGCTCCTTCGACAACGAAGGAGATCGTTGTGATCGGATATTCCTTGTTGCTGATGCGGTCGAGGTTCCACGCCGTCGCATCGAAGTCGTAGTTGTCGAGAGCCGCGCTTGGATACCCACCCAACGGCATGTTGAGGGCGGTTCCCATGCCTGCGAACTTCTCGAGTTCGGTGGGCGAATAGTAGGGAAAGTTGCTGGCGAACGCGCTCTTCGATCGGATGTCCATCAGCTGGTCCTTGCAGGAATCGACCAGCTTCCGAAGCGTTTCCCGATCTGCGTTTTTGATCTGCTGACGTTTCTCGTCCGCGATCTTTTGTTGCTTGGCCTCTTGCGCGGCCCAATAGGCGGCAATCTCGTCTTGCCGTTTCTTCTCGGCTGCGATCTGACGCTCGCGGATCGCGCCGTAGAGTTTGGTTCCGCCGTAGCCGAGCGCCCCGAGCACGATCAGAGTGGTTATGATCGCTACAGCACCAGGCCCTTTCTCAGGCTCCTTGGACTGCTTTTCCTTGTTCTTGAGGAACTCTTCAACGCTGCTGTCAGTCACGGCAAGTTCTCGTTGTCGTTATGGAATGATTGTCATCTATTGGTGTTCGGGAATTCCGGCAAGTCGCCCAGACGACTGTGCATGCGACAGCACGCGAAATCTCTGAAATCCCAGCGCTCTTTACGATTGTTTCACTTTGAATCAAGGCCGCCCGACCCCGTTAAGGACCGAATAACTGCGTTCGGGCTCTTGTGGCATCGTGGGGATTGAGCTACTTCCAAAGTAGCCCATTGGGTCCCTATGTTGGCGGGGTAACAACTTACCAACGGGAAGCAAACAATGACGACAAGCCTTGTTTTGAAGCCCGATCAAGCCCGCCTCCTAAAGCAAGTTGCCGCCGCCCGCATGATGCGGGGAACGATGCAGACAGCATCGGTTTCGGAAGTCATCCGACAGCTCATCAATCAGAACGAACAGGCTTTGCGGGCAGAGATCGCAGGGAGCATAGACGGATGACTAAACACGAACGAAATCTACTGCCAGCCGGGGATGTCCCGGCACTCGATGGCGCGACGGCCGAAGCAATAACGCCCGCGGCGACAGACAGCCAGGTGCAGCAGCCCGAGGAATATCCGGGTGGCATCAATCCCCGGTGGGATGTGGCCCAAATTGCCACGCGCGGGCATGTGCTGGTCGGCCGCCTGGAATACATCTTCGAGAACCTGCGGGCCTTTATGCTGTGGCTCTGGCTGGTGTTTCTGGTCTTGCTGTGGCTGACGTTCAAGCAAGGCGAGGTCTGGGGACCGAATATCTTCGGCGCACTACAGCGTCCCCTCGCGGCAGCCCTTACCTTTGAGCCTGACGACTACTTCGACATTGGCGGCGGCCTCAAGAGTGGCCCCGAGATCGCTTGGCTCGGAGATTATGCCCCTACTCCCGAAAGCCTTTCTCTCGCGGACTACGAGGCACTGATCGTCGCCGTCGGCGCGGATAGCGCCAAATACGGCACGAACGTCGATGGGTGGGAGCATGTCGGCCCCCTGAAAGTCCAACCTCGTATCACGCGCCCGGCAAAAGTGTTCGACGACAAGGCGTCCGAACTCCGAAACGGTGTTGTCGCCGTTCCGGAAGAGGGCAGGGACATCATCATCGTGGCCTATGTCGAAGCCAAGTGGGCCTTTGCTATCGTTCGCAGCGGCCAGTGCGCTACGTTCGTCGGCCCCGCCGTGAAGGCTTGCAGCGACCAGACCCGCGACAACGGGCGATGGGACAGCATGGCCGTCGAATACATCAACGCCCTCAAGCCGAAGGAGTAGAACGATGGTCAAGACCGTTCTCACGTTGGTCATCTTTGCCTTTGCATACCCTATCCAAATGGTCTTCACGACCGTTCGCCGGGTGCTGAATTTCGTTCTCACGATCATTGCCCGCGCCCTGTTCCTCGATCGGATCGTGAACAAGCTGGCAGCATGGCTCGTCCGCCGTTCGGACCTCTTCTTTTCCCGCCACGGCGACCCGCTGCTGCGCGGCGATCTGCTGGCCTATGCCGAAGATGAATATCCCCGCGACCGTTTTCCGACGGCTTGGGAGGACATTCCCGACGATGTTCGCCACGAGCTCGTTTGGGACGGACGCTTGCTTAATGGCCGTCGCGTGGCCGAGCTGGCGAAGGCGAAAATTACCGATGAAGTCGTGGGGCAGGCGTTGGTCCGCTCCGGTATCCACGCGCTCGCGCTCACCTTCATCATCGCAGGCTTGCCGATGTATCTCTACGCAATCGACAGCGGCCAGGGGATAATGGGCCTCTTCGCAGGCAGGACCCCGTTCCCGTCGTGGGCTTGGGACAACGGCGCTATCGTGCCTGTCCTCGCGTGGGGTCTTCTGACCTTCCTCGAGCGCATTCTGTTCGTCATGCAGCTGTCGATCACGACTGGCTTGCTGTTCCTCGCCTTCCCGTTGTTCTGGTTTTTCGCCTTCGCGGCGGCCATGAATAGCGCTTGGGAGACGGCTTCGGCCAGCTATCGTGTGGCGACCCGAGATTCCGAGGTGTTCTGGAAGTCGAACATTCTCACCCGCCAAAACCAGTATAAGGCCTATTGCCGCGAGGTGGAAAACGCCTGCCACCGCCTCAAGGACCAGCCGATCATCCCAGTTGGCGAGGCCACGGGCCTGATCCGTGGACGCGGTGACATGGAAGCGCCAGATCGCGGCACCATCGTTTGCTACGACGGCGAAAGCATCCGACAGCATACCTTGATCCTCGGTGGCACGGGATCGGGTAAGACCCGCCTTGTGATCCGGCCGCTGTTCGAGCGCCTGATGAATGCCGCTTGGGGCGAGGGGCATCGCATCGGTGCCTACATCACCGACGGCAAAGGCACCCTTTGGAAAACACTCGCACCCGTGGTCGCCCATCGCAAAAAAGACATCGCGATCCTCGGCACGGCAGAGGGTCAGTCTGGTCTTGACCTCTGCCAAGGCATGACGCCGCTCGAAATCTCCACGACGTTCAAGGCCGTGGCGGGACAGATCAACGGAGAGAGAGAGGACAGCTTCTGGCCGGAATCTGCATCGCTCCTGCTAATGCACTCCGCCGCCGTTGCCCGCGCTCTCCATGTCCATAAGCCGACGCTCGAGGAATGGAAGCTCCGCCGTGGTCACGCTCCGTATTCCTTGATCGGTATTGCCCGCTTGGCGTCTGAAGAGCCATCTATGAAGGGTGCATTCGAACTGATCGGTGAATTCATCGACGCCGAACCCGACGGCTACTTCTCACCGGAAGAGCAGGCAATCCTTCTTTCGGCAAGGGAATCGAAAGAGTGGTTGGAGAATTCCCACTTCAAGCTTGGTGACATCACGAAGGGTTCGATCATCGCGAACGTGTCCTCCGTTCTCGGCAAGCTGTCTGGCGCTCCTGACGTTTCCATGCGGTTCTGCTCTGGGGCATTCGATCCCGAGATGACAGTGGACGTGGACCACGCTTTGAAGGGCGGCATTTTGTTTGTTGCCATCGGGGAAACGGAGCACGGCATGGCAGGCAAGGTCGTGAACTGCTGGCTCAAGACCCGCCTGTACATCCTGGCTAAGCGCCGCCTGCAGACGAACCCGGAAGGATGCCGGAACACCTCGTGCGCTCTCGTAGCCGACGAGTTCCAGATGCTCGCCACGGTCGGCCCTGACACCGACACCACTTTCTGGAACATCGCCCGCGAAACCGGGGTGTTCATGGTGGCAGCTACCCAGTCGGTCGCCGCGCTAAATCAGGCCATCGGAAAGGATGCCACAAGCAACCTGATGAACCTGCTGCGCTCGAAGATCGTCCTGAAAACGGAGGAAACCGAGACGCTGCAATATGTGAAGCAGCTGGCAGGCGAAGTTGCCCGAGGTTGGGAATACGAACCGAAGTTCTACGCGACACAGGCCATTCGCCAACTCGAGATCGGCAATGGCGGCCAGCCGACCATTTCCGTCGGTGGGTTTCAGGGCTTGTTTCCGACCCACTTCGAAGCCCTGACATATCAGGAGGAACCCTATTCGGCTGCCCACATCGGGGCCGTATGGGAAGCGGCTTCAAATCCCGTCGGCAATGGTACGGTTGACACCGGGGATGGAGGGGCGAGCCAAAACTTGCAACAAATGATGATGCGCGAGGAAGACCAGAACCGCCAGAGCTTCATCGGCTCGCTGCAAATGCGGCCCAAGATCGACACGGACGAACTTCTTGTCGGCTCGGGCATGGCATTCGCCATCATCCAGCGGGCAGGCGGCGATCGGATGGACATCATCGATCTCGATATTGCCGCCTGATCAGCGGTATCACCTAGACGACAAGAGAGGGGGCTTTGCGGCCCCCTTTTCAATGCTCGGGAATAGGGCCAAATGGCGTGGGCGGAAGGTCGAAATACGATTAACAAATTCACACCCGAATACGTCCAATTTTACTGCCCGCGTAAGAGCGGTTTTAACATCTGATCTTTTGGCGAAATATCTGATTTTAAAGCATTATTTTGTTTACATACGGACCCATTGGGCTATATATTATAGGGCGAAAAAACGTGTCTCTCAGGAGAGCAGAAAGACCCGCCTTAGGCAGCCAGAACGCAAACATTTGTTCACCGTATGCGTTAGCTGCTTCTTCCGATCCCTCCACTACGAATTGCGGAACAATCAAGGGAGTTCAGACAGATGAGAATGCCTATTGTGGTCGGCCGCTTCGACAACGACGCCCAGCGCAACAACGAACACGAGCAGCAAATCGAACATCAGCAGTCGGCTGCAGTGAGGCGCGGAAGCTTGAATCATACACTGGAAATGAAAGGCACTGCATTCCTCGGTGGCCAGTCCCAGCAGTCGGATATTCAGCAGGCCGAGGCTCATGCCGACAAATACGCTCATACTGTTCCGCAGGAAAGCAAGTCAGAGCGCGAACGTCGCGAGGGGTGGACCTCAAAGGCACAGGAACAGGGCAATCCCAGTCAGCAGAACGGCAACCAGGTATCGCAAGAGCAGCCCCGCCAGCAGGAGCCGCAAGCGCAGGAACGTGAGGGCCGCTTTCCTCATCAAAGTCCAGAGTACCTTCAGCGCGAAAGCGATTTTGCGGCCCGCGTTCGCGGTCGCATGGACGCCTTCGAGCGGATGGGGAAGGAACAGTTTGGAGAGCGCATGGGTTTCGATAACCAGCGCCAGTTCGACATTGCCAGCAAGTCCTACCATCAAACCAAGCAGGATTTGGCGACCGAGTTCAAGGCAGCTGGAACCAAACCCCGTGAAGGCCAGACCGTCGTGGAAGCACTCCGCGAGCGCCAGGCAGCGGGCAACTTCAAACCCATCGTGGACCCCAACGGCAACCAATACACCCTGCGCGATGACAAGCTCATTAAGTCCGACCGCAACGGCAAGGAATTGAGCGCGATGCCCGCCGAAGAAGTCCACCAGTGGGAAGCCAAAGCCAACAGGGCGAAGGCCCAGCAGGCCAATCAGGGTCACGGGATCGGCTCGTCCTGAGCCGCCCGTTTTCAGACAATGCCGCCGACCGCTCGGCCGACGGCCCCAAATGAAGTCCTCGATGCTGAGGCTACTTACTCCCCACGCCATGACGGCGGACAGTTCAGGATGACGGCTCCGATAAGTCCATCATCCCTATTCCCCGTATTGCGTAGCAGGAGAAACTATCATGTCCCAAGACAAGTCCGCGCAGGCTCGCCAGATTGCCGAACGTGTTGTCGATGAAGCTCTTTCCTCGGAACTCATCATCTGCGTCAGTAATGGTGGTCAGGAACCGAAATTACACGGCAGCACTGACAAAGCCAAAATCATGAACGCCCTGTTCGAAACGGACCTTAGCGTTCTTACGATCAGTATGCCGGACGGCGAAGAATATGGTGACGTGTTTATCAGGGAGAGCCTCGGTCATCAGGCAATTGTGGATTACAGAGGTCGCCACTATGGCGCGATCGAGGACATTGTCGCGCCCGCCGTTGAGCTTGCTAAGCAACTCGGGGCCGCCGAAGCCGAGCAGGTTGCAACCAAATCCCTCTACCAAATGATCGACGCTGGCGAAGAGCGTCCCGCCCATGTCTCCGTGGAAGACTGGAAGGCTGCCACGCGCGACTATTCCCACCAAATGACGCTCGAAAACACCCCGCAATGGTATATCAACGGTGGCTCGCCGGAAGACGAACGCTTTTATGAGGCGATGGAAAGCGGCGTCTCCTACGAAAGCCGCGAAGAGATTGTCGCCGCTTTGAGAGAGCTTAAAGCGAAGGGCGAACACCCGGAAGTCATTCAGGGCTGGAACACCTATACCTTGCAGGGCGACGAGGTTTTTCAAGAAAACCACGAATCCCATCCTGATCGTGGGGGGGAATGGGAGCGTTGGGATGCCAACAATCCAGAGAGGACTATCGATTCCCATTGGCTGGCTGATCAGCGGAATGAAGAGCGCGACAACGCCGAATGGGACGTTGCAGTCGAAGTTGCTTCCTACGAACAGCTGCATGGAGCGGAGCTGATCGCCACCCTTCGTGAAAAGGGTGGCCCGATCGAACACAACGGCTCCAGCTACAGCCTTGCTGAAAATATGGATTACTTCATCAAGACGGAGCTGGATGGCACCAGTCAGCAGTTTTCCTGCCGTAGTGTAGCGTTCGACGCAGCGGGAATCCGCGAGGATCAGGCAGCCGCGCAATCCGCTTCCGCGCCCGTCTCCGACGCCCAACTAGATGAAGTCTTCGAGCAATTTGCCGACGATCATATGCGCTCGGTCCACGGGATCGGCACGGGCGACGAACGTCCGACGCTGACGGCCGAGCAGACCAAGGCGATCCTTGCCAACAAGGAGATGGACGACTTCCAGAAGACCTTGCAGCTCGTGGAAGAGATCGAGAACGGTTTTCCGAACCAAGACCCGCTGTTCTCCGAACTGCACGCTGACATGGAAATCCAGCGCCGGATTTTCGGCGCGCCCTGGTCTCCGTCTTCGTCTACCTCGGTGAAGGTGAGCGAGATCGCCAAGCAGCCTGACCAGTCGAACGTCGTCAGCATCAAGGAAATGGCCGCATCCTTCCGCACCGTCGGGCAGGCCGAAACCTCCGAGAAGCCGAAGGCCGCCGGACAGGCTACCGACGTTTTCGCGGGCATGAGCGGAATGTCCGACACGCAGCGCCAAATCCTCGGAACTGACGCCGCGCCGTCTATTCCGGCAGCTCAGGGCAAGCCCGCTGTCGCCGCTCAATCGACCGAGCAGCCGTCGGCCCCTTCCTTCATGAAGGCCCGCCGTCCGGACTTTTCTACCACGCCGCCCAAGGCCGCCGCACAGGCCACGACGGCTCCCAAGCTGACGAGCGAGAGCCGGATTGTTCGTCTCGAGGACCGCGATGCCAAGCCGAAGCTGGCCTCCGACGAGTTGATGAAGCAGGGAGCAGGTGTTTCCGTCGAGCGCAAGGCCTTCACCCTCAGCGGCAAGGAGATCGTTGCCAGCTACGAAATGACGAAGGGCGGCAATGTCGTCTACACGGACTATGACGGCTCGAAGACGGAGATGTCCTTCGAACGGGCGAAGCGTCATGAGATCGCGCACCTCGCACAGCTCAACGCGAACGCCCTGATCGCGATCAACATGATGGCGACCGATCCCAAGTTCACCCTCCGCCAGGGCGATGCCACGTATTCCGTCCAAAACGGCTTCTTCTGCCAGCGGCTGGATAACGGCTCGTTCAAGAAGGAACCGCTTGCCCGAACGCAACAGCGTTGGATGGAGCGTGGTCGCGAGATAGAAGCCATGATGCCCGCGAAGTCCAGGGTGACTTCGGAACTGGCAGCATCCTTCCGATCCGTCACGCCGCCCCAGGGCGGCAATTCGAAGACCAAGTCCGTAGAGCAGGGGATGACGCAATGAAGGGCGATGCGGAACTCGCAGCCAGCGCCATCGGGGCCGAAGGCATCAACCAGTCAGCCTATGGCATCACGATCAGCGCTCCTGGCGCAGCGTCAGGTGGCGGCGCGGCCGGGACGGCCAAGGCTCCTGAAGGCAAGATGACCCGCCTCGGTGACATCAGCGCCGACGGGAAGGTGACCGTCGCCTCGGGTGGCGGTGGCACAGCCGAAGTCACGCCGGAAAACACGGTGGAGAAGGGCCTCAGGGCGGAGGCGGCAGCCGCGAGAACCCTCAAGCAGGAGGCCGCCGCAAGGTCGCAGCAAATCTTCTCCGCTATGGGCTCGTCGCAGTCATGGAGGGCGGCGGCACAGCCTGTAGCCCGTAAATCCCAATCATCCGGCAGGGAAATGTGATCATGAAGAAGACCATCACCACGACCATCGCAGCCCTGCTTATTTCGACCTCGGTTGTCGGCCCCGCAGCTGCCAACGATGACCTGATCCGTCTCGGTATCGGCCTCGGGGCGACCCTCCTTGGTGAGGCCATGAAGGGCGGCGGAAACAGCCAGGCGCGGCCCCGTAATGGCGACAAGCTCGAGGGCCGCGTAGACGGCAAGCCGATCCGTCAGGGATCGAACCAGACGGCCAAAACCAAGAAGCAGAGGGAGGAAGCCGAGAAAGCCGAATGGGCTGCGCGTTTCCCTGTTCCTAATGTCGGCCCTGTCCCGGAGGCGAAGCCAACGCCAGAACAGATGACGGCATGGCTCGCAGCGGCTCCCGAGCGTGAAGCACAGGATGCAGCGGCCGAAGCTGAAATGGCGGCTGGTCCGGTTGTCGCGACCGACGCCACCACCACGGCTGCCGTCGAAACCACGCAGGCCAGCCAGCTTGAGGAAGCCACGGTCGAGCTGTTCGACAACACAAACCAGTCATGGGGCAAGGTAACACCGACCCAAGCCGCCAAGGCGGACGAGTTCGCCCGCCTTGGAATGTCGCGTGCGGACAGCTACCGCGCTATCGGACGTCGCGGACCGATGGCCGCTTACCCCGAGTGGGACGGCAAACGCGAATTGCGCGACGAGAACGGCCGCGTATGGGGTCGCGTTGACGTCGATGTTATGGAACGCGTGGCCAAGGCCGTTGAAATGGGTATGCCCGCGTCCAAGGCCATTCCCGCGATCGCCAACCTTGTTGACCCCGATGTGATCGCGGCTAAGGCGAAGGCAGAGGCCGAGGCTTCCGACGCGACCAAGGCCGAGTGCCTTGAACGAGCAAAGAACGGCGACCTCCTTCATGCGGGCATTCGCCATTTGAAATGCGGGGAGTTTCAGGCAGAGATTGCGGAGATCGAGGCGCAGGTTAAGGCCGAGGAAACGGCCGACCAAATGGCAGATGGTGACGAGCAGCTTGCCGCCTGTATTGATAAGCGCATCAATCCCCGCACGAAGGATGAGCGCTTCAAGGAGTGCGAGCCGTTCGAAGCGGAAGTAGCTCATGCCATCGAGGAAGAAGAGCGGTGGAAAGGCATGACGCCGACGCAGGCCTTCAACGCATCCAAAGATATGGCGAGAGCCGACAAGGAAAAGCAATGGCGTGAAACAGCCAAAGACAAGCGGGAAGCGGCTGTTCTGGCTGCGAAGGAGCGGGAAGAACTGGACGCCGTCCTCGGGACCGCACCATCAACGGAGAACCAGACCACCGCGGCTCCGATCGACAAAGGCGACAAGCCAGCGATCGACGAGGCGAACAAGACCGGAGCGATCGAGGCCGATCCCAAGCCTGCCGAACAGCAGCCCGCGAAGATCAAGCCCAAGAAGCTCGACCTCTGATCCGGCTTTTCATCGACAACGGAAGGCGGCTCGCGAGGCCGCCTTTTCTATGCCGTCGCCTCAATCTGTTCTGCCGAATCCGGAACAATTGTGCCCGTTTTCGGAAACATCTTTCCGAGGTTTCACGCTTCGATCCTCTTGCGTTCACGGCACGGAAAGAGAGGGCGGGGACTAGGGCCGAGGCTAATTAAAATTGCCCGGATTTCGAGCGACAAATAATTAAGGAAACCGTTGAGATTCAATAGTAATTCATTGACGTAGTAACCCATTGGGTCCTATAAAGAAGTGAGTGAAAACGGAGTGCGATGATGCCCGAGAAATCCATGCCGTTCCCGCAGTTCGATCCCCTTGCCCGCTTTCCGGTGGCCGAGCGTCCCCGCGAGCTTGCCAAGGCGAAGTTCAATGCAGCCACGGCCTTCGAAATCGCGCTCCAGGTATGCCCGTATCCGGCCGAGGCCATCGCCGTGCAGGCGAATATCGACCCAGATGCCATCCAGCGGATCAAGGACGACTGCCTGTCGGTTGATCTCGACACCATCCAGAAGGCGCTCGAAGCCGTCCGCTGGATCAATGACACGCAGGAGGCGAGCCGTGCCGGAGGATGAGGATATGCAGTTCATCGAATTCGATCACCTCGCTCGCTTCGTGACCGAGGACCAGCCCCGCGAGCTTGTGCGGGCAAAGTTTCTTGCATCTGGCGAGTTGGCGCAGCTGCTCGAGGAAAACCCGTATTCCGTGGAAGCTGTCGCAGCACATGCGAACATCGACCCGGAAACCATCGAGCGTCTGCTGCTGGAAAGCGCCCTTGATGTCGATCTCGAAATCATCCAGCGGGCCGTCGCCGCCGTCCGCTTCATGAACGACGCCGCGCCCAAGGAGTGAGCATGTCCCGTAGCTCGAACCAGACCGCCGCAAGCCTGCTCGTGATCGGACTTGTCGCCGCCGCCTTCCATATTGCTCGAGGCGGGCATGAGGAAGGGGCGAGGACCGTCATTTGCGAAGATCGGATTTCGACAAAGGAGCCTTCATGAGCAAGGAAGCGAAAGAAGCCATCCGTCAGCACTACATCGACCGCCAGGCCGCCCGCGAAGCTGCCCGTTTGGCCGAGTGCGCGGCCGAGATCGAAGATGCAATCGCGAACACCGTCGTTGAGACGCGGATGCCGATCGAGGAAGGTTTGGCCTTCCTTCGTGCTGGCGGCGAGCGCCACGACGTCTTCCGCAAGCACTAGGAGCCGACATGAGCAACGTCGTTCAGTTTCCCTCGCTCGATGATGAGCGGCCCAAGGCACACCAGGTCGATGTCGCCGCCCTTATCCGCGAGGTCGAAGGTGAGCAGCCGTGCGCAGAGGATCAGTTGACCGACCTGTTGGAGAGCCTGAACGAGCTCGACTTCTCGGAAGCCCGCAAGCAGCGGATTGACCTCGATTACGCAGCCCGCGAACGCTTTCCCGGTGAAGCGGACGAGCCGCCGTTTTGGGCCGAGCAGTTCCGTGCCGCCGGTTCGGAGATCGAGGAAGCCGCCGACCTGATCAGGAGGGCAAAGACACGCCTTGCGTTCACCCTCTGGCACGCGTTCCCCATCTCGAAGCCTATTAAGGCCGACTGGATGGATGCCCATGTTGGCGCAGCCCACAAGGCGATCATGTTCCAGACCTTCTGGACCCGCGAGGGCGACTACTTCGCATCCGCCTGCAAGCTGTATGATGGCCGCTGGATCGAATACTCGGACGCCGACATGGCGCTGATCGGCCTCGTTCTCAAAGACAACGGCTTCCAGCGCTACGATAGCGACGGCGAGAACGGTCCCCAATGGTTTATCCGGGGCGAGATCAGCGATGCCCTCAAGGAGAAGATCATCAAGGACCTCGAGCAATTCGACTTCCTTGCGATCACCTGGGAAGACGTAACAGGTCGATATTAGGAGATCACCGATGCGCTATTGGGAAGCCGTTGAGGCGAACGTGACGGCGGCCGAGGCCTTTGCCGAGTGCAAACGCCATGAGATCGCCGCCCACGTTCGCGAGGCGGATCACGCCCTCGTAGACACTGAAACAGGCGACTTGATTGCCACTCCCGACGACGCCGGCGAATATTGCGGCGGCGATGTCATCGGCTTCTTGGGATACTAAGATGGGCACCCTGAAAGCCGCCGTCTTCTCGGACCTGCATCTAAAATATAATCGGGTGCTCGATTTCGAACTCGAGGTCCCGAATGATGTCGATGTCATTATAGTCGCGGGCGACATTTCCTCGCCCGTAGCTCACAGCCTTTGGTGGCTAGATGATCTGTTTCCAGAGCGGGAGGTCGTCTTCGTGGCCGGAAACCACGAACACTATGGCGAGGTCTACGAGGAGAGCATGGCGGAAGGGATGCATGAGCGAAGCAGGTATCCGCACATCCATTTCCTCGAAAACGAAGCCGTCGTCATCAAGGGCGTCCGGTTTCTCGGTGCGACCCTGTGGACGGACTTCGAGCTGTTCGGTGATCCATCGGCCGCTATGGTCACGGCCTTCGAGGTGATGAATGATTACAAGGTCGTTCAGACCACCAAGGACGGCAAGTTCTACCGTTTCCGGCCGACGCAGACCAAGGCATTCCACGCCGAGAGCCGCGAATGGCTGCGGGCTGCCCTTGCGGTCCCACATGATGGCCCTACCGTCGTGGTGACGCACACCGCGCCGCATCCCCTGTCGGTCAGCCCGGAATACGCCACCGATCCGCTGACGCCCGCCTTCGTGTCGGACCTGTCGGCCGAGATCGCGGATTTCCAGCCCGAGCTATGGGTGCATGGACACACGCACTCGAGCTTCGATTACGTGGTGCCAGGAACGCACACCCGTGTCGTCTGCAATCCGCTCGGCTACATCGAAGGCGGTTACATCGGGAACCGCCGATACGAGAACACCCAGTTCGACCGATCGATGATCGTTGAAATCCCGCTCACGTCTACGAGGGAACCATGACTACCTTTGCCGAGATCAAAGCAGCCCATCCGTCCCTATTCCCGGAATCCGCCCGCGTGGAGTGCGGGGAGGGCTGGGCCGGGATCGTCGGCCGCCTGCTGGACGACATCGCCTCGGTCCGCAACCTTGCGGAGATGAGCCGCTTCCGCATTCTGTCCGTCAGGCAGGACTTGGGCTTCATGAAGATCGACGCCGGATACGACGGCTTCTACGAGGACGGTTTCCGGCCATCCCTGCTGCTTGCCGAGTTCAGATCGCGGGTTACCTGCGAAGAATGCGGCCGACCTGGACACATGCGGACGTCCGACGGCTGGAAGCGTTGCCGCTGCGACGAGCATTGCACGCTCGAGGAACGGGCGCAGCCACCACGGCCAGCATGGACCCTCGGCCGCGAAACCCTGCGCGGCTACCTCTGGTATGATCCAGCCGCCGACGAGGTGCGGATCGTCGAAGACCTCGCCAGTATCGGGATGCCCGCCGACCACATCGAGCGGATCATGAAGAACCGGGACTACCAGCCCGAGGCCGCGGAGGTTTTGAAGGACATGCCGCCGCCGAGGAAGCGGCCCGACGGCTTCGATACGGAATAATTCGAGGGACTAGATAGCTGCGCTTCGTCTGGGCGCAGCTATCGCCTCGGGAGCCACAGGGTTTAATCCAGTGGCATCTTTTCGCGATTAACGCCGCCCGCCTTTTCCCATGCCTTGAAGCGGTGGTCAGCAGCCCCGAAGCTAATGTCCATAAGCTCTTTCACTGCATACCGCGTCTTGCCCGCATCAAAGAGGCGATAGCAAATCTCAATGCCGCGATCCGTCAGCTTCATGAGCCCTCCGATTTCATACTTGTTCCGAGGGTCTTTAGGATCGAAGTCCGATTCTTGCTTCTTATCATCCGGGGAGAAGAGCGAGCGAAGCGTCGTGATCCCGGCCAGCGCACGCTCCAGCGCAGAAGCGATGTCGTCCAGCGCCTTGCAGACCTGAGCGGTTTCAGTGGTGGTTGTGGTCATCTTGAGTGGCCTCTTTCTGGTCTCCTTAACCAATTTAAGGAGAGAGCCTATCTATAACCACGTTAGGGATATGACGTCAAGCCCTCCTTAACCACATTAGTAATAGGGGCGAGAGAGGTTCTCGGAGCCGCCGCGGATATGATGGCTTCTATGAGGGCGGTTTCGGGCCGTCCCTTCTCCTAGCCGAGTTCAGATCGCGGGTTACCTGCCAAAAAGTGTGGCGCACCCGGACACATGCGGACGACGAACGGCTGGAAGCGTTGCCGCTGCGACGAACATTCGACGCCCGAAGAGCGGACGCAGCCACCGAGGCCCGCACGGACGCTCGGCCGGGAAACCTCGAAGGGTTTCCTTTGGTATGATCAGACGGACGATACCCTGCGGCTCGTGGACGACCTGGCCGAGATCGGGATGCCCCGCCGACCACATCGAGCGGATCAGGAAGAACCGGGATTATCAGCCCGAGGCCGCCGAAGTCCCCAAGGACATGCCGCCGAGAGCCTTCTCATTGTGGGGTCTACCGTGCTGATCGCTGGGCTCCCAGCTTTCTCACGACCGAGGCTTGTGTTGCCCCGAATCTTTCCCTTAGATTGAAACGAAAAAAGACGCCCCGAAGAGCGCCTTTTTCCATTTTTGGGAAGTCGAGGATTCGTAATGCCCGAGGGCAAACTGCCAATCTGATCTCGACTTTTCGAGGCTGAATATAGGTATTTATTACGGGAGCGTCAATGCCGATTGAGGATGCCGATCTCGCGGAGATCACCAAACTTCTATCGCCCGAGAGACTGGGCAAGCTGCACGAGCTGACTGGCAACTCCCGGGCCGCGATCGAGTTTCATCAAAAGACGCTGCGCCTCGGCGCTGACTTGATGAACATCATCGCCGTGATCGAGATCGCGTTGCGGAACTCGATCTGCGACAATCTCGGACAGCATTTTGGCCAGCCCGGATGGCTTCTGGACCCACCCGCGCCCTTCAGATGGAAGGACAGCGAGGAGAGCAAGATCGCGCAGGCTCTCGATAGTGCCCGTCGAGCCGAATACTCCAAGCTCGCGCAGGCCGACAAACACGCGCTCGACGCGCACGCGTTTCCCAATGGTCGCCCCGCCAACCTGCCGCATACGCGACGTTCAAAGCTACGCCGCGCGCATCTCCAGGTCACCGATGGCAAAATCATCGCCGAGCTGACCTTTTACATCTGGAAGCGTTTATGCGGCCCGGATTACGAACACACGCTTTGGCGGCCGACCCTCAAGAAGGTGTTCCCCAATAAGCGGGTGAAGCGCTCGGACGTGGCCGACAATCTCGAGATCGTCTACCAGTCGCGCAACCGCCTCGCGCACCACGAACCCGTTCTGCACAATCGGTTTGAGGAAACCATCGCGGCGATCAAGTATGTCGCGCAGCACCTTGAGGCGCGCACCCCCGGCGACCAGACCCCGCTCTATCGGTTAATCGCTGACGACATCGCCGCCATCGAGGCGAGTGCCGCGACGCTGCATGCGGAACTCGACGCCTACAGGACGCCTTAGGCGCATCTCGCGCCTTATCGACCCACCACACAACTTTGACGGCGCGAGGGACCAATGATCGTCATTATTTTTTGGACCGTTTATGTAGTGGCGGCATTTGCGGGTCCTCCGACGGTGATGCGGATACTCCTACAGGATCATGGCAAGATGGGAGATTTCGCTGAGATCGGGACAGCAATCTACATATTCGTGCTGCTGTTTGTCGGCGCTGTGCTGAACGCAGGTGCAATCTTGGTCGCTTTCATCACCTTTGCTGTCGGCACGCTGCTCTGGATCGTCAGCCTACGCTACAACTGGGACCTCGAGAATCGGTGAGAATTCAAGACCGACGACGGGAAAGGTGAGCGTTCATCGTCACCCTAGACAGCATTTGAGCCTTCAACTTGACGGCGAGGCCGTGGTCGCGCTCATTGGGCCAGAAAACCGCACGGATTCGCCCATGACCCTTAAAGCTGTCTCCGAAATAATTTCCGAATGGCAAACGCTCATCAGCGCTGTCCTCGCGCTGGGTGCAGCCTTGTGGACCGTCCACGAGATGCGCAAGCAGACCCGTGGAGACGAGACGCGTCACCAGAATGAGCTGCTTCGCAAGAAGTTGGCGGCCCGAGCGCAAATGCCCGACGCCCTGAGCGAAATGAGCAAATACGTCCGCGAATCTTGCAGCCATCTCGTATCCAGCGAGGACAAGCCCACCGCGCCCGTCGGTGCGACCAACACGCTCAAGGCCGTCATCGAACATATCGACACCAAGGAGGCCGAAAAGACCTTCGACCTTGTTTCCTGGTATCAAGTGCAGCATGCGCGTCTCATAGGGGCCAAGAAGCCCAAGCCGATCGAGACGGCCGAGATGCTCTATGACGCCGCGCTTCTGCAGGCGAAGGTAAACCGCCTTTTCGATTACGCCCGCAACGAGCCGGAGGAAGTGAGACCCGAAGAGCCGTCGCAAGAGGAAATGATCGGCAGCCTCAAGAATGCCGTGACGGTCGAAGTCTGGGCAATGAAGAACGGCGACTTCTCGGAGGTCGTGAGTATCATCAAAAGGCGGCACGTGTCTGAAAAAGAAAAATCGGCGGCACTGCCTGCTGGTTGATGATTTATACGGCCGAGACCGCCGAGGTCCGCAAACTACACATAAACCCGAGGGGCTGAGGACGGAGACAGAGGATGCAGGTGCCGGAAAGTATCGAAGTGGTCATCGTCGAGTTCGATCAGCAGATGGAACCACTTGACACCCACACGGTGCAGGCGGCGCTCTCCAGCGCTCGCACCAAGCTTGAAGAGAAGACGCCTAGCGGGGACGCTTGGGCTGATCTCGTAGCGTTCGCTCTCCAGGCAGAGCAGGAAGACCACCTGCCTTGGAATACCTATTTTGGCCCGATGGGCTCGTGGAAGTACAAAGATGGGAATGTCTCTTACTCGCCTGACCCCAGAGACATCACGCCCGACATCGTCGATCACTGGGAACAGCGTGCCGACAACCTGACGAACCCCGTATTGAAGGCCCGCTATGCGGACCTAGTCTGGGACCTGAGCCGCAAGGCAGCCGATCGGCGTGCGGACATTCGCTTCGCTCACATCGCCATCGACAGCTATCTCGCCAGTGTTTCTGATCGTCGCAACGCAGATGATCACGATGACGTCGAGGCGCTGAAGCGTGCGCTTCAACTGTCTACGTCGATCCGCGACAATGATAGGACTGCGACTGCCAAAGGAATGATGATCGAGCGCTTCCATGTGGAAGTCGATCAGGATGGGTGGTGGATTCAACTTTACGAAGCACTCACCACCAATCGGAAATGCGGTCTAACGGGCGACGATAAAAACGGGATGATCGCAGGGCTGGAGAAGCTCTTCGCTCGGTGCACCGCCGAGGAGACGCTCGATCCGCACAGCGCGGAACGGGTCGCGTGCCGCCTTCTGCCATTTTATTCATCAGGTGAGGATTTTGGCAGCGTAAAACGCGTTGGGATCGCGGTCAGCGAAGCTTTCGAGAAGATTGCGAGCACCGGGTCGCGTATGCAGGCCATGGCTTGGTTGCAGACTGCCGCCGAGTTCGCTCGGCGCGCGGGCGAAGCTGACCGCCTGAATAGATTAAAGGTGGAGCGTGAGGAAGCCATCCGGGACTCCGCATCCGAGATGAAGTCCTTCAGCTTTTCGCACGAATTCAAAAAGTCGGAGGTTAAGGAATACGTCGAGGCAATTCTCGACGAAGCAAACTGGCAGCAGTCCCTCTTCAACATAGCCGCCCATTTTATAGTCCCGAAACAGGAGCTGAGGCACCAAGCCGAGCGAAGCGCTGAGACATCGCCGCTCATGGCGGCAATCATGATGTCGGTCATCGCAGACGATCACGTCGCGGCTCAAGTCGGCGGTGACGACGACGCAGACGGGCCACTCTATCGTCACGCCGACTTTTCGCGGCAATTCAACAGGCTGCACCTTTGCAAAGCATTGGAAGAAGCCGTCGAAAGACATTCTCTTTCTGCAGAGGAAATCGCCGCCTTCATGCAGCGGTCATCCCTTTTCTCCGACTTCCCTCTATTGGTTGCGGGCGTGAAAGCTTGGCTCGATGGCGATTACGTGAAGAGCATCTTCGTTCTGGTCCCGCAGGTCGAAGACGCCTTTCGAAATGTCGCGCGGAGACTCGGCGAGTCCGTGACCAAGGAAAAGCGTGGACAGTCGGGCTGGGAAGTCTCCATGAACCTCGGCGATCTACTCTCCATGGAGAAGGTGAGGGCCGAAGTGGGCGAGGATATCCATTTCTGGATACGCGCGATCTTCGCGGATGCGCGCGGCATGAACCTTCGCAACCAGATCGCGCATGGTCTGGTGGGTCGTGAGGCTGCAACATACTACAACTGCGAAATGGTTATCCATTGCATGTTGATCCTCGGGGCATACAAAGATGTAGCGATCGCCTGCGCTCGAAGAGCAGAAGCTATGGAAGGAAAACGGGAACCAGCGGTCGCTGATTCTCCCTTGTCGTCTGCCTCACACCGATACCGTTCTTCGTCATGACGATAACGATTGCATGGGAGCGAAGACTACCGAGCGGCTCAGAACTTGTATTCTGTTCCGATAGCCGCCTTTCCGGGGGAGGCAACATCGACGTCTGCCAAAAAGTCTTCCCGCTTCCACGAGAAGATGCTGCAGTCGGCTTTTGCGGTAGCACCCTCTTAGCTTACCCGATCATTCATCAGTTTGTCGGCTATGTGCGCCAATACAAGAAGAATATCGATCGAGCCATTGACGGGTCAGAGTTGCCGCGGCGTTTCGCAGCGCTAACGAACCGCTTTCTTGAAGCCTACATCAATCCAGTCGATCTTCGAAACGAACTGATGGAAACGTCGTTTTTGATCGGTGCTTACTCCTGGATTCTCAAACGCCCAGTGATTAGCCGCATCAAATATGATGGCGGTGCTAAGGGCTTTGTAGCGGCGTCGGCCCGCTTCCCTAAGAAATACAGTCCTAGCCTACATAGAGCAGGTCAATTCGCAATCATCGGTGATCTGCGGCCCCAATTCTTTGAACGCCTCTCCAATTTCATCGACTACGGTGGCGCGGAACGGTTTGACATGCAGCCTTTCAGCGCGCTTGCGAGCATGCTCGGCGACCATTCATTCACAGATCGTCATGGAATATTCAAAGGCCCAATAGGTGGAGCACCGCAACTCTTAAAAATTTACCCATTTTTTAGAACGCTGGAGTTTGGAGTTTTCTGGCCAAACCGTAAGATGGGGGCGCTGCATCTAAATGGCAGGGCACTTTTCGATTACGAACAGCTCGTCCTCCCGCAGATTGACGGCGAAACCCTCGAAACGTTTTATCCGCTGGCCGACCTTAACAAGGTCGACGCTTGGTGACCGTTGCCGTGAAGTCAATCACCGCGATGGCCTGTCGCATGATGCTTGGATGCACTGCCTGGCGCAACGTCGGCCTCAGGCGGGGCGTTTCGCTGCTTTGGCAATCTCCCTAGCTTATGGCGGTGGAGAGTCCTGTTGACTCGGTAGCGGGCGAGAACATAATGAGAACAAAAATAGCTTCCTAACGCCGAGCCGTCCAATGACATATGCCCTGTCGGCAGTCGAACCTGTATCCGTCGATTACATCATGCGCGAAGTGCGGACGGCCGGATTACGCATATCAGCAGGCTTTCCCTCTCCTGCAGGCGATGACCTCGAAGACCCGATAGACCTGATTGCTTGGATGGTGCGCCACGAGACGGCGACATTTTGGTATCGAGTTTCCGGCAACTCCTTGAATCGCGCAGGCATCCTCGACGGCGATTTCGTCGCCATAGATCGGGCCGGAAAGGTAGTGCCAGGTCGCACCGTTCTTGCCCTCCATAACGGCGAGATGACCCTGAAAGTGCTCACCCGCCGCGAGGGGCGTCTATGGCTCGAGGCGCGATCCGACGAAAACTATCCGCCGATCCCCGTTCTCGAAAGCACCGAGATTTGGGGCGTCGTCGCCGGGATCGCCCGCCGCTATCCCGTGGAATAGCCATGGCCGAGCCAATTGCCCTTATCGACTGCAACAATTTTTACGTCAGTTGCGAGCAGCTTTTCGACCCGCGCCTACGGGGCAAGCCTGTCGTCGTCCTCAGCAACAACGACGGCTGCGCTGTGGCCCGCAGCCCGGAGGCGAAAGCCCTTGGGATCGGCATGGGCGAGCCTGCTCACCACTTCAAGGACAAAACTCGAGAGCATGGCATTCGGCTGTTCTCTTCGAATTATTCCCTATACGGCGACATCTCCCGGCGCGTGGCTGCCACCATTGCCGACTTCTCCCCACGAACGGAAATCTACTCGATCGATGAGACGTTCGTTGACCTGTCCGGCTTTGGCGGCCGGATGCTCGACCACGCGGCCGAGATGCGGGCGACGGTGCGCAGGAATGTCGGCATCCCGACCTGCGTTGGGATCGGGCCGACAAAGACCATGGCGAAGTTCGCCAACTTCATTGCGAAGAAAAACCCCGTCTTCAACGGCGTGGCCGACCTGATGAACACGGAGATCGCTGCCTACTGCATGGCCCGCACCGATGTTTCCGAGGTTTGGGGCGTTGGATCGAGGACGACGGCCAAGCTACGCGAGATCGGCATCAATACCGTGGCGCAGCTGCGGGACATGCCCCTGCCGCTTGCACGGAAGATCGGAACTGTTGTGCTCGAGCGCACCGTGTCCGAGTTGAACGGCTTGCGCTGCATCGAGCTCGTGGACGTGGAGCCTACTCGGAAGGGCATGGCCGTCACCAGATCGGCAGGAGCGCCGATGACGACCCTTGCCGTCCTTCAGCAGGCGGTCACGGCCCACGCGACGAGGGCGGCCGAGAAGCTGCGCAACCATGGCCTTGTCGCCAGCCACATGACCGTCTTTTTCCACACCAATCCGTTCAACAACACGCCTCGGGACAGTGCCTCGAGGACGGCCAGATTGTCCCCGCCGTCGAACTCTACGATGGCTCTTGTTCAGGCCGCGCTCGCCTGTGCGGCGAAAGCGTGGAAGGGTGATAGGGACGGCAATGGTTTTGCCTACACGAAATCCGGCGTGATCCTTGACGACCTAGTGCCGCAGGAGCTTGCCCCTGTGGACCTGTTCGCCCACGAGCAAGAGCGTTCCGGCAGGCTGTCGGCCGCGCTGGATGCCGTGAACGATCGATGGGGGAGGAAGACGCTCATTCTCGCGTCAGAAGGCTTCAAGCGCCCCTTCGAGACGAAAGCCAGCATGAGATCGCCTCGATATACGACACGGCTAGCCGATTTGCCGATCGTTCACGCATGAAATACCGAGCTTAGGGCTTGCCGCCGTCGGTTTTCGCCAGCTCCTTGTCGAAGTCCTGCCAGCGCTGCACGAATGCCTCCACGGCCATGGACGTCTCGCCGTCGAAATGGGCCTCACCCTTGACGACCGCATCCAGTTGCCCGTGAGCCAGGTCCATCAGTTCCTCGAGCGAGAGCTTCTTGTCAGTCATCATTTAGTTCCACGCTTTCAGGGCTTGGCCCACATCAGCCTGACACCATGGCTCCTGCTGGCCGTTGTAATGCTGCACCCATTTTCGGGCGAGGCCTTCACGCATGAGGACATCACCCACGGCCGAGCCGCCGACGGTGACAGAGGCAAGTGTCCGACGGTATCGGTCGGAGCCGTTGCGCTCGATGTCGATCTTGGCCGCCTCGATCAATTCCATGAGACGGGAACGAGCTCGGCGGGCGAGGACGCTTTCCTCGTGGCACTTGCCCTTGAGTTCCGGCGCATTGATGCCCTCGATACGGATACGCTCCCCCCGCACGATGATCGTGTCACCGTCCACGACGACAACCTTCTGCGGCATGCAGGCGAAGGCCGAAAAACAAACGATGGCTGCGACAGTCGGCATTATTCAGTTCCCTCGCCATAGCGCCCTTGTCGGCCGTCTTTGTAGATCGGCCCACCAGTCGGAGGCAGATCGATGATTTCCCCGTCGGTATCCCGGAAGGGAGCCGCGAGGTGGGCATGTCGGTCGCACGTCGTCTTTGCAATCGAGACGCCCATTCGCAGGCGGCCGCGATCGCCGCATTCTTCGCAGAACCTGAGGGACTGCTTGCGGGCGGCCTCAACCAGCACCCGGACATCCTCGCGCTGATCGTCCTCGCAGCTGACGAAGGCGATAAACGAGCCGAACTTCTCCTTGCCGCCCGAAAAACGCGGAGGCGGGCCGGGGATCGCACTCAATTCCGTGGCCAGTTTGCGGATCACGCGCTCCCAACCCTTGCCGCAGGCAAACTTGGCATCGGTCGGGACGACAAAGCCGTGTTGCTCGAATACATGATGGAAGCGGCGCTCCCTGATCTCGGCCGCAAAGGCTTCGAGATCGGATTCCGAAAACTGGATTTCCGTTTCCTTGTGCCACAGCTCGCCCTCGTGGAGCCGAAGGACCGACGGCACCACATCGCCAACGTCGATGATCTTCCGCAGGTAGAGCGCAGACACACCGAGGCGTTCGGCAGCAGCTTCAATATCGATCATCACCAACCCTCCGGGGGATCGCACGGCACGAAAGCGTCCGTTTCGAAGTCATATCGACGCCAACCGCCGCTCTTGCCGCCGATCCTCGAAAAGCTTTCCGGCTCGATTGGGATTGCCAGGCGGCCATCTTCGTCGGCATGTTCTTCGCAGACGACGGTATAGTAGCCGCCACGATTGCTCATGCGGCCACGCTTTCCGCAGGTTTCGCAGATATGCTCGCTGCGGGCTTCTGCGCGAAGATTGGCTTCCCCGACTTCTGCCCAAACATCGTCCGGAACAACACTGTCGATGCCATAATAAATCCGCAGACCACCGAACTTCTCCTTTACTTGCTGGAGCCGAAAGGAGGCATCGGCCGGGAGGACGCGATCCACGACGCGAAGGAAGTCCTCGATCAGCTCGAGCCATCCTGCCTTGCATTCAAAGACGAAGGGATCGGGGACAAGGCGGGGATACTTCGCTCTCAAGTCGCTTGCGTCCATCATCATTCCGCTCCCTTGATGGCGGCCAGAACCACCCGCAGCGTGCCGATCTCGACCGTCTGAACGTCGGTATCGAGAAGGCGATCCAGCTCGGCTTCCGACATCCGGCAGAGGCGGGCGAGGGCGGGGCGCTCAATCGACTTGTCTTCCATCAGCACGGCGATCTCGTTGCTGATCAGGTGTTTCTCACGGCCCTCGAGTTCCATCATCCCCTTGATCAGCTGCTCGAAGCGACGAGGCCCGAAATTCATATCCGGGCAGTCGATCCCGACATCACGGGAGCGGCCGACATTCGGGATCGCCCCGTGGCTATGCCCGTAGAAGTGAAAGCTGCCGTAGTGCCCGGCAGGCCAGACGCGGTGGGCGTAGTGGCTCATATACAGCCGCTGACCGCCGTCCTTCGTCTCGATCGCATGAACGGGCGGCACGTCCCACGGCAGGCCCGCGAGGGCAGCCTTCAAGCTCCCCTTCTTATCGAGGTCGTGGTTGCCGAGGATCAACACCTTCCGACCGCGCAGCGAGTGGAAGACATGGGCGACATACTCGGGATCGTTCGACACGGCGAAGTCCCCGAGGATGAAGAGCAGATCGCTCTCAGCGACGCGCTCGTTGACCCGATCGATGATGGCCTTGTCCATCTCTTCCGTCGATCCGAAATGCCGCGGAGTGTTTTCCCAATGCAGGGCAGCGTCATGGCCGAAGTGAGGATCGGCCATATACCATTTCGATGTGAAACCCATGCGCTGCGCTCCTGGTATGCGTCGGTATTAGGGATAAGCTGTGCCGGGCTCGATTCCGGCCGTCAATAGCCCAGCAGCCTAATAATTCACTGGCTAATCAGTCTGTTAACCAAGCGATCGAAGATACTTTTCAGGTAATCTAAAAACGTTGACAAGGGACCCAATGGGTCCTATTTTATAGCGGCATTCGAAATATCTGTTCGGAGTTACCGCGCATGAGCAACGGCTTCAAATCACCCTACCAACTCATCACAGACCGCATCCTTGCCGACCTCGCGCGCGGTGTGGCCGCATGGGCGAAGCCGTGGAATTCCGATGCTCCTGCCGTGGCATCGCGGCCGATGAACTTCTCCAACTCCGCCGTCTACCGGGGCGTCAATACGATCATGCTGCACATCGCTTGCGTGGAGCGTGGCTGGCCCGTTCCGGCGTTCGCCACCTTCAATCAGGTGCGGAAGCTGAAAGGCTCGATCATCAAGGGCAGCAAGGGCGAGCATGTGTTCTTCAAGTCGCAGGTCGAAGCCAATCCCAAGACGGCCGAGGAAGAGGGCAGGGCCAACGCCGACGGCAAGATCAAGCGCACAGTGTTGAAGGGCTACACGGTTTTCAATCTGGCTCAGGTCGAAGGCATCGAGATCGATCTGCCGGGGCTGGCGAAGCCGTCGGAAATCCCGAGCGAGATTGTCGATCTCGCGCAGCTCGTCGGCGTGACGCTGCGCCACGGAGGCGACAAGGCGATCTATCGTCCGGACATCGACGCAGTGACGATGCCCGTCCCCGAATCTTTCGAGAGTCTGGCGCATTACAAGGCGACGGCGTTTCACGAGATCGGCGGCCACGGCACGGGCCACGAGAGCCGACTTAACCGCCAGTTCGGCCGGAAGTTCGGAGACGATGCTTACATTTTCGAAGAGATGATTGCCGAGCTTTGCGCAGCCTTCCTCGCACTGGAATTCGGCGTGCAAGGCGACCTTCGTCATCCGGAATATATCGCCTCGTGGATCAAGGTTTTGAAGTCGGACAACCGGGCTTTCTACCGTGCGGCGGCCGAGGCGCAGCGGGCCATGGACTGGATCAGAGAGCGGGCAGGCGGGCCGTCACCCTAGTCGGCATTTGAGCTTCCCCGTTTCCAGCCCCGAAAGACCTTCTCCCCTAATACCGAGAACAGAGGACAGCAGAGCATGACGACGACGAAGTTCCCCCGGCAGCACATCGCAGAACAGCTTTCCGACCTTCGCCAGATGCGCGGCGCGATGGCCGACATCATCAGCACGGCTTGCGGACTGCTTTCGCAGGCACAGGCGGCCGACGTTCCCGAAACTGTCCGCCTCGAGCTGCTGGCCGCGCTGTCCCACGCCGAGAAAGCCGACCAGATCGCAAAGGATCGCATGCGCGAGCTTTACGGAGTGCCGAAGCAGAACGCCGCCAACGATGACACGGACGCGGCGGCTTAGGCCGTCCCACGTCAACACACCGATAATCAGGCAGGAGCCACGAAATGACGAACAACCCTTTCCGCCAGATCAAAGAGTATCCGGCGCTTGTCGAAAGGGCCGCGGGTGCGGCTACGCAGCTGGAAGAGCTTGCGGTTCAGCTCAAGCAGGAGCAGGCCGTTAGCGCGGCGTTGCGTGGGCAGATTGAGAAGATCAACAATGCCGCCGCCGCAGATCGCCTCAACCACCAAGGCGAACTCAACACGGTAATGTCGGTTCTTGAGGCGGTCTATAGAGGAGATATCCCCGCATGGATGGCGATTGCGACCGTCGACAAAATTATGAAGGGCGGCGTTCATTGAAAGCGCTCCCCATCCTCGCAGCCCTCGCCCTCTTCCCCTCGCTTGCCTTCGCAGGCGGGGGAGATCGCATCGAGACGGCCTTCGACGGCTCCTGGACGACCAATTGCTCGGGGCCCTATCAGTGCAGCCTCGAAATCTTCGACAGGCCGCAGATCGGGAAGCGCTTTGCCGCCTTCATCGTGGCGACCTACGACACCAAAGACGATCGTGTTTGCAGCTACGTTTTCCCGGTCATCCTCAACAACGACGGCCAGCTGATCACGGCGACCCGCGATCTCGTCCTCAAGATCGCGCTTGTCGAAAACGGCCTCTATGTCGAAGGTGTCCCCGACAGGCTTTGCGGGATCGTCCTCGACGGCCACTATCGCGAGCTTGGAGACTGATCATGAAAACCGTTCATCTCGATTGGTCGGACACCGAAGACGTCGGATTCCTGCTTCGCACCAAGGGCTTCTGGGACTTCGAAATCGAAGAGATCACCATGGCGCTCGAGAAGGCCGGATACACGGCCCACACGCCGGATCACTTCGTCAGCGCCGAGCAGCCGCGTCCAGACGGCCGGGATCGTATCACCGACGAGCTCGAGAAGATCGGCTATGGCGTCGATCACGGAGATTCTGATGTCGCGTAAGCCTTTCGATCCGACTCCCGAGCAGATCGTTGCGGATGCCGTCGCCAACTCGCGCCCATCCGGCTACGAGGTCCCCGAGGACGTGCAGGAGGTCATGTTGCGGATCGCCCGCGGCGAAATGTCGGCCGACCAGGCGGCGGCATGGGAGCAAGAGCAAGCCTCCCGAATTCCGCCGAACGAAGGTATGCCCTCCGAAGAGGTTTTTGAGCAACTTATGGAATGGGATCGCGCGCAGACGATGCGGATCGCCCGGATCAGGGCGGAACACGGATTGCCACCCGAAGAAGACATCACCGCAGCGATCGAGCGCGAGAAAATCGGAAGGAAGCCAGAATGAACATCACCGAGCTTTCTTGGGCCGAGCAGGGCGGCGGCCGATACCTTCTTGCTGTCACCACTCCCGAGAACATGGAGCAGGATCGCGCCGACGAGATCGCCCGTGTCATTCATGATTCCGGCTTCTCGTCTGAGGGTGCAGGCCGCTGGCTTTCTCCCGACGATCCGAATGCCCCGGCCGAGCTGTGGGCCGCCTTGGGAGAGATCGGGGTGGCGCTCGAGATGGATGCGGCTGTCCTGCCGCCGTCGTTGTTGCTGATCGTGGCCGACCTGCAATTTGCCTGATGGCGTAAGAGGGCATTTTATCAGCGTAGATAAGCATTTGGTTACCCCGCTAACCAATTTCCCCGTCGATCGGCAGAATCATTAAGTGTCCGCCCACTCCGGGCCTGCTTAATGCATTCACGTGTTTCGGGGCTCGCAAATGATATTAGTTGTCTACTTGGTCATGGGGATCGGGATCATCACGATTTCGCTCGCCGTCTTGATCGCCATGGGTATTCTTAATTTCACAGGCGGACTTCTGGGCCAGCTTTTTCTAGGCCGCCCAGTCACCGCCCATGAGATAATCACCAAGGCCATTGCCGGGGTTATTGTGATCGGCGGTTACGGCCTAATTGTACTCGCTGCCCACAGCTACCTTCGAGTGCCGCTTTGGATGGGAGGTATCCTTCCAGCCTTGGTCATCTTCGGCTGGTTTTGCACGTGGCGAGACAGCCGACGTGCACGCCTCGAAGAGAGGAAGGTTGAACGGGCAAAGCTTCAACTTCTGCTGATGCAGCAGAGGATGGAAGATCATCAGCGCGAAGCTGCTAAGCTGCGATCAGTGAAAAATGCATGAGTGACTCGCATTCAAGGTGCCGCCTCTGGCTCGATGTCGACTTCGCCCCATGCAAACCGATCCTTCGCGCTCTCCAGCTCCAGACGAGCTGGATGTTTCCGATCTCATAATGGCCGTTGCTGTCGATCGCCGAAGCGAGCATGTCGAAGTCGATGTTCTCGTTGCCATCGAGATGCATTGGCAGCCTCGTGATGGCGCATGTCCGCCCCGTTAGAGCGCTTCCTGAAAGCCCGGATGAAGTCGAGCTGAAGGCCGCACGCCAGCAATCCGAGGCCGTTTTGTCCAGCCGAAATATCCCTGAGGATCAGCAGCCAACCGTATTGATCTTCCTGCACTACTTTAGAGATGTCGCAACTGCTTTGTGACAGCGAGCCAGTCTTCAACGTTTTTGCCGCCACCCCCGACGTCGTAGAGCAATCGGAGCTCCGCAGCCGACAGCGTTCGGGGGTTTGTCAGGTCGGCGAAGAATGGCGGCTCAAGCGTAGCGCGCGCGGCGATTTCGTAAGGGCGCGAGCCCAAGACGGCGGTCCCTGAAGAATGCCTGACGACCGCGGTAACCTGCGAGGAGCCGACGGGCCGCCCACTCTCTCCGATGTTGATCAGCTTCGCTGCGTCGATCCTCCCGCCACCATTCATTAGAATCGACGAAGGGCTTGCACAGACGAGCGCATGGTAGCGCGTCTTAGGCGTGCCGTTTCTAGTGCCTCCGGAGATCACGATGACATGAGGCGGCAAGGGACGCTCGCCCTGCGGTGTTCGGAACGATTGCCAGAGAAACACTTCTCCTGGCTCGCGCGATTGGGGACTGGGACGCGAAGGCATCAGGCTGAACAGCGCTTCTGGATGAGAGACCGTGCGACGCATCGTTTCGATCGCACGCCCCTTTGACTCGCCGATGCCCCACCAGAAGGTGCCGCCCGCCATCCGCTCCAGTTCCTTGCGGTTACGGATAGCGTGGATATCCTCACCCGCGTCGGTCTGCATTTTGGTGAAGACGAACTGGTCCGGAATACCTTTATTATTGTTCATGCCTTCCTCCTCTTCGATCGTTATTCCTCTGTCTGTTCAATCAGGCTTTCAATTTCCTGCCGTGTCTTCCTGTCCCAATGGGCTGCGGGTTTCAGGTACCATTGGCCGGCTTCGTTAAGGCAGCGCCATCGCGGCGAGGCCGCCCGGCTGAGGAAGCGAAGTGCTTCCCAGTAGTCCTCAAACGTTTCCTCCCCCTTGTGTTTGGCGCAGGTGACGTAGAAGAGTCCGTCAGGCATTGCATGCTCCGGCGAAAACCATGTTCCGTCCTTCGCCACCGGGACCCAAACGGGTATGCCGTCGATGAAATCCTCCTCATCGGGACGCCGGAGAGCGAGTTCTTCCTGAAGGTGCCATACTGACGGCCGAAAGTCGGGCCGCTGTTCCAGCCAAAGCCGAGCGCTCTCCACACCTATGCTGCCGTCTGCTCTAGTGTCGAAAGTCCCACCGCCTTTGGGCGCTAGCAAATTCAGGACGCTCTTGCGGCTCACGCCCGCCAGCGCAGCGAGTTCGTCTGCCGTAAGGCCTACTGGCCATTCCGGGTGATCCAGCTTTTGGCGAGCCCGCACTGCCGCAAAGGACCGTTTGAAGTCCTCATCCCGCAGCCACTGTGGAGGGAGCATTGCCAAATCTTCTTGCTCGACGAATGCTTCCCAATCTTGGGGTTCGAGATCGGCGTCGTCCAGTTTCAGGCCGTAAAATGCGTAGGCGCGCAAAGCCAGATAATTGCGGTAAATCGGCAGCTTCGCCAGCGAAGTGACCGGCAGCTCATCCACGCTTAGACCGTCGATATCAGATGGAAGCTCAGCCCCGCTTTCTTTCACCATGCTTATGAGGCCTTCTCGCACGGCGTCATAGTCAAACACGAATGGCAAGCGTTCCAATAGGTCGTGCAAGATAGCTCGGACGCAAGGCGGGTCGAAATCCCTGTGATCATCCCAGAACTGTCGCCAGCGTTTTTCGACTTCGGCCCTGCTCAAATTGTCGTTCATTGGCGTCCCTTTCTTTTATACGAACGACCGGCGCTATACCGACCGTGGAGCAGGTGTTTGCACTTTCGCGCGCACGGGCGATACACGGACGCGGCGCAGCCGTCTGTAGTCATCGGAACGAAGGTGCCGGCGAGCTTGATTGCCCGCTCTGCGAGCCTCTTGCTCGGCAGCTCCTTGCGCTGAATCATCGACTGGACGTCTTTCTCACGAAGAAAGAAGCCGTCCGGCACCTCAGTGCCATGCTCGATCACGAACGTGATGTCGTGTCGGCTGTAACCGCGCTGGCGTGCGCGTATTACGGCATGCTTCGAAATGGTGCTCCAAGTCTCGCTCATAGGAAGCTCCTCTCGACCACAGCTCTTGTGGCCTGGATAGAAATCTATGCTCAGCCCCGGGCGATTTCAACTCCCATAATGAAGAAAATCCTGACGGGACAAATAATGTCCCGTGGTTGAAGTTTGTCGATGCGGTTCGTTGGCCATGGCGGAAGGCGAGTTCCTGGAAATGGATACTGCTGTCCTGCCGCCTTCATTGCTTCTGATCGTGGCCGAGTTGCAATTTGCCTGATGGCGAAAATATCGATTGCCGCCGGCAGAGCCGATGAGCACACTTTGATTGTGGGTTGAGTTTTCCTCTCCTCCCCACATCCCCCAAGGTCGTTCGGACGGCCAACCTCAAACCCGCGCTGTCTTGATCTCCGGCGCGGGTTTCTTTTTTGGTGTCGCACTGGCGTTTTTGGTGCTTTGGATTTAACTTCGCCTTCGTCGGCGGAATCGCTAACTTGTTGAAAATGTTCCATAATCCGCGTTATGCGATTTCCGCGGCGGCAGCAACAGGTGTATAGAAATGGAAAACTCACCGCCAGTAATTTGGGAAGACGACAAATATGTTTACGTCCCCGAAGAGCTCTTCAAACATCTGCCACCAGAGTATCTCGAAGCCGTTGAAGCCCGTAAGCAGCAGGGTAGCAATATCTTGCAGATCGCAGACAACGACATCAAAGGCCTGATCAGGCTGGTTAACGCTATCCCGACTACGGCAAGCCTTAGCTACATCTACCATCGCCTACGGAATGCCAATTTCGATGTGACGACCGAGGCTCTGATGGAGCAAGAAATGCTGACGACCGCGTTTGTTGTCACTTACTCTCGTCTATTCGTAAGCGGGAATGGCGCGAGTGGCGTCGCAGAGGACCAGATACCTGCCCACCTAAAGGCTGTTCACGACGATCTCATCGAGATGCGCCACCAGCGTTATGCTCACAACGGCGGTCATGACACGATCAGCAGTGGCGTCCGGTTTGATTTTGACGACACCGAAATTCGCATCAATTTGCAGATGAGCTTAGGTCTTTACGTGGGTGGAAGAGACGAGTGGGGCGAACTGGTGACCTTCCTCGACGCACACATGCACGAACGCCTCCAGAAAATACTCGGTCGGCTCAGAGCCAAAACGGGCTATGAATGGAAGTTCCCTGTCGGTCCAGGGCCTGATTGGGTCAGCAAGTCTAATTGAGCAAAGAGACTCCTACTCTTTGATCTCGAAGACATCCGCGTTTTCTTGCCGTTCCCGCAGTCCTTTATAAGACGAGTGGCGCAGCTTGTTGTCGGCCGTCCACCCACGATATTCGATCTCGGCAATGAGTGTCGGCTGCTGCCAGACCACCTTGCGCTTGCCGGAATACGGGACGGGCGGGGCCTTCCGTTTCCATGGCAGCTTGTCCATCTGCACCCGGAGGCGTTCGGCGTCCCGTTGTTTGAAGCCTGTGCCGACACTCCCGACATACACCAGGTCGTCGCCCTTCCTCGCAGCCAGCAGCAGCGACGCGAAGCCGCCGAAGGCTCCCATGGACGGCTCGTAGCCGACGATCATGAAGGCGTCGGATTGGATGCACTTGATCTTCAACCAATCCCCGAGGCGGCCAGATCGGTAGATCGAATTCCGATCCTTGGCGATTATGCCCTCAAGGCCATGAAGGCAGGCCACGGTGAAGAGGTCGTCGGCATCGACCTCGCCGGGGACGATCTCAAAATCCTCGGAGAAGCGGATCACCGGATCGTCGGCCGGGATCAGCTCCCGCAGTTTGTGTCGGCGGACTTCCAATTCCGTCGTTCGGAGGTCCTGGCCGTCCAAATATAGCAGGTCGAACGCGACGAAGGCGACATCGGTTGCCGGATGCTTGCCGCCGCGGCCGCCAAGAGATTGCTGCAGGAGGCTGAAATCCGACCTCCCCTGCTCATCGAATCGGACGATCTCGCCGTCAATGATCGCGGAGGCAAGACCAAGCCCCCTCGCCCCTTCCGCGATAGTAGGGAAACGGCGTGTCCAATCGTGGCCGCTCCTCGTGAGGATGCGGACCACGCCCGACGGCTCGATGTGGATCGCTCCCCGCCAGCCATCCCATTTGATTTCGTAGGACCACCTCGGACCATGCGGCGGCTTTGGCTTGAGCAGGGCGAGGCAGGGTTCCACCCGGGCGGGCATCGGATCGAGCAATAAACGGGGTTGCGCCGGATCGCGTGGCTTGCGCGGCCGGGAGCGGATCGGCGCGTCGGTGTCCCGCAGCAGTGGCTTCGATCTCGGGGTTTTGGCCATGGCGCTACTCGATACTGTCAGCGCCACCGAATATATGTCGGCCGTGGTCAGATTCCGAATCCTCAGTAGTCTTCCGCATACATGAGCGTCAGCACCCTGATCGTCACGTTGGCGTCCTCCGGATGCTCAGAGCCATGGGCCTCGTCTCCGATAGCGTAGTAGTCGATCTTCCAGATGAAAGCTTCACCTTCGACCTCCACCTTGCCGAAATCGTGCTCGCCATAGGGATCGTCCCCCGTCGTCCATGCGTCGAACTTGGCGACGGCTTCGAAGACGCGGTGATGCTTCTCGCGGTCATCATTGGTGAGGCCGCCCATGACGACGACCCGTCCGTTGAGCGCTCGGCCCTTGGTCCGCAGCTCGTCGTTCAATTCTCTGATCCGGGCTGTCTTCTCGTCGTCGGTCATGTTGTCGCTCCAAGAATCGAAAACCCGCCGTCGTCGGGCGGGTTTCAGGTGGTGGTAGGGCCGTGCGGCGGGACTACGAGTTCTTTTCCGCTTCGGCGGCAAGGAGGGCGAGGCCCTCTTCAATGGGAAGGTCGTGGGTCACCTCGGCATTGGCGAGTTCGGCCGCGAGCGAGGCTGCCGCAAGAGACGCCATGCGGGCCGTCTGCGCCTCGAAACGAGGGCGGAACTTCTCCTGAAGCGCCTTGATGTTGTCGGGAAGTTCGGACATTTGCCACCCTTTCGTTTCGAGGTTTGCCCTTAGAGGCGGTGCTTGTAATCCGCGCACCAGCCATTGCCGAAGTGCCGGGGGCTCGTCCAACGCTCGAGATACGAAGCATTGTAGTAGTCCGTGCAGAGGGTGCGGAAATACCGCTCATGGGCTTCTTCAACACCCTGCTCCTGAAACTTCGCGTTGGCGACGTAGCCGCCCATCCAGCCCGTAACGAGCGGATTCAGGACGACCGCGCCCGTGAGGATCGCGAGAGCGCCGAGGGCGGCGGTGCCACGGATCAGATTGCCGACTGCGTTCATCTTCGATGCCCTTCCCTTACATGCGGTGCAGGTAGTCTTCGCACCAACCGAATTTCCAATAGACCGGAGTGGTCCAACGCTCCCAAGTCGTCGCCTCCTTGTAGCTGGTGCAGGCCGTCACGAAGATGCGCTCCTGCACCTCAACGACGGCCCGGTGCTGCAAGTCGTTCGTCGCGATCATGCCAGCCACGATGGGCGTGGAGATCAGCGCGAAGAACCCGAGAACGACGACGCCTTCTGCATTGGTTGCCATGATGAGACCCCTTCCCTTCTGCGGCTCGCTTACACGCGATCCAGATAATCTTCGCACCAGCCGATCAGGCGGATGTTGCCGTCAAACCAGCGATCCCATGTGGACGCCGCTTTGTATTCCGGGCAGACCCGAGCGTAGTTCCGCTCGGCGTAGCCCTTGGCAAGCGAGGCGTCGAAATCACGCTGCCAACTGACACCGCCGACGACGCCCAAGGTGATCGGGTTGAAGGCCAGCAGGGCGACCATGATCAGAGTTCTCATCAGATGCGCTCCAGGTAGTCTTCGCACCAACCGAGATTGTTGACGCGGGGATCGGTCCACCGTTCCCACGTGGACGCCGCCTTGTAGCGCGGGCATTCCTCACGGAAGTTCCGGTCGGCATACGCCTTCGCCAGCGAAGCGTTGAAGTCGTTCCGCCACGCTACGCCGCCCCACACACCCATGGAGATCGGATTGAAGGCCAGCAGGCCGAGCATGATCAGTGTTCTCATCACAGGCGCTCCTTGTAATCTTCGCACCAGCTGGCTTCCCACCAGCGCGGCGTTGTCCAACGCTCCCACAGGGAGGTGTCGAAATACGCACCACAGACGACGGGATAGTTCCGCTCCCGCGCTTCCTTGACGCCCTGCGCCTGCCATTCGGCGTTCGCCTTGAAGCCACCATACCAACCCCATGCAAGCGGGTTGATTGCGACAAGACCGAGGACCATCAGCAGTCTGGTCATGTCATTTCTCCCTTCTCTGCTCCGCAATCCATCGGGATTAGGGAGGGCCAAGGCCTATAAAAACGGGTTTTACCGTGCCGGGCTCGATTCCACTCGTCAACGGTTTTCGGCTGGTCCTGATTCAATTTTTCCGGGTATCTGCAAATTCAGTTAACGAAAGCCTGAATTTGTGATTTTTTCCAGCCAGTTAGTGGGTTTGGCTTGCAAAAATCACAGTTGACTAGATAACCCGTTGGGTCCTATTTTATAGGGGCTGCGAGTATTGAGTTGGAAGGCGCTGATGAGGGTTCTCGAAGTCATTTTCTATCAGACCCGTGAAGGCGCTTTTGAGTTCCGTGCGATCGTCGATGGGAAGGCTTTCGAGAGCCTTGGTGGAACGCCGAATGAGACGACCATTCGCACGATTGCGAGGCAATTCGGCGGCTTCACCTACAACGACAGCCGGAAGGCTTTTGAAACGCAGTCGGCAACGACTGGTGGAGAGCCTCTGAAACTGAACTCGGAATTCGAGAAACAGGGTTTCGCCGTCATTATGCGCGGCAGCCTCGCACACATCGACAATCTCCTGAATGCAGCCTGAAAAGGGACCGCCTATGGAAAGCAATGTCATCAACCTGGCAGACCGATTGCACGCCCGTCAGGTGGCCGTGGCGACTTGGACCGGGCTTGCCCACGCAACCGAGATCGAGACGATGATGCACGAGATCGGGAAGACCAGTCTCGAAGTGATCATCTCCACCGAGCAGGTCCATAACTACGCAGTGGGCAACCTGGACACCATCGACGCGGACACCTATCGCCTGATGCTCGACGCCAATGCGAAGCTCAATCAGGCCGTCGGTCTGATCATGCAGGCCACGTGCGCCCTCGACTTGGCGGCTAAGAACGAAAACCGGGGAGGCGACAACTGCGTTGATCTCGTCGAGCTGCCGGACTTCCACGACTTCCCGGCATAGGAGCCTCCCCATGATGACGGTTGTCGATATGGAAAAATGGAAGCAGGATCGAGAGCTTGCCCGATTGGATCGCGGCGAACTTTCTTCTTTGCTCGTTCAGCAGGCCGACGAGTTGGCGCAGCTGCTCCACAAGGCCACAGAGGCCGCTAGGCGTATGTCTGCAATTGGATTGGAGCTTTCCAGCAAGGACGGCGTTCAGGCGGACCACGCTCAATCCTACGTGCTGTTCTCAGCTCCTTTGCTGGATCACCTCATTGCATCTCATGAACTCGCTTGGAATCTCGTCGTGGTGGCGAGGGATATTTCCAAGGGGCTTGGCGACGAGCCGAAGGCGTAGCTTTTAGATACGCTACCCTACGATCTGCTTTTTTAGGGTATTAGGGAAAGGCTGCGGGGATGTGGCGGATGTTTTGCCGCACCGCCTGCGCCGCGCCTGGACTGTTCGTCCCTATTCCCCCGCCTCTTCCGTCCGCGCCAGAGCCGCAAGGCCGGAGCGTGGGGCCGTTTCCTTCGTTCGGCTAAAGCCTCACAGTCGGGCGCAAGTGCAAGGATCGCCCTGCCCGCCCGTCATTCGATCTTCCACCGCGCCCTGCCAAATCATGCGGTTTTCTATGCCGTCATGCCCCTTCCTTTGGCAGAAAAAATTATATGTTTACATCTGCTGAATTGGCGCGGGAAATCCCTTTAAGTCTCTGAATTGTAAACAGATTTTGCGATATTCTGATTGCCGCCGATCAGGCCGCATGAGAAGATAAGAACAGTTAAGGAGATCAACGACTTAACGCCAAATAGGGGATCAGAAATGACCGACATCAAGACCTACTCAGACGCCCTCTTCGACTTCAAGGGATACGTTTCGCCCTGCGTGTTCACCGTTCACTTCGACAAGACGACCCGCCTCCATGTCAGACAGGGTGGCGTCGGCAAGATGGCGATCCACTCGATTGCCGATGCGATGCACAAGGCCAAGGCCCGCGTCCAATCCCACACCGCAGACGGTGAACTCAAGGCGATCGCCGCCGAACTGCTGACCGCCTATAGAATGGAAGTAACTCACAACATCGGACCCGACGACAAGTGGGCGATCGAGATCAAAGCGCTCCGCCACCCCGAAGGCGAGACCGTGCGGGCAACCATGTCCGGCATGACGACGGACGACAATACCTGGAAGGTTCTGGCCTACGGCGACGCCGATCAGATGGCTGAGATCGCGAACGCATATCGCGAGAACATGTGGTTCGATTACCTCAACAGCAAGAGGAAGCGGAGGAAGAAAGCCGCCTAAGCCGCCAACACCCGGGGAGGACGTCAAGCCCTCCCCACTGCCGCCGACAAAAAGAACACCGGGAGAGAACCACCAGATGACCCACGAAGAGAAAATCAACGAGATTGTTGCCGCCCTTGAGGGCTTTCCAGTGAAGACGATCAAAGCCCTCATTCGAAGCGCTCGCTCCGACAAAGGCACCCGAGCTGCCTACGAGTTGGCCGCTGCATGGCGCGTTCTCGACACCTTCGTCACGGAGGACGAAGCGGAAGCCTTTCTCGAAGAACTGGAAGCCGAGAGCCGACGGGCCGCCTAATTGTCAACACTCACCCGAACAGGATCACCAATGACCATCGCATTCGCCCGCAAGATCGCCGCCATTGAAGCCCGCCTGACGAAGGCCGGGATCACCGCCTTGGAAACCGTGGGCGCGCTCGCCTACTGGACGGCCCCCGACACCCACACCGAAGGCCGCGGCATTTTCGTGAAGGCCCGCCGAGACGCTGACGGTTGGAAACTGGAAGCCGCCAACCCGACGACAACGATCGACGAGGGAGACGGCAATCCGATTATCGGCCTCCCTCCCCTCGTCCTCAAGGCCGCCCGACTACGCGGCGACGACCTGGACGGTTTCGCGATCTATGCCGACTGGATGACGCAGACCCCCGGAGGCGACCCAATCTTCGTCAACGAATTTGAGCTGCCACGGTTTGCCGAGCTGCCGACCATGGCTGAGATCATCGACGCCTGGACACCACCCCAGCCGTCCAAGGCGATGACGGCCCGAGAGCTCCGCGCCCTCGCTGCCTGAAACCCGGATTTCGGGACTAGGGACGAAGACCAGACCCCGCCTCGCAAGCGGGGTTTTTGTTTATCTGCTGGCAACATAAAGAAATAAATCAGCGATAAAAAAATTTGTTACCAAGTTTAGTGTTTGCGACGACTTCGGATTTTGTCAATTTATTAGAGTATTGCCGCCCGTAAATACTTATGAGAAGATAGGTTTAGTTAAGGAGATCAACTGGTTACACAGTTTCCTGGCTGAGAAGAAAAAGTCAAAATACGGGGAAAAGACACCATGGAAATTCTGATGAACAACACCGCTCTGACCGTCCTTGCCGCAGATGTTACCGCCAAGCTGACCGCAATTCATGCCGACCTTGCAGAACTTGCCGAGATCACGAAGTCGGTCGCGGATACTGCCGAAGAGGCCTACTACGCAGATAGCGCCAACCGCGAAATTCCGTTTTGCATGGTGAGCGGAGACTACTGGCTCGCCAAGGCACTTGCCGACAGCATCGAAGGCATCCGTGAAAAGATCATCCATCCTCGGGCTGAGTGGTCTGGTGCCGTCCGCGACATCGCCAAGAAGATTGAAAGCCGCGAGTTCGAATACTCCCGCGCCGAGAAAGAGATAGCCGAGAAGGCGGCCGCCCGCGCCCTCTCTGCCAACCGCGAAGCGGCCAAGACCGCCGAGCGCGTCGAGTCCGGTTTCCAACTGATCGAGACGTTCACGAAGGTTGTCGGGAAAAGCAAGAGCAAAGAGCATATCGCCCACGTCCTCTTCAAGTTGGACGGCGAGCTCTATCAGGAATACGCGACATACGACCCCAAGAGCGGCGAAATCCCTCGCGACCCAAACTGGATCGGCGTCCGGCTCTTGGACATCGAAAAGAAATCCGTTGACCTGTTCAAAGCCGAGATGACGGTCGAAGAAATCGGGAAGGCCGCGCACGTTCAGGACAGCATCCGGGCGGCACTCCGCGAAGAGGTCGGCCCTTTGAAGGCTGCCGCCTAAGTCGCCAACACCGGGGAGGGCTTGCTGTCCTCCCCACCCTCCAGATTGTCAACACTCAGTCCAAAGACCAGAACACCCGGAGAGGAATTCCCCGATGACGACCGAAGCCCGCATAATGACCCGCTCGACTGCCGATGGCACGATCACACACAGCTACGAGTTCTCCGCCATCAACTTGTGCGTGGCGTCGTTCGACGCATCCATGCTCACCTTCTCGGAAATCTTGATCCGGATCGACGGTAAGACCGTCCGGACCATCTCGAAAACCGAGCGGGAAGCCCTTGCGGTTAGAGACCGGGATGTCGCCTACGAAATCCGCGACGAGATCAACGACTTCGTTTCCAAACTTGCTGACGGCAAGGAATATCTCGAATCCCGTTGGGATCGGATGACCGCCGCTCAGCGCGAGGACGCAAAGGCCACTTGGGTAATCCCAGGCATCAGCGGGGGGAGCATCTTCGCAACGATTGGCCGCTTGAGCGGCAACTGGCGGCTTCTTTCGACAACGCCGTTGCCCCACACAGAGGAAGGCAACGAGCTCCCGTCCTTGGGTTTCCGCCCTTGGGGGCTGCCCTCCACAAGGGAGGCGGCGCGAGCGCGGGCGGCCGCCTAATTGTCAACACTCAATCGAAGACGACAGACCCCGCCGCCGAGCGGGGTTTTTCTTTGTCGGCCGATAGCCAGGACGACCCCAAAACTAAATTTGTTTACAAGTGCAGATTTGGCGCGGTGAATTCCTTTAAGTATCTGATTTGTAAACAGATTTGACGATTTTTTGATAGACGCCGATCAGGGGCCGTGAGACACTGGTAACAGTTAAGGAGATCAAAGACTTAACTGCCTAGAAAACCAAAAATACGGGGAAGAATTCATGACCAAGAAGATAACCATCTCCATCTGCAAACAGATCGCCAAGCTGTCCTTCAAGATCGAAGAGATGAAGGACGAGGGCGTATACAACGAGATCAGCGCACTGGAAGAGAAGATCAGCGATCTGGAAAGCGAACTCGATGACACGATCGAGCAGCTCAACGATCAGCGAGACGAGGCCCTCGAAGATGAGGCAGTGACCGAAGCCGACAAAGAGAAAATCTCGAAATCCTTCGACAGCAAAATCGAGAAGGCCAAGGAAGCGACCGACCGGAAGATCGAGAAGATCAGGGAGGACATCGAAAAAGCCGAAGAGCTCCAATCCTACCTCGACGACACCATGTCCGCGCTGATGACTGCCGCCGAGGAGCTCGCGGGCAACATGGACTACGAGTTCGACGCCTACTCTTGCGCCGCCTAAGTCGCCAACACCGGGGAGGGCCAAAGCCTCCCTCCCCTACCCCATAAGAAAACCACCCCAGAGGGAAGAGGAACCCGAGATATGAAAATCAGCATCACAGAACCCAATCGAGAGAAGATCGAAGCAGCATTCACGGCGGCCAACGGCAAAGCCCGGGCTAACACGCTCCGGGCATTCGCCGCCTACGAAGTCGCCAAGGAGGCCGAGCAGTTGCTCGAGGCCCGCGGCATTCCCAAGAGCCACCGGAAGGGAGCCGCGGCGTTCTACTGCCCGAGCGGACCCGCGATGTCCTACCGATACCCGATGACAACGACAGCCATTCGGATCGAACGCGGGGCTGCAGGTTGGCACCTTGTCCATGTCAACCGCGTGGGTATCCGTGCCGGACACAGTGGCGGCACGCAACTGATCGTCACCGAGAAGCAAGCCGAGATCATCACCAAGGCCGCACTGTCCGGCCTTCACGTGAAGAGGGCTGCCTAAGTCGCGAATCCCGGGGAGGACGGCAAGCCCTCCCCACCTCCGGTTATCGTTCCCCCATTGAGGGATGCCGACTTGATCGGCCATCAACACCGAAAGGAACCGGATATGACGTTGACTCTTACCCCAGACACCTGGCTTCACTACGAAGGCTTTGCCGTCGAAAGAGGAGCCGGAGGCGAATTCTTCCTTCATGCCAGCTTGAGCGAGGACGGCCGAAGCGTCCGGGCTTTCGCTATCTTCGACACTGAGGACGAGAACGATCGAGAGCTTATTCTTGACGAACGAGACGGCTTAGACCCTCGGATCGCCGAATGGTATCGGGACACCCAACGGGTCGCTGAAGATGCGGACGAGCGAGTTGCCGAGGCCCGCGCCGCCTCCTGATTGTCAACACTCAACCGAAGACCGAAACCCCGCCGACCACGCGGGGTTTTTGCTGTCCGACGCGGGGGCGCTTCGCGCCCGGTGGGACGATGACCAATGCGGGAATAGGGCGACGATGGGTTTGCGGAAGCTGCCCCGATCCGCCTCCCCTGTCCGCCTAAATCGCATAAGGCGGCAGAATGTCCATCAGGATCGCATAAGCACCAGAATCCCGCGGACCAAGCGTGGTCTTCTTTGTCGGCCGATCACCAGGACGACCCCACAAAAAAATGTGTTTACAACGCGATATTCTGCGCGGGCAATTAGCTCAAGGCTTTGAATACAAATAACTATCGGCATTTTCCCGTTTGTGGCCGATCGGTTTTCGTGGGATTCTGACAATAGGCAAGGAGATCAACGAGCTGCCAATCCAGAGAGGAACAAAATGCCTAAGAAAACCAAAGTATTCACCCCCGAGAACATGAAGATCATCGCGGACCTCCGCGCCAAGAAGGTGCCCGCCGTCCAGATCGCGAAAATCCTCGGTGTCAGCCTGTCGGCGCTGGCCCGCAATGTCGCCAAGCACGACCTTCCGCGTCAGAAGAAGAAGACCAAGGCAAAGCCATTTGTGGTCGCTCAATACGTTCACCATACCGGAACCGCCCCGATTTCTCTCGAAGAGATGGCCGCCCGACCGAAGGCCCAGACGATCACGGAAAGGCGGGCCGTCGCCTACGTGCCGCCGAAGGCAGCAGACATTCCCCTTTCCGATGACATGGTTATGGCATCGGATGCCAGGACACTTCGCACCGATCCCGTCACGGGAAACCGCATTGTCTCGTTCGTGCCGACCCCGCGCCATGTGGTCGAAGAGGCGAAACGCGGACGCATGGAAGAACAGCGTTGGAAGCATCCCCGGTTGCGGGATCGCACCGACAACCCCTTCCGTCTCAAGGCCCGCGTCTCCGAATTCAACCGTGATCGCCGTGCCATCCTCGAAGACATCGAGGGCGAGATCGACAAGGCATTCCGGAAGTTCCGCACCCTTGCTGGCCCTAATACCCGAATCCAGGACGACGAGGTTTTCAGCCTCCTGTCGGCCGAGGCGAAAGCCGCCCTCGACCACCTGCAGGCGCAGATTGACGCGGCTCGTATTCTTAGGGATGCGAACGGAGTGATCATTGAGGCGGCCATTTGTCTCCACAACGCCGGCGCAGCGGCGACACGGGCGACAGCCTAATTGTCAACACTCAAAGGGGAGCGGCGGAAGCCCTCCCCTGATCGGCCGACAGCCAGGCGATCACAAGAAAAAAGTTTGTTTACAAGGCTCGCTTTTGCGGGCCTTTATCTTTCAACTATCTGATTACATTCACTTTTCTATTGTCGGCCTGTTGTGGCCGATGGGTTCCCGTGAGATTCTGAGAATACGCAAGCGAGATCAACAACTTGCGGTCCAGAAGGGAACTAAAATGCAGAAAATCGTAATCGAAGTCGCCCGCTATAACGAACAGAAATCCGAGTTCGTCATCAGCAACTGGCATCATTTCCCATGCAACGCCAAAGGGCTGGCCCTCGCCATCATCGCGGCCGACCGCATGATGCAGATCGACGCTCACCACACCGCCTTTGCAGACATCGCCATCAAGTTTGAGGGCGGCTTCGTTCCCGAACTCGAATACCTGGACGCTGGCAAGATGTTCGAACTGATCGGCCGCCACAAGGCAGGCTTCCCGATCATCAAGGACTGTCTCGAGATCATCGTTGAGCTGTCCGAAGAGGCAGCCCGCTTGGCTGCCTAAGCCGCCAACATCGGGGAGCGGCGCGAAGCCCTCCCCTACCCTTCGGGAGCCGATCGATGACCGCATACACTACACACCAGCAGATGATCCTCGCGGAACTCGGCAAGCAGTCCACTCAGCCACGGGTGGCGGCCTTCCTCTCGAGCATCCGTGGCCAATCCCCGGCCGACAAGTTCAGCGATCCGGCCAGCCTCCTTGCCGTCGTCAGCCGAGACGGAGAAGAACAGCTCGAGAGCAAGGGGATCGCACCCGAAGATCGCGCCGGCGCAATTCTCGAAATTTGGTCGGGCGGCCCGAGAAGCAAGTGGGCGACCCAACCGTCCTATGGTGCCATCACATATTGGAAGCGCACCGAAGACCGATGGATTTTGACCGGAGGCAGACGTCAGAAGATGTTGGGCAGCAGTCGAATTTGCGGCAAGCTCACGCTTACGACAGAACAGGAAGCCCTCCGATACAACAAGGCGGCCATCACCGCCTACGCGATCCGCGCCCGGTTCTCAGGGGATCGAGACGACTGATCCCCTCCACCTGGACGACTTCGACCCGCCTAACGGCGGGTTTTTTCGTGCCGACGGGGAATAGGGCAAAAGTGGCTTTGGCTAAATTTGCTGACAAGCACCGAAGGTGCCATTGAAAGCCTTTCGACATTCGTCATGTATCTGATTTCACATCGTTTTCCCTTTGTCTGTGGTTCCGCCGACAGGCAGAATCTTGGTAGGCACCTATTGGGAGAGATCAGATGACACAAGCCGCCGCGAAACATTACTACGACCTCGATTTCTGGCAGGAGAAAATCAAGCAGAAGCTAGAACTCGAAAAGAAGAACGCGGGAGCGACTGCATGGCTCAAGGGCGAGACACGTCCTGAGTATGAGGCCCGCGTTGCTGCCGAGGCAAAGACCGCCGACCCCTTCAAAATCTACATGCACCCGCAGACCGTCGCCCGGAAGACCGAGCGGGACATGGAAGCCTTCGGCGCGAAGACCTACGCGGAGCTTGCTGCCGCCCTGCCCCGCCATGTCCGCCTCAAGCCCGTGAAGCCGAACGGCCACAGCGTCGAAAACATGCCCCATCTCGGCTATACCGTCGTCGGCACCCTCGACCGTCAGAACGGCGACGGCTCGATCACGCGAGTTGCGATCTGCGCCTCCAATTTCCGCGCAAACCCGACGCTCAAGGACGGTAAGCAGGTTTTCGAGAAAATCCCGCCGCAGCCGGACGGCGTGAAGAACGCCCCCATGTTCTACGCCTACGCACTCGATAAGGACGGCAAACTGGATCGTCGTTTTGGCTCCGATGAGATGCCAGGTGTCCTCTTCCGTCAGGGTGAAGTCCGTGGTGTTGCCGAGGCTTGCGTCCGGATCGCACCGCCTGCGCCGTCGGCACAGAGACAGCAGACCATGCAGCAGTCGATGGCTCCGCGTCCGTCGATGCAGTCCCGAGGGTTGGCCTATGCCTGATTTCTCGTCCCTAGCCCCCATGGATCGCGATCACAGGTTTCGTGCCTTAATCGCGGCGGCCGAGGTGGAAGCAATAAAGGCGAACGGCAGTGCGTCGGCCTCGTTCTTTGCGGGCTACCTCTCGGGCATCCGAGCTGGCGCGGACACCTTCGGTTCCCTTCGCTTCGACATGCTCGAACAGGAAGCCAAGACCGTGCCTGGGGATTTCGGGAGCGGGTTCAGGGCTGGCCTTATGAATATCGAAATCGCGTTGGCATAGCGTCCCCTCATCCGCTGTTCGGCCGACCGATAGACCCCCGGCAACTCGACCTGCCGAGGGTTTCATTCTTAGCGGGAGACTAAATTTGTTTACGCCCGTCGAACAGGCGCGGGGAATTCCTTCAACTATTTGATTACTCAACATATTTGACGATTTTTGTGTTGCCGCCGTTAGGTTGGTGCATGGGATTCTCTCAATAGGCAAACGAGTTCAACTATTTGCCGCAGATAAGGGGATGAAAATGCCAGAGATGAAACCACCACGGGATCACGTGGAGATCGCCGTGAGTGCGGTCGAGCACAAACTGGAATCCGTGATTGGCGAGCTCCGCGGCCTCATGCAAGCCGCAGACTTCGCAATGGGCGATGCGTTCGACCGCGCCGCAGCCATCCATGACTACGACAAGCCCCCCGAAAACCAAGGGGAGCACTTCGTCCGGATTGGCGAGGAATACCAAGTCCACAACTTCGCCTTCCGCAAACTGAAAGAGGTCGTCCAGGCGGCAGAGATTGCCCACGAAGGCGTTCAGGCCGCCCGAGAGCGATACCGGGTAACACGCGAACGAGCCGAGCTGGCGAAGCTGCTTGGCCTCTTCGAAGCCGAAGACAACAAGACCGAGGAATAGGGAGAGAACAATGTTTTTTGAAAGACCCCAGCCCATAGAGGCCGTCAACTACTACGACGTGAACGCAGACGGGAACATCGTAATCGTTCCAGTCCCCGATTTCGATGAGCCGACTGTTCACTTCGAACCGCTCTATGAGCACGTCGTCTCACCCGCCTTCATTTGGGGCATGGCACAGGCAGAGGCCCGGAGGCGATCAGAGCCAAAGCCCCACCTCCACAACATCCTCTTCAACATCGGCCTTCGCCCACGCGAACCAGTCCTGCCACTCGCAGGCACGGTTTTCGATCCACGCCGCTACCGCAGGCCATAATTCCACCCAACCGCATCCAGCGAGGCCGCAGCGCGCCCGCTAAAGCACCGAAATAGAAAGGAACTACCCATGACCACCCACTACTTCAACGGACTTGACCGCAACAGCCGCGAAGTTCTCACGTGGACTTCTGCCAACATCTCCCCAAACATGGACGCCGCCGAGCAGCGCCTTATCGGCTGCATGGTGCCACCCGAACGCCGGAACGGAGCTATCGCATTCTGGACGATCCCGGTTCTCCCCGAGGAAGGACAGGGCCACGCTATCGTCGTAACCGTCCGCCGTTACCCGGATGCTCCCGAGGACACCATTGCAGGCGAGCATTGGAAAGTGATCAACACGCAGGGCAAGATCGGGTTCTTCGATCCCGACGGTCCCCGTGTCGTCGTCGGACTTCCGATTGTTGACCTCAAGGCGCTGCGCGCCGGCGGCCTCGACTTGGATGGCATCTTTGTCCCCTACGAAGAGACGATCGAACAAGACGACGAAGGGCGGCCCTACTTCGTGAACAAGATCGACCTCGAATTGCTCCCGCTGATCGGCGTCAACGATTTCGTGGACACTTGGGAGCCTGAGACACCCGAGGCGAAAGCCGAATCCGATCGGATCACGTGGGAAAGGACGCTCTGGATCGACTGGAACGCCGGACCCGATGACGCGCCTATCGCGCACCCGCCTATCGGTGGGAAATGGGGATACAACGCCCCCATCTGATCCCTGACAGACCCCGCCTCGCAAGCGGGGTTTTTCTTTGCCGTCTACCCGAAAAAAGATTGTTTACAGCCGCTGATTTGGCGCGGGGAATTCCTGCAAGTATTTGATTAGTCAACAGATTTTAAGATTTTTCGTTGGACGCCGATGAGTCGGCATGGGATTCTAAGATTAGGCAAGCGAGATCAACAACTTGCCTCAGAAAGGAAACGAAATGCAGACTACCTTCGCAATCAGCGCCGCCAACATCGAAATCCTGCAAACCATCATCAACGCCGCCAGGGCGACGGGAGAGATCGAAGCAGGCGTGCTCCGAACAATGGCAGACACGATCGTTCGTGAAGTCCGGATGCACGAGACAGCCGACTACCTTGCCACGAAGTCGATCCGCCCGATCGAGAAAGCCCGCGTCGGTAAACTCATGAAGTCGATGACAGTGCGGAGCAGGCACCAGCTGGACGAGCTGGCCGACCGCTACAAGCGTGGCGACCTCCCGCAGATGATCGCCGCCCTCAATGGGCTGCCACTCTCCGACGGGGAAGCCCGGTTGGTGAAAGCCGTTGTCCAGGAGATGAACGCCGGACGTGATCCAGCGCCGCTCCGTTGGGGCAACCTGTCCCGCATCCTCGCCAAGCATGGCGTCAACCCGGAACTCAAGACCGTTAGGGTCGAACTCCCCGAAGAGGGCATGAGCGACCGCACTAGCCTCGTCAACTTCCTGCCGATGCCAGCCTGAGCGATCTGACTACCGGGGAGGCCATGAGGCTCCCTCCCCTACCCCATAAGAAAACCCCAGAGAGGAAATCACCCATGCAGACCATGTTTGCAATCACCCCGGCCAACGCCGCAGCGCTCGAAGCGATCGTCGATGTTGCCAAGGTGTCCGGCGAGATCGACCGGGACGCCCTAGTATCCATGGCCGAAACCGTTCGGCGCGAATCGTGGATGAAGGAATGTGCGGCATACCTCGCGACGAAGAACACCACCACCGATGAGAAGGCCAAGATCGGCAGCCTCATGAAGACCATGTCGAGGAACGACGCACGGGCTTTGAGCGAGATCGCGGACCCCTACAAGCGCGGCGACCTCAGGCAAATGATCGACGCCCTGCAGCAACAGACGCTTTCCAAGGTGGAGCAGAAGGTGGTCAAAGGTGCCGCGGAGGAAGTCACTCGTTTCTTTCTGCCGATCACCGACGACCGGATAAAGCGGATCGCGGGCATGCTCGAACGGAAGGGCATCTCGCTCGAACTCAAGACCGTTCGCATCGGGAGGCGGTCATGATCACCCCTCGCCTGCACCCCGATCACGAGGAAATGCGACCTGTCCGCATGTCGGCCGTCGCGGAGTTCCTCGCAACAAAGCAGCTGTCCGAGTTCGAACGGGCCACGGTCGCCCGGTGTATGTCGAAGCCATATGCCGCGAACGAGGACACCCTGAACAAGCTGGCCGAGCCTTACTATCGCGGTGACCTGGTGCAGCTGCTCGAAGTCCTCGACGGAATACCGCTCGACGCGCAGGGAAACCACGAGATCGGCAAAGCCGCCCAAGCTGTCGGCCCGTTCGGGTCGCCCAAGATGCACCTCGGCTTCCTAATGGCCGCCTGCCGCAGAAACCGGATCGCCCTACAACCTTTCGAAACCCGAAGGATCGAGCGGCCGACACCAAAAATTCATGTGAACGCGGGGCGCTTCGCGCCCGGGAATTGACGACTAGGGAGAGAGACTATGCAAACGCTACTGAACCAGATCGATAACTCGAACGTATTCCCGGCCTTCGCCTATTGGATGAACGGCATGGGAAGCAGCAACGACACGGTTTCCACGGAAACGGAAGTGATCACCCTGCCCATCAAGCAGCCAGACTTCGAAATTGTCGCAGGCGACGAACACCCGGAAGCCCCTTCGTTCGTTCGAGATTACGCGATCATGGTCCGGACGATGGCCCCCGCTTGCCAGATGCTCGCAGGCGCAAGGATCATCCTCGAAGACCAGGACGGCCTCTATGCCTCCCCTTCATGGCTTGGGTTCGGACGAGGCAAGCGGGCAGGATCGAACCTCGCCTACAGTATCCCGCACATTCTGATTTCCACCGAACTCACCCCGAGGCGGCCGAGCGCGACAGTCCTACGCCGCCAGGTCGATCCGACCGTGGACGAATACGGCCGGAAGATCACGGCGCTTATCGGTGAGGAAGAGCTGCTGCGCCAGATCGCTGTCTGGGTCATCCACGAGGCTGACCGTCTTTGGCCGGGAGACGGCGAGGAAGGATCGTGGAGCCACCGGGTTTGGGAGTCCATCAGGGCCGACCAAGACCCCAGCAGGCTCAACGAGCAGCTCAGTCCAATGGACTACATCCTCGACGCCTTCGTGGAATTCGCAATCAGCTACCTCAGGAATTCACACTTCCAGCTGTTCGCACACATGGAAGGGGTCATGTATCACACGCAGGAATTCGCGCGTATCTGTTCAGGCGAGCTTGGTGCAGAGATCATGGAGCAGGGCAACCGACTGTGGTCGAAGCGATGAGTTCATGTCCCTTAGACAAGGAGGGAAATGTTGTCCCCTCCTGATATTAGCTCCCGGAAATTGCTGCAGAATTCCGAATTTTGACGGCAGTCAATACTACCGTGCAAAAGCTGCCTGCCCTATTCCCATGACCCTCAGAATCGGCGTCTTCTGTCCCTCCGAGGACACCTAAAGCCGTTAACCTTTTGTTAACTCTATTTTCCTTGCCGGATTGAGAGAATCGGAGATAATGACGGCATATTACGCAAATCGGTGATTTTACCGACAGAATGGCCCGAGGCACAATGAACGCGTTCAGTCCGCTCCCGTCTTTTGAGCTCGACGACAAGATTTTGAGGCAAGGAGCCGAAATCTCCCGCAAGCTCAATCAGCTGCGGTTGGAGAACTTCCCGCCCAGCGCAAAGAAGACCCTGCGCCAGTTTTCGGTGGCGGAAGTCGCCCACTATCTCGGAGTGACGCCAAGTAACCTCAAGCGGCTCTATCTGGACGGCAAAGGACCGATCCCGACCACGATGTCCGGAAACCGGAAATACTACACGGCCGAGCAGATGTGGGAGCTGCGGCACTACCTCGCGGAAACCGGGAAGAGCGAAGCCAAGAAATACGTCCCGCAGCGAAAGCCGGGCGACAAGCTCCAGGTTATCGCAGTCGTGAACTTCAAGGGTGGGAGCGGCAAAACGACCACGGCCGCCCACCTCGCGCAGCACCTTGCCCTCACGGGGCATCGCGTCATCGCCATCGATCTTGACCCGCAGGCGTCGCTCTCGGCACTTCACGGTTTTCAGCCCGAGCTCGATCAGAATCCCTCACTCTACGATACGATCCGCTACGACGACCAGCGGAAGCCAATCGAGGACATCATCCTGCCGACGAACTTCCCCGGCCTCGACATCATCCCCGCGAACCTCGAGCTGCAAGAATACGAATATGACACCCCGCTTGCGATGCAAAACGGCAACGAGGGCAAGCGGTTTTTCACCCGGCTCGGCAAAGCCCTGCTTGATGTAGATGACCGTTACGATGTGGTGATCATCGATTGCCCGCCACAGCTCGGCTATCTATCGTTGACGGCTCTGACGGCCTCGACATCGGTGCTGATAACCGTCCACCCGCAGATGCTCGACCTGATGTCGATGTCGCAGTTCCTTCTCATGCTCGGGAACATCGTCAAAACGATCCGACAGGCTGGCGCTGACGTCCGGTTGGACTGGCTCCGCTACCTGATCACCCGCTTTGAGCCTCAAGACGTCCCACAGGTGCAGATGCTTGGCTTTATGCAGTCGATGCTCGCCGAGGAAATCCTGAAAACTCCGATGGTGAAGACGACCGCGATCTCCGATGCAGGCCTGACCAAACGCAGCCTCTATGAGCTGGATCGCTCGAACTTCACCCGCGAGACATACGACCGCGCGATAGAGTGCATGGATGCCGTGAACTTCGAAATCCAAGGCCTGATCCATCGAGCATGGGGGAGGATGTGATGATTTTGACTGCCGTAAAAATCGGCCATCCCACCAAAACTATCAAGCATTTAAGTAAATTTCGAGGATAGCAAACTATGGCTCGGAAGAACCCGTTTATGAACGTCATGAGCGAGGAAGCCCCGGATAACTCCAAGGCTATCCTCGAATACACGAACAAAGGTGCCTCGAAGTCGCTCATTCATTCCCTTGACGAGCTGGCCGCCCAGGCGGATCGGCTGCTGGAAGGGGAGGCCGTTGTCGATCTCGATCCCGGCATCATCGACGGCTCATTCGTTCGTGACCGCCTCGAAGACGATGAAGAGGACTTCAACGACCTCCTGACGGCTATTCGGGATCGCGGGCAAGACACCCCGATTTTGGTCCGGCCGCATCCGTCCGAAACGGGCCGCTACATGGTTGTCTTTGGACACCGCCGCCTCCGAGCTGCCAAGGCGCTCGAGCGGAAGGTCCGTGCAGTCGTCAAAGACCTCAAGGACAGCGATCATGTCGTCGCCCAGGGGCAGGAGAATACAGCGCGGGCGAACTTGTCGTTCCTTGAGAAGGCGCTGTTCGCCGCCGAGATCGCCCGCCGCCAATATGACGGTGACAACGCGATTGCGCTTTCCGCGCTGTCCATCGACCGAGCAACCTTCTCGAAGATGCTGGCCGTTTCGACAATTCCGAAGGAAGTCCTAGATGCCGTCGGCGCTGCCAAGGGCATCGGCCGCGACCGCTGGTATGAGCTCAAGAACCTCTTGGAGCGGCCATCGACGCTCGAGCAGGCGACAACCTTCATCCAGTCCGACGACTTCAAGGCGAAAGTCGGGGACGACCGCTTCAATTCGTTGCTGGCTTACGTGAAGGGCCTCGGAAAGCAAACCCGTCTCAAGACGGCGAAAACCCAGAAGTGGGCCTCGGACGACAAGGCCGTGTCCGCCGACATCAAGGCGGACGGCCGGACATACACGTTTGCCCTGAAAGCAAAGGATGCCGCGGGCTTTGGCGATTTCATCGCTGACAACCTGGGCGACCTGTATCGGGCATATCGGAACAAGTTGGATCAACAAGGAGAGTAGACGGCAAAAAGAAAAAGGCCCCAATCGGTTACCCGTGGAAGCCTCTCTCGTATTCCGTGACAAGAGCGAGAATCGCATTTCCACGAATCGCAGTCAAGAGTCTTTGGCACCGTTTTGGTGAGCGGATTTCTTTTGCCTAAACACGGGTGAAGGAAATGGACAACGCATCATATGTGACGACGCCCTTTGGGCGGCGGGCGATGTCGCTCGGCATGTTGGCGAGCCAACAGCTCGCCGAAACGATCGAGCCCGGAATAACGCGGAACAAGTGGAAGCTGTTCAGGGCGATTTGCGAAGCACGGCCAGCGCTGGGCGTGACGGATCGCGCCCTGACGGTCCTAGACGCCTTGCTGACGTTCTACCCGGACAATGAGCTGTCCGAGGAACGCGGCCTGATCGTCTTCCCGTCGAATGCTCAGCTGTCGATCCGCGCGAGAGGGATGACCGCCGCGACACTACGACGGCACCTGGCGGGCCTCGTGGACGCCGGATTGATCCTGCGGAAGGACAGCGCCAACGGGAAGCGCTACGCGCGCCGGGGCAGGGCAGGGGAGGTTGAGGAGGCCTTCGGCTTCTCGCTTGCCCCGCTATTGGCACGGGCGGCCGAGATCGAGGCGTTGGCAGCCCAAGCGGTTGCTGACCGCGAACACCTGCGGGTCACCAAGCAGCGCCTTACCATTTGCCGTCGCGATATAGCGAAGCTGATCGCCGCAGCGATCGACGAGGGTGTTAGGGGCGAATGGGAGCGGATTACGCTCATGTTCCGATCGATGACAGCCCGACTTATCCGCGCACCTGGTATCGAACAGCTGGTTTCCGTGCTGGACGAGCTGGAACTCCTGCGCGAAGAGATCGTCAACACACTGGAAAAGAACACGAAAACGCAAAAAATCGACTCCAATGAGTCTCAATTTGAGCGCCACAAACAGAATTCAAACCCCGACTCCATTTATGAACTTGAACCGGGCTTCGAGACGAAGCTGGGGGCAAACTCTGCGGATCACATCGGACGGCCGAGCGTGCCGCTGACCGAGGAGAAGAATATTTCGGATTCCGCCGGCGACGCCGGGGGAGGGAAGGGACGCACCAGAACGCCGAAAGCGCCGACAGGCGAGGGCGGCCCGCTGAAATCGTTCCCCCTCGGACTGGTCCTGCAGGCTTGCCCGCAGATTTCCGACTATGGCCCCGGAGGGCAGACCAGCAACTGGCGGGACTTCATGACCGCCGCAGTTGTCGTTCGATCCATGCTGAAAGTTAGCCCCTCAGCCTATCAGGAAGCGTGCGAGGTGATGGGACAGGAAAACGCAGCGACAGTGATGGCCTGCATTCTGGAGCGCGGCGGCCACATCAATTCGGCAGGCGGTTACCTGCGCGATCTGACACGGCGAACCAAGGCGGGGGAATTCGCGATTGGCCCGATGCTGATGTCGCTGCTTCGCGCCAACAGTCCAATCGGACGGAGAGCTGGTTGAGGTCCTGCCTTTTTTCTGGCTGGTTCCGTGCTCGATCCACTGTCATCCGCGGCCCATTGAGGTATATGAAAAGCGAAGATTAAACAGGGGGAAAGGTGAATGCGTTTGGTTATGGCGGCGCTCCTTCTTAGCGCCCAAATTACTCCCGCTGTCGCGCAGGAGGCAAAGCCCAAGTTCCCCTACGGGGTCGATAGTTGGGTCGTCAACTCAGGCTGGGGCGTCGATGTTCTACAGCTAACCGTGACCTCGACAGCGTTCGATATGAACATAGCAAGCATCACGCTGAATCGAGGAAACTGCGAAGTCCTTGAAAACAAGGTGGTGGATGGACGTTTTGTGCTTCCTACCTATCCCCAAACATTGAAGTTTGGCCTGAAGAAAGTCTTTTGGACGCAGGCAAACTGCGTTCCGCTGGAAATGGTCATCAGCACGGTCGAGGGTGGAAAGTTCACCCTAACCTTCAAAAGCAACTAGCCGAAGCGCGTCGATAGTCTGGTCGCCGTCATAAGGGGGTGAAGATGGCAACTGAGAACTCGGGAACACTTGCGCTGCTGATCGACGGCGACAACGTCTCGCCAAAGATCATCGTCGGTCTGATGGCAGAAATCGCCAACTATGGGACCGCCAGTGTCAAACGAATTTATGGCGACTGGACAGGCCCGAATTTGAAAGGCTGGAAGGAATGCCTTCTCGAGCATTCGATTCAGCCAATTCAGCAGTTCGGCTATACCACCGGAAAGAACGCTACCGACGGCGCGATGATCATCGACGCCATGGACCTGCTTTACACAGGGCGGTTCTCCGGTTTCTGCATCGTCTCCAGTGATAGCGATTTTGCGCGGTTAGCGGCCCGCATCCGTGAGCAGGCGGTCACCGTCTACGGGTTCGGTGAACGCAAGACACCTCGGCCATTCATCACCGCTTGCAACAAGTTCGTCTATTTTGACGTCCTCAACGGACACACTGAAGAGATCGAAGAAGCGGCGGTTCCCGCTCCCAAAAAGACTGCCGAGGCTAAACCTGCGCCCGCAAAAGCAGCCCCTAAGAAGGCGGGTTTGGATAAGGCGGCTCAGGATATGCTGATTAAAGCTGTTATGGCCACCGCCGACGAAGACGGCCGAGCCAACTTGGCCCAAGTGGGTGGACATCTGGCAAAGCAAGCTCCCGACTTCGACGCACGCAACTATCGGGCCTGCGATTATCCCGAATTTCGGCTCACATTGCCGAGACCGGGCACAGGCCTATGAGATTGAGCAGAGGTCGCTGCGAGGGTGGCAGACCGTCATTCGTCTTGACTATTGGAACGACCAGATTCGCGGGGCCTTTCAGACATTCAATGCGGGCACGACATTCCAGGCATCGTGACCACCATACTTGATATGTAACATATTCCCTTGATCGCATCGAGAGATAATGTTACATATTTTCTATGACGCTCGAATAGGAGAAAGCCATGATGCCTGTAGTCAGAATCAACGATGCTACTTTTGCTGATATCAGCACGCTCAAGACGTGGTTCGGGACCAAGTCGCCGAGCGAAACCATCGACCGCATCGTGCAGGAGGTGATGGAGCAACTCGGGATCGAACGCGATGACGAAGTGGCGGGCGCTACTGTGGCGTCAACTGATGGCGCTTTGGTGTTCGACACCGCGCCCAGCCTTACCTTCACCAAGCCGATGATGGCGACAATCAACGGCAAGCCGATCCAGAACCCCAACTGGGCATCAATCCTGCAAATGATGATCGCGCAGGTGAAGGCTAAGGGGTTCGAGGGCGAGAAGCTGGTTCGGGAACTGGGCGTTCCGTCTAAGGCTGCCAACTACGAGGACGATGGCTACAGATATTTCCCCGAACTTGGCATTTCGGTGCAGGGGCAGTCGGCAGCGGATGCGTGGAAAGAAGTTGATCGGCTCGCCAAAAAGTGGCGAATCCCAGTCAACGTCGAATTCGTCTGGCGGCAGAACCCTAAAGCTCAACACCCCGGCAAGGCGGGCGTTCTGCGGTCGGCCAATTCATAAACGCGAGGGGCGGGCGGGTGTCATGCCCGTATCCTTGCAGACTTTCCGGATAGAGATCGATCAGCATAAGCTCTATAAGCAAAAGCTAGGAGAGCGGGGGCAATGAAGTGGTATGTGTGATCTGCGAAAGTTCTGGGACGAGGCCGCGCTCGTTCGCGCGCCCTATGTTCATCCCCGCGATGCCATTCCCGCGAAACATTCCCAGCCTGGCATTTCGTCATACTCAGAGTTTCTGAAGGCTTTTGAGGGCGGCTTACTCTCAGAAACCGCCTTGCATCTGAACCTGCTTCCGCAGCCCTATCACGGCGATTTGGAGAACGCCGAAATCGTTCTGCTGCTCATCAATCCGGGGCTATCCGCTTGTGACTATCACATTGAGCAACACTATCCCGCTTTCCGCGATCAATTGATGGCCACGATTCGTCAAGAACGGCGAAAGCATCTGTTTCTCGATCCCCAGTGGGCTTGGACCAGCGGTTTCGTTTGGTGGGAAAGTAAGCTGCGCGACGTGGCGCGGGTCATCGCCTCTGAACGCTTCAACGGTCACTATGGCCGCGCCCTGGCCGATCTGGCGCGCCGCGTAGCGGCCATAGAGCTTGTCCCGTATCACTCCTTTAAGTTCGGCTCGTCCAAGAAGTTCGCCTCTGCCTGTGAGGCCCGCCGCTTTGTCGCTTCGGTCGATCGAAGCCGAACGGTCATCGTCACGCGCAGCGTTACTGATTGGGGGCTGCCGGATGCCGCGAACATCATCAAGTATCCGGCCACTCATGCGAGAAGCGCCAGCCTTGGCCTAAAGACCATTGGCGGTAGAGCGATTCTCGAACGATACGGAATCGTCGTCGCCTAGAAGTCTCGACAAAGTTTCTTGAACTTCTACATGCTGAACTCATCCCGCAATACTGCGACCACCCTTCGCGCGGGTGGGGGAGGGCAGGCTTCAAGGACAACTCAGCTCTGGTTTCAGACGCCGATGCACGTGACTTCCTTCGTGCTATCGAAGGCGGCTTGGTCAGGCATGTTGGGCGCGGCTTGTATTCGGCAGCAATGAGCTCAGCGAAAGAGCAGTTGTTCTGGGAATTCGAAAAGACTGCCATACCCCGAACATTCGCGATCTCGCTCGAGCCTGTCATCACGTTCGCCGCGCTCGCTCGACTTCATTTCGAGTATGGGTGGCCTGCCGAGTTGATCGGCACTCAGTCCAAGAAGTGGGAGTTCGACCTTGTGACTTACCCCGAACCGGGCGCGGAGAATGAGTCTGTCGCCGTCGAAGTCAAGAAAACCGCCAAGGAGGTCGAAAAGCTTGTCGAACACGTAACCTCACTAAGTGGGGAGGGCAAGGTCGCTGTCACTGGCACCCAAGCGATGCGGAACTCTATCAAGAAATACAACGGGTTAGTCGAGCGCGGCGCGAAGGTGTTTTGGGTTGTTGGGCCTGCGAAGCAGAATTACATATTCAAGGTGGAGCAACTTGGTGAAAAGCGGATTGCCCTCATACCGGGTGATGAAGGCTTACTAAGGCATTCGTCCGCGTAAGAGCAAAGTCAGGTCGCGAGCGACGCTGACCTTGCTGGCTCCCGCAGCAATTACATCGAGGATGGCGGAGAGCACGTTTGCATCGTCAGGCCCCCGACGTGGTCTCTCTGGCCTGCTTGTAGGCTTCCCACGCGTCGGCGGCACGTCCCGAGTTTTCGGCCTGCCGCACCCCAGTAGCGTCGGGCGTCCTCGTCCAACGCGTTCCACCATTCGATACCTCGCTGCTCGTCGGCTGTCGGTTCGCGTTCCGTCGTCATTATCGCAGCTTCGGGCCGACTGGGCCTTCTAGGCACAGCTCGGCCAGCTGACGCGTCGCCGTCCTGCGATGCTGAAGATGCACGGCCAGATCGATCGATGCCTTGATGAGTCAGCGTGGTTGCGATCATCGCCAGAAGCCCTGCTTAGTTTCCGAACTCGCCCGCAGATCGACAACGATCCCTTCGTGGACGAGATGGCTGGCCGCCGAATTGGCAACACTCAAATCCGAAACGAATTCTGACAGGCGGATGCAGGAGACATCTCCGTAGACGCCGGAACCTTCTTGCACCTTCCAGCCGAACATCGGGGAGAGGACGAGATCAGGCGCGTCATCGGGAACGATCACCTTCAAATCCCAATCGCTGGAGGCCGTCGCATCGCCACGCGCACGGCTGCCATAGAGGATCACGGCAAGCGGAGCATAGGCGGCTTCGATCCGGCCGAGCAGCTGCGCCAACTCGGGGAACCGATCCGGGGAGGCGACCCGGCCGCCAAAAAATTTGCTCACTTCTCTCGCCGTCATGGGCCGCGATCCTACCAGACTTGAAGCGTCGGGCCAGCGGCCTCGAAATCCAGTTGTTCCAATTTCCGCCGGCGGCAAGAATTGAGCTTGAAACCAAGTGCTGAGAGGGAGGCGCGACATGAAAAACCTATTGAGAACCATGGCGAAAGCCGTCCGTAAGTCCGTTTTCGGAGAACTGACCCACGACCAGGTGGCAGTTGAGTTCGTGCCGACGGCGGATGATGAGATCAATGACCTGCTGGCCCGCGTTAAGGCGTTCAACCGGGTGCCGCTGCATCAACCGACCGTCGAAGAGCGGAAGAAGGAGGCGGACACCATGCGCGATCTCAAAAAGTGGATCAGCAAGCTGTCCGACAATGACAGGGCAATCGTCATTGGACGCAAGCCGTGGGAAATCATGAACCACATGCTCGGTATCGTGCCGATCGATGGCGTCGTGGCCGTCGGCCGGGGAGCGAGCTACGACTTCGCGCCGACCCGAGGCAAGCGTAACGACTTCTCCGAGACGTTCGCCTCCAAGGCAGCAAACGAGAACCGTGCGGCAGCTCCGCAGCCGATTGCCCGTTGGAACCCGCCGACCCCCAAGGTCGATGCCAAGCCGGATATGTTGCCCACCTACGACTACAAGCCGCCGCGGCCTCCGGCCAGCTTCATGGCGAAGTTCGCATAACTAACGACACGACAACGATTTTCGGTTATCAGGGGCGGTTACATACCGTCCCTTTTTTGTTTGGATGCCCGTAGCATGACGCTGACAATGGACATCGAGTATTTCATTGCATGGAGAAAAAAGCAGGGGCTCACGCAGGAGCAGCTTGCCGAAAAAATATGGGTCAGCCTACCGACAGTGAAGAAATGGGAGCGTAAGGCCCGAAAATTGCCGCCCTACATAGGCTTCTTGATGGCATGCGTGGAAAAGGGCATCGAACCCGTCGGGAAGGATGCCATGATCCAGGTGGACGACTAGGTTACATTAAGAACGGGAGCTCCCGCGCGCTTCCGCCAGAATGGACTCTCTCGATAAGATTGACGAGACGCCCTTCTACTCTCAGGGCAAGCCCACGACTGACGAGCCACTCTTCGGTGCCTTCGGTGCAATCGCCGCTTGCCAAGCACGCGACAGCTCCGGCCTCGTCAACTACGAGATCAGTTGCATTGATTGTATTGCGTGTATCGACAACGATCGCACCTCCATTCTCCAATATGAATGCCTCAATGGTTGGTGGTCGCCTTTTCCAAGCAGCTCTCCACTCCGCTATTTCCGAATCCAATGAACCACAAATATCCTCGTTGAATTCAGTCTCAAAATCCGCGGTGAAATGATAAGCCAACCTATCTATATCGACGCCATCTGCGAAAATCTGCCCATACAAAGGAGCTGGCCTGATATTCCGGATTCCGAAATCGGTCGCTCGGTCAAAATGCGGGCTGAATCTGTCGATTGATACTTTTGACACGGCTTGTTGAGGAGGCTGGAAGTGCCTGATGTATGGCATCAGTTGCAGGGTATCCAGATACCAACTCTCTTTGTCATTGGGAAAGCGAGCTAGTAAGTTCCAGACGCACTTGATCCCAGACTGCTTGGCCCAGAACAGGGTCCGCAAATTCACGAAAGCCGACGTTCCTTTTTTCATGTGTTTTAGAAGAGGTGTGGAAAGAGCTTCAATGCCGGGTTGGAACGCACTAGCCCCCGCATCTCTCATCAGTCTTATCTCATCAACAGAAAGGTTGGCTTTAACCTCGTAGAATATATCTGTTTTCGGATCGGCTCCCAAGGCGGCAATCGGCTTTAAGAATTCTTCAAAAAAGTTTTTCGGAATTATGTTATCGACCATGAAGAAGCCTTTAGGGGCGTACTTCTCTTTGTAATACGTATACTCATCTACTGCCGAGACACCTGCCTTGGCGCGATATTTCATTCCACTGCCGTTAAGACCACAAAAAGTGCAGTGGGACTTTTCACCAAACCAACAGCCTCTTGATGTTTCGAGAGGTAGCCAAATGGTGTCCATATGCGGGTGGTTGTATTGGCGGCACTGGTCAAAAAACACATCGTAGTCGATGTAAGCCTCATAGGGCGGATAGATACCCTTTGATCGAGTTATCCCCTGACACCAGGACGACTTGTTTCGGCAATACTGTGAAAGCTGATCATCAAGCTCCCCAGAAAAAATGTGGTCCACGGATATCATAAAAGAGCGCAACCCGAACGCCATCTCACCGTCGGCGTTCGCGCCTCCTACGATGATATGCGGCGGGGACGGCATGCTCGATTTTACTGCTCTCGCAAGCAATTCAACGGAAGTGATCGTTTGGAATGTGGACGTGAAAGCTATTATCTCCGGGTTCCAAGATTCCACTTCACTCAGGAATTCGGCTTCAAGCAAATCCACAGCATTCAGTATCTCGTCGACCGAGAACCCGTCTTCATCAACGCCAGCATCCCTGAGCACGTCCTTGATATTTTCAACAAGTATAGCAACCGACGCGTCCGTGGCATTGGGCACCAACGGATGCTTACGTTTTTGCAAAGCTAGAGAAATCAGCCTCTCACATACCAGCCATTGATGGCTGGCTGCCAAAGTGTGGTAGAGTTTGAAACCAATTAAATCCGCTGCAATAAGGTTGGAATAAAGTATCTTGGTGTCTATCTCAGCACGCGTAAGCACGTCATGCACCAAGTGTGCAGCAAGGGACGGCATAAAGACGTCGCAAAATGGCGGAACAACGAGAAGACATCGAGTGGCATGTTGATTTAACGAGATGTTGTCAATCTGGTCATTGCCCATAGTCGTTTCGCCAGACAGCACAGGGAAATCATTGTGGCGATATACTCAAATTTTCACCGCAACATATACTGCTTGCGGATTGACCCCAGAATTAACCTGGGCATTCAATAAGTCTCTTATTTGCGATGACGCAGTGTCGTCGATGGTTACCCCATAGTTATTCAATACAGCTTGGGGGTCATGAATTAGACGATCTGCTAAATCTGGATTTTGTGCCAGATCGGACTCAAGAGCTGGTAGACGACCTTCACCCATGCCAAACACTCCCGTTGCTGACTTTGCATGATAGGTTCTGAACTTGAATTGAGCGTCGTGATATTAAGCACGTTCTAATAGCATTGCAAACATAAATTGCATCGGCTCCCTGTTGCCATCTCAACAACCAGATGTGGCTGCTCCCGTATATTTGGTCCGCTTGCATGGCAGGGAAGGCTGACAGGCTTGCATGCCCTAGTCCCATGGTTGCGGCCCGCAGGGGCCAATTTTTTCAGGATTTCCGTTCGCCGGGATCGGGATCGTCGGCCGAACGCGTCGACGTCATCCCCCATCTGCGAAGGGCGGCTTGAGCTTCCGCCTGGACGGCTTCTTTGTGACGGCCCTCGATAGCGTCTCGAGCGATCCGCCGTGCTTCCGCATTGAAGTCCTTGTCCGGATCGATCCCAAGAGGATCGTCAGGAGGGCTATGGACAACTGGTTTCGGTTTCTCGTCCTTCGTCATCGCGCCCTCCTGATCAGGTCCGCCGTAGGCGACCCAATACACCGACGACCAGACCGCCAGCAAGGGCGGCGAGGCCGTATCCGAGCCATCCGAGTTTGACGGCGTATTCGGCGGCCGAGAGCTTCACGTAATCTGCTCCCTTGGAAGTGGCTACGGGTTGACTGGTGAAGAGGGGGAGGGCGCAGACTTGGGAACCGGAGATCACCGCCCCGTCAGACGGCCCGCAGGCTTGAGCCTTCACTTTGTCGATGTCATTCCATCGAGCAAGGTTTAGCCAGGTCGCACCGTCAGGAAGATTTACGAGCGCCTCCCATTTGGCGGCTTGTGCGTTGATCGCGTCTTTCCCGGCGACGTAGCCGCCGCCAGCCGCGAGCATTGTCAACACTGCCGCCCCGACGACGAGGCTGCCCGTGCGGAAGGACTGACGCCGCCGCGCTTCCTTCGTGATGGCGAGATCGACATTGGAGGCCAGCTGCTCCACGAAGCTGACCATGCGATCGTCGAGCTGCTTGGACAGGGAGGCGGGGAGGGCCTCCAGCTGCGTCCGCATTTCGTCCGTCATGGCCGCCCGAAGGTTGGCGACGAGGGCTTGACCGTCGTCAGCAAACCGGGAGAGCGTTTCGGACGACAGGCCGTCCATCTTGGATAGGATCGCGAAGAAGACACTCTCGGGGTGGCCATTGCCGACCCCGGCTTTCGTCATCATCGACCAGGCGAGCTCTTTCTGCTTGTCGGTCAGATCGAGGGCGAGGGCGACCCTACCGAAGAAGGTCGCAGTTTCAATGTCCGGACGCATGGCCGCCCTCCTTTCCGTTGCGCTCGGCTTAGAGGCCGAGCTTGTCCTTGATCCGCAGGAACTCGGCCGCCGCCTTCTCGTTGAAGCGGTTTACATGGCCCTTCTCGACCAGCGAGAAATCATCGGACTTCGCGGCCACGGAATACGGGACGCTCATGTTCTCGACGCGGGCAAAGATACCGGGGGGCAGGGCGGGGAAAAGAAGCTCCGTGTCGTCGGGCGAAATCGATGCTTTCGTGTTCCCGCCCTTCTTGGAGCCGTTGACTTCATAGCCATACCAAAAGGGGAAGTCCTCGTTCTTCTTGCCCCAAAAGGTGTTGATGACCGGGACGTGATCGGCGCGATCACCAAAGGCTTTCAGATACTCGCGGACAGAGGCCGTCGCACCCTGCACGTTCGAAATGACGTGCAGGAGCGTCACGCGATAACCCTGCTGGTCGACAATGTCGAGGAAGCCGTCAACGCCTTCGCCGTCATCCATGATGCGAGAGATTTCTCCGAGCGATCCGCCCGCCAGATCGTGAACGATGATCGGTGCGCCGGAGGCGAGAGTGTCCAGCAACTGATTACGGGATGCGTCGCTGCGGATGTCGTAATACCCGACACCCTTCGCCGGGTCCTGATCCTTCTTGACCTGTCCGTTTTCGTCCCTCGTGCCGTAGGACCCGACAAGCGAACCGACGCCGCCGTCGGCGTCGTAAACATGGATGTCCGGCGCAGCTGCGCGGAGGAAGTCGGTCAGCGCACGGCTTACGACACTCTTCCCAACGCCGCCTTTGTTGCAGACTACGAGGACAATTCTCTTCTTCTTGTCGGATGACTTTGCGGACATGCTTTTTCCTATTTACGCCAAACTGTTAAGGAGTTTCGAAGGGGGTTCCTTCGAGGGTTTTCTAGGGGCCTTTAGAGTTCGTCCTGATTGAACGCGCCGCCCATGCTCGGAGACTTCGTGAGCTTGCGCCCTTCCGGCTTTGCGCCTCCGGTTTCGTCCGGTTTGCTGTCGGCCTTTGCACCGCCTGTCGTCGGCGTTTCCGCCTGCGTTCCGGTCGAATTCGTCGGAGCGTTTGCCGTCTGTCTTGGCCTCCGTTCGGACTTCGACTTGGCTTTGCCGTCGCCACGCGCATCTCGTTCGATCGCCCCAAGTGTTGAGTTCAGAGATTGCGGCGTGGTCTTGATCCCGAGGGTTTGAAGACCCGCGACGATTTCCACGTTGCTCGCGCCCTTGCGCTTCCAGTCCTTGATGGCCGCGAGTATCTGCGGCTGTCCAAGTTTTTCCTTGAGCGTCATCTTCGAGGGCGATGGCTTCCATTCGTCCGCCATCTTCCGCAATGCTGCCGCCACCTTATCGGCGTCGAAAACATCGTTCTCGTTTTCTGCCATCTGCCGACCTCCTGAGATTTGCAGTCGGCGGCGATGGTGCCCAACGGGTTCCTGCCCGTCAATATGTTGACGGCCCTTTAGATTGCCTTGGTTTCTTTTCTCATAATCATTGCAATCAGAATTGCGACTTGCGTTCGTTATCCCGTTTCATCGCTCCTTCGTCGGCATTCGCCTTCCTCTTTCGGTCCTGTTTGGATAACGGGTTTACGGTGGTAGATGATTGCTTTTGCTGCTCTTTCGAAGTCATCCAAGCATCATTGAGAATTCCTTCCCGCCCATTGACGATGGCATTGCCGATAGGCATGGTCATCTGGTCAGAATGAATTCTGAGGACACACTAAGCTCGTTCCGAGCGCTAGTGCGTCCTTCTAAAAGTCGGTAGGCCATTGAAAACACGCTGTTTTCCGTAGCCACAAAATAAGGGAATAGGCAATGGATGCGGCAGTGAAGACAACGAAGAAAATGGGCAGGCCAAAGAAGGTTTTGGCCGAAGGCAAGGTGAAGAAGACGATCGAGTTCCGTGCAGTCGATCTCGAATACATCGAGCGCATGGCCGAGATCACCGGAGACAAGAACAAGCTGGGCCTTCTCATTAGGAAGGCGGTGGCGACCCACGCAGGCCTCGTCCCGTTGATTACGCAGCAGCATCAGGACATGGCTGAGATGCGGACGATGTTCGAAGACATGAAGGCAATGCTCCGCACCATCGCGAGGTTCCAGGCGGCGGCAAAACGGGAGCTTGGCGACGAGGACGAATCCACCTCGGCCGTCGAAGGCTTCACTCCCGACTTCTCTTTTGCCGACGAGCAGTAAGCGCCTCCATGTTCACGAACGCAATCCCGATCAACTCGGTTGAGTATTTCCGCGAGCAGGACAAGCGCAGTCGTGCGGAAAACATGCAGTATTACACCGACAACGAAACGTCTCGTCGGGATGGCTCGCTGATGGGTAGGTGGCAGGTGTTCTGCAAACACGAAGACGTCATCCCCATCACCGAGTTGATCAAGCACGGGGAGGACGTTCAGTTCGATGTCCTCGACAAGATCACCCGTGGCATCGATCCGGCCAACGACGACGTTCTGATGAAGCGGACGGCCCGCAGCCGTTATGTCGCCTTCGACTGCACGAACAACGCACCCAAGCCAGTTTCCGTTCTCTACGGCCTCGCCAAAGCGGCCGAGGGCAAAGGTGGAAATGTTGGTGCGATCGCCCGCAACATCGCGCAGATCATCCTTGAAGCCCACGAGAGCGCGAACGCGAAATCGATGGACTACCTGTTCAGCATCGACGCGTTCCAGACCCGTCAGGGAGACGGCAGCAAGGATCGCGCTGGTGCCACCTGGTATGCGTCGGCGGCCTTTACGCACTTCACGTCCCGCGACGGCGACATGCAGCTGCATACGCACAACGTCATCCCGAACATCGGCCGCCGTGAGGATGGCAAGGTCGGGGCGCTCGATAACTACAAATACATGTCGTATCGTGGCGCAGCCTCGGCCCTCTATCGCGCCGAGATGTTCCATGAAATCCAGACGCGACTTGCAGAGATCGGTATCCAGGCATCGATTTCGAAGGACGGTCGGAACCTCACCTTCAACGGAATTCCCGAAGACCTCTGCACGCACTTCTCGAAGCGCCGGAAGGCCATTTTGAAGAAGATGCTCGAGCGCGGATACACGAATACGGCTGCCCACCAGACAGCCGCGCAGTATGCGTCCTACGACACCCGCAAGGACAAATCCGAACTGCCGCCCATTGAAGAGCTCTATGCGATGTGGAATGTCGAAGCGCAGTCGCTCGGACATTCCTTTGAAACCGTCATTGAAAGTCTCGACATGACGGGGCGGAAGATGGAACGAGAACGCGCCGAAAAGTGGGATGAGAAGAAGAAGGAAGCCGGACTGACAGGCGAAGAGCTGCCCGAGACGGAGCTTGAATTCAAGGTCGCGGAGATCAAGAAGAACGCTGTCAACAGAGTGCTGGAGCTCGATTCCGCATTCGAAGGCAGGAAGTTCCTCACGGAAACTTTGGAGCAGCTGCAAGTCCATGTGGGAGCTGACGAAGCACTCCGTCTCTACGAGAACGTGAAGGCCGACGCCGGATTGGTGGAGATCGGCACGAAGGGCCGTACGAAGGAGCCCGTATATTCGACCGAGGCCGTGCTGACGCTCGAAGCCGAAATCCTCGGCATGGCCCAGCAGATGCAGGGGAACCGCTCCCCTATTTCCCAAAGCAAGATCGACTTGGTGCTTTCGGAAGGCATCACGCCGCCGGACGGGAAGACGTTCTGGTTGAAGCCCGAGCAGGAGAACATGATCTACGCGATGTTCGGCCGCAATCAGTTCGTGACCGTTACGGGGGACGCCGGAACGGGCAAGACGACAGCGATGGTGAAGGCCCGCGAGGTCGCAGAGGCAAACGGGCTGAAAGTCTCTATCGCAGGCCCGACGCACCGAAGCGTGGATGTCCTGCAGAAGGAAGTTGGCATCGATCGGGACAGGGCGTTCTCCGTCGCCAAGCTGGTTTCCGACTTCAAGAGGGGTAAGCTCGAGCTTGGTGAGGATGACCTCGTGATCGTAGACGAGGCCGGAATGATCGGAAGCGTCGATTGGCATACGCTCGAGAGGATCGCGCTCGAAACTGGATGCCGCATGGTGGCAGTCGGGGACTACAAGCAGCTGCCTCCGGTGGCAGCGGGCGCACCGATGCGAATGGTCGTTGACCTGATAGGCGGTCCTCGCCTTATGGAGATCGCCCGCCAGGACGACCTATGGCAGCGCGAAGCCTCCAAAGCCCTCGCTGACAATCGCATCGAAGACGCCTTGATGGCCTACATCGACAACTGCTGCATCATTGTCTGTGCGGATGCGGACGAGGTGGAGAAGAGGACCGTTGAGCGCTTCTTCGACCTCCGCGACAACGACCCCGGCAGCATCGTCATCTTGGCTACGACGAACGCCGAGGTTGCCCGCATCAACATGGCGATCCGAGAGCAGAAGATCGCCCGCGGCGAACTCACAGGCGAGGCCGTCGAAATCGAAGCGGTAACCCGTGGCACGGACGGACGCAGGACCGACCTTAGCCTGATGACAGGTGACCGCATCATCATCGGGGAAACCGTGCTTCTCGGTCAGGAGAAGATTTCGAACAACAGCTTCGGCACGATCACCGCAATCAAGCTGCGGGAAGGCGAGGAACCGATCCTGTCCGTCCGTTGGGACGACGGAAGGGAGACGAGCTTCGCCCCGTCGGAATTCGTGAACAGCCTCCGAGATGAGGACGACGAACTTCGGCATTTGCCAAAGATCGCGATTGCCGACGCCATGACGTTCTATGCCGCGCAGGGGATGACTGCCCGGCACTGCATCAACGCTTCGAAAGCGCCGCTTTCAACCGAAAATACATACGTCGGCTATACCAGGCATAAGGCGACGATGACGACGTTCATCGACGGCGCAAGGCACGCGAACGACCTCGCGGTAGACGGAGGCAAAACGTTCAGTGTTTCGGGCAGCGGAAACACGAAGCAGGAAGATGACGAACTCGAAGCCGACGTAACAGGCAAGCAGATTCTCGATAACTACATTTCTGAATGCTCGAAGGCGTCGGGAAAAAATAACGCTTCTGACTTTCTTGGTGGTGCGAAAGAATTCCATGAGAGGCTTAACCAGGTTTCCGGTGAGGCCAATGATGGAGTTAGGGAGGAAGAACAATTGAACGATAATCAGGGGGCAGTTAACAGCGCGGACAGGTTTAAGCGGAAGTCTCCGTTTGCTGATGTCGTGGCATCGAGCGCAGCCGCAATGAAGGAACGCGAGAAGGCATTGCCGAAGACGGATGCGGAAAGCATTCAAGGAATTCTGGATCGTACTTACAACGCGCCGAAGGATCGAAAAGAGGGTGTTAGCGTAAACGGGAAGCACATTCCGCTGGACTATAATGAGATTGGTGTTCTGAAGGGCGTGAACCTCATTGACTACATGACGAGAAACGGTGCGGAGCTTCTATCGAAAAGGCCAAAAGAGGTGAAGGACAGGAGCCGCGGAGGTGGTGGTGGAACGGCGCTTGAATACCAGCTCACATTTGGTAAAGGGCTGGGATGTGTCTGTTATCACAAGGCCAATGGAGATTGGGGCTTCTTCATCCGCAACGGCGTTCATGGCGACATCCGCAATCTTCGCGTATGGCTCGATGGAGGGAGCAAGGGCGACAAGAAGCGCTTTCTGGAGGCAAGTCAAAAACTCCGCGAGGAATTCAGCACATGGTCCGCTCGGGGCTCCGATAGCTCACCTCGTCCGCGCAAGGAATACAAGGTCGAGACGCCACGTGAGACGTTCGACCGTATCCTTTCGAGCGGATACGCGGCCGAGAAGTTCCAAGACATCCGCGCATGGTGGAACGGAGCGAAGGAAGCCGTCAGCGGCTACCTCTTGAACCGTCGCGGCATCTCTGTCGAAACGCAGTCAATGTTCAGGAACGGATTCCGCTGCGAGGGCGAGAAGAGCTTCGACGGCCAGAATCGGAACGGCGTGATGTTCGCGATCCGGGACGGCGAGGGCAACCTTACGGGCTTCATTCGGCGCGGATCGGAGATGATGACGACCGACAAGGGCGAGCTGGTCCCGTTCAACAAGATGGCGAAGGACACCGAGCGCCACCTTGCCGTCATGGGAGACCTCTCGACGGCGAAGCGCGTCTACGTGGGCGAAGCGCCCATCGACTGCATGAGCCTTTGCCAGAGGGACGGCCTGCCGTCGGGCAGCGTCATCATGGCTCTCGGAGGCAGCGCACCAGAGACCGGACTTGCCGACCTCTACAAGCTCGCGAAGGAGAACCCGCACATTGAGTTCCACTATGTCGGCCAGAACGACGAGTTGAACCGCATGGGCCAGCGCCCCGACGAATACAACGAGCAGAAGACGCTCGCTGCAATCCGCGAGGGCAATCCGGAAGCTAAGATCGAGACACGCCGCCCGCCGCTCGAGTTCAAAGACTGGAACGACGAGATCAGGGGCATCACCCGCCCTATTCCCAAGACACCAGAGGAAAGGGCCGCCGAGATCGCAGCCCGTCAGCAGGCCAAGGCAAAGCTGGAAGGCTACGACACCCCGCAGCCGCCAGCTCCGAAAGGGCCGGAAATCGGCATGTAATCAAACCACGAAGCCCCGCCTCGAGCGGGGTTTTCTTTTGTCCCTTGCCGGAAGTCCGTTGGAATCAACAACTGTCTGCAAGGCAGGTGCTACGCAGTTCCCTGCATCGTCGGTTGTCGTCTATCGTGGACGCGCATTCCTTATAGAGTGATTCACAAACGGTCTCGCACGAGGCAGACGCTTTGTCGCTGTCGCATTCCTTCTTTCTCGTGTTGTATAGTAGCTGACACATCGCCTGGCAGGCTGGCTGTTCGCATTCACTCACGCATTCCGTGAGAAAATCCTCCAGACGATCACCACATAGAACTTGCCCGAGTGCCTCTGACGACGCCATGGCTAACATGATGACTAGGGCATAACGCAGCCGGGGAGCCTTGCCTATCCGGCAAATCAGGTCATCTCGGGTCGCCGCCCTTTTGCCATGGCCGTTCATGCTTCTCCCTTCGAACTTCGTTCGTAACTCGCTTCTGTATCATGCGTTGCTCGTCCGGGGTTAGGAGCGGCCAGCAGTTCTTCCGGATCGCCTTGCTCGTGCGATACTGCCGCGCGTGCCCTTTGCCCCAGCCGAACAGATCGAAAGTGAGGATACTGAAGAGTATCTGCCCCCCCGTTTCTAATTGTTCGCCGCCGTAGGACTTGGCGCATTTGTTGTATGCGCGGATGCTGCCACTTGCCTCTATGGGGACCAGGACAACGGCAAGGGCTGTGGCAATTAAGGTGGCGCGCCTCATGTTCTTTCTCCACAGGTGGTAGCCTAGAACATAGCATGATTGCGAGTTGTAGCCGAGAGCGTCATCTGGACTGTCTGTGGGAACGGAAAGAGCTCGACGGACGCCCCGCCTCGAGCGGGATTTCCTTTTGTCTCTTGCATGCCCCGATCCGACGCTTGGTTTCCAAATGGAGAGGGAACCATGCAGACAGAACCGAAATCACCGTCCATCGCGAAACTTATCATCCTCGAGACGATGCACCAGCTATCGAGAAAAGTCCCCGAAGGAGCCGACCGCGACCACATGGAGACGCAGGTCGAACTCCTGCGCAGGGAAGCGCAGCTGGAGCGCCGATGGAGTGCTGCCTCGGCTGCCCGCCTGAATTGGAAGGCCGACCTGGCGGAGCTCGCCATGCAAATCCGGTTTCCAGTTCAAGGTAGCCGGGTCTCGTATCACATGCGGGAGCGGGTCTCTGAGCAGCTGCAAGCTATGTGTGGCGGGTATGCATCGATCTCCGAAGCGGGGACGAGTATCCGGCAGGCGCTCAAGATGACGATGGCCCGCAGACGCATCCAGATCGCGGACATTGCGCCATACTTCTCCGCAGCGCCGGAGCGTCCGACCGGGGCACCGATCGAGCGCCGGAAGCCGTTCGAAGTGATCGACGGAGGAAGGCTGCCCGAGCCACGGCGGGCGTTCGGCCGATAGCCGGTTATGGCGACTCCTTGGCCACAACGGTGTCGTAGAGGCCGTAGTGGGTCAGCCCTTCGTGGCTTTCGATGCCCGTGTAGCGCAGCGAGGCATCCTCATAGCGGCGGAAGGCAAAGACGGCCTCGTTCATCCGCTCGGTATTGAAGACTTTCAGCCGCACCAGGAGGTGAAAGTCGGCCACGGTCAAACCCGTCACGGTCAGGAATAGGTCCGGCTCAATCTTGGTGATGACATCCTGAAGCGTGTTTTCGCGGAAATCCGTGAGATACATGAAGGCGGGGATACGGGTGGCGAACTTGATGAGCTTTTCCTGCACGAGCTTGCGCTTGGATTTGTATTCCTTCTCCTCGTCGGTCAGCTCTTTCTTCTCTTTCGCCGTGAGTTCGCCGACCTTGGCCTTCTGCTTGAGTTCCTTGACCTTGTCGCTCTTGTTGATGATGGTTTCGATGATGTTGTCGCCGAGTGACCGCCAGCCCTCGATACGTTCGACCGCGGCCATCGCATCGGGATCGTTGAGAACGCGGCCGAGCGTGGCGTTGTCCACGTTGACAAGCAGCGCCGATTCCCACTTTCGGGCGAGCAACGTCGCCGAGGTTCCGGCCATCGCAATGTCGAGGATACCGCCCGCGTCGATCTGCGTCATGTTCGCACCGTCGTAGGCCAGCACGGGCAGGAAAGAGACAAGTTCCCGCACAGCGTTCTCGGGGTTCGGCTCGCCTGGAGAAAGACCGATGCCATATTCCGACAATTGCCGCAGCGCGCGCGTCGGTGCGAAATCGAACACGAAGCAGACGGGCTTGAGGATTTCTTCCTCATTCGGATTGTCGCCGTTCGGATTCCTGATCGACCACGGTGATTGCACTCGGAACGCGGCCTGAAAGTAAGTTTCCGGCGATTTCAGATTGCGGAGCATCAGGATCGAGGACCATTGCGCCACCGTCACGCCCGTGGTCAGCTTGCCACAGGACAGGGTTATGGTCTTCGTGTCGAAACCGCTGCCGACAGCCTGCCGGACGGGCGGCAATGCCTCGAGTCCAATCCCTGCCGACGTTCCCGCCGCCACGATCACCCTGTAATCATGCCAGAAGGTATTGTGCCGCTCCGCCAGCAGGTTCGCCATTGCATGACAGGCGGCGACGTTGGGCAGGAACCAGAATGAATGTTGCAGGTAGGGAAGCAACCGCACGTCCGAATAGGGGAATGGCGGCCGCGTGCCGGATTTCAGGCTGTCAACCGCTTGCGGCGCGTATCCGCCCCGAATGATGTCGAGCCATTTCTGCACGTCGGTCTTGTGCTTGAACGACGCCGTGTCGCCTGTGCCCGTGGCGGCGAAAAACGCGTTGAGGTCAAATTCATCGAACTCGCCGGCGCTGGCAATTGCAAGCAACTCGTCGGGCATCTGGTAGGTCAACAGTCGCATTTGCGGCAGTGCGCCATATGGATTGCGCTTCCCCGGATTGCGGGCGGCAAACTCCGCTTTGGCGCGCTGTTCGTCCGTGTAGGTCCAGTTGAAAATCTGTTCCTCAATGAACTCGCCAGTCGCCAGCGCCTTGAAAGGAGTGCCGGAGAGGTAAAGGTAGGCGCGCGTGGTGATGGGCAGGAACTCGACCTCGCTCTCCGAGAGCATGCCAAGGTCTTCATTCACCTCTTCCAGATCGGCGGCATATTCGAGACTGGTTTCCTTCCTGGCGACCGCCGCATCCTCGCCCTCGAACAGTTCCTTGGCGGTGTCGCGCCATGCGCCGAAATGGTATTCATCGAACACAACGAGGTCCCAATTGACCGCGTGGAGCCATTCGTTTTTGGCCTTGATGTTCCCGGCTTTGTCACGTCCGAGCATGTCTTGGAACGATCCGAAATAGACCACTGGCTTGCCGTCGTCGATTTGGCTGGGGTCGCGCCCAGTGTTTAGGTATTGCCAACCGTCGAAATCGACATGCGATTCAAGGTCGGTCTGCCATGCATCCTCCACGGCGGGCTTGAAAGTCAGCACCAGCACCCGCTTTGCGCCGAGCTTCTTGGCAAGCTGGTAGGTGGTGAAGGTCTTGCCGAAACGCATCTTGGCGTTCCAAAGGAAGCGCGGGACGGCGTTTGCGTCCTGTTGCCAGCGGGAATGGTAGTAGGCGTAGGTCTGTTCCACGGCCGCGGCCTGTTCTTCACGCGGCGGAAAGGTTTCGTGGTGCGTGCCTGTGAATTGCTGACCTGTACGCAGTTCGGCCAGCACCGTTTTCACATTGGAGATCGTGCATTGCATCCATTCGAGCTGCGGGTTGGCGAAGCCCTTACGTTTCAAGGCATCGCGCACCGCATGGTCGGTGATGATGCCGCCGTCGTCCCGCTCGGCGGCTTCGTCGAGTTCGATGGTGTAATTCGTGATCGCGGCGGTCTTGAGTTGTTCGGCGACACGCTGCTTCACGTCGCGCGTCGTCTGGCCGACCTTGAGCAACCCGGCGTGCGCCGCGTCGGCAATCGCATAGGCGTAAATGCGCGGGCGCGCTTCCGGCTTGGGTGTGAGAATTTCCTCTACGGTGGGCTTATTCACGATCCGCTCCCATCGGGCGGATCATCTGTTCGATAAAGGCGATCTCGGTTTCGTTGATGTCATACTTTTTATAGAGAGCAACATCGGTCCAAGTCTGGTTCCACGGTTGGACGGGAACCCAGCGATACATACCCCGGAAGACGTGTTGGGCTGGCTTTCGAAGGGACACAAGGAACCGCGCTAGTCTTGTCTGTAGATATGCTTCGACACTCTCGGCCTCCTCCTTTGAACTCAGGGGACCGGCGGCGAGATAGGTTTGAGTGCATACAGACCCCGGCTCACCGATTATTGACGGACCTAGCACCACGTCTACACCGCTTCTCTCTCGCTCACGGCCAGAGCCAGCGACGGGGAGAAACAACTTCCAAACGTCAATCAAGTGCGCGTTCTTGCTGATCGCCTCGCGGGCCATAGCGCCACGGACTCTTTTTGTTCCGACGTTGGCATAGAGAAGCACCTGCGCATCATTCGGCATCTCATCCCGAGCATAGTCCGTAAAATTCGTCGCCAATCCAAAAGGTGTATCTCCGCTGACAAGCTCCTCGAACGGTCGCTCCCCAGCCGCCAACACCTTGTGCAAAATGTCTACCGCCCGCTTGTCACGCACGAAGACATCGAACTCGTCTAAGGCGCGCGGATAAGGCCCAATAGTCGCGCCATTTCGGTGATAGGTGCTTTCGCATAGCCCAGGATTGTCGCGGTTCCATAGGAAGTAGCAAATTCCGCCCCCGATGCCCATGGTGGGAAACGCATCCTTGGCGTTCTCGTAGTCAACGAGAGTGCGGATGCGCTGGTCGCTGAGAAACTCGGCGCGAAACTCGCCAAGCCCGCGACCACCAGCCATCCACCTTGATGGAATAACCATACAGAGGAATTTCGGCTCCAATCGCACGGCTTGCTGGACGAAGAGTTGATAGATTGGGGAATCATTGGTCCCACCGCCGCCACCCGTACTTTGATACGGTGGATTTCCGATAATTACGTCGAACTGCATGTCGGCTCCGAATAACTCGCCAATGCGAGCCTTGATGTCGTAATTGTGAATGAACGCATAGGCGTGGGTCTCCAGCCCTTCGCCCCGATCAAGGGCCTCCCTGCTGGCTCCGCAAAACGCGCATCGGCCCTTATCCCAAGAGTGCTCGGTGCGCTCGAACCAGATATTGCCTTCATCGCTGTCGAAACTCTTGGCGACAGAATGTTCGCCATTGGCGCGTTTCGAGCAATAAAGGCTGCGCCTCGCCATCAGGCTGGTCAACCCGCTGATGCCGATGCCGAATATCTGCCTCGTCAGGATATGATCGACCCGTGATTGCAGGTCCGGGATTTCCGTCTCCAGCCCTCTTATCAGCCGTCCGGTAATCTCCCGCAGGAACACGCCCGATTTCGTGCAGGGGTCAAGGAAACGCGCCGAACTGTCGGCCCAGATGTCCGCTCCGCCGTTGCGTGCGGCCCATGCTTCGGCCAGCGTGTCGAGCATCCGATTGGCGAACTCCGGCGGCGTGAAGACTTCGTCGTTGGAAAGGTTGGCGATGCAGGTCAGAACATCGGGGTTGCGGCCCCGCAATGTAAACCCGGCCTGTTCGTTCATGCGGCTCCCCCTAAATGTCCCCGCCCGCCAAATCGCGCACCGTCATCGGTGGATATATCTTAGAAGGTGTAAAAATTTCGTGCTTCCCGAGATGGGCGAACAACGAGCCTTCTGCGCTGAAACTCCCCATGCCCGTCAGCACATCGAGTCGGAAATCGCGCCGCTGGAACTTACCCTTTCCGAGATAGCCCCATTCGACCACCCGGATCGGCGCGCCTTCCGTGTCGCGCATGGTCATCGCATCGCCATGAACGAGATTGAGCGACAGCACGAAAGACGCGGCGTGATAGAGTTCGTCCGCCTCATCCAGATCGAGGTAGTCGGCGAACACCTCCATCATGTTCGCACGGCATTCCGCGATGTTGTCCGCCAACAATTCGATCCCATAAGCGCACATCAACGCCAGCAGGGCGTAGTGACGCTTCTCGAAATCGGACTTCCCGAATTTCAGCTCCACGGCCGCGAGCTTACGTTGCAGAATGGGAACGAGAAAATTCCCACTGCCGCAGGCAGGTTCCAGAAAGCGGGAGTCGATGCGTTCGGTCTCGCCCTTAACGAGATCGAACATCTTTTCGACCAACCACGGCGGCGTGAACACCTCTCCGTGATCGGCAACGCGCTTTTTGGACTTGATTAGGTTCATTGGTAAATACTCGGCCGTAGAGCTCGTCATCTCGGCAATAGCTTGTGGAGGCCAGCGGAGCAAGCTTATGGTCTCTAGGCAGCGACTATGCCGCTTCGATTCATATCCTACATGGCCGTTGGCGCATGGGGTGGTCCTTTACAGCTTTGTTTACTAACCGTGATACACTCCGGGGCACCTCGGGAGCGCATGATGGCAGAGACGACTATCGAATGGACAGATGCAACCTGGAATCCGGTCGCGGGTTGCTCGATCATGAGTGCTGGCTGCACAAACTGCTACGCCATGCGCATGGCGGCGCGTTTGGAAGCGATGGGCGTCGAGAAGTATCGTGGCCTGACACGGAAGAGCGGCGGCCGCCCAAAGTGGACTGGTGCGCTCTATCTCGATGAAAACGCCCTCCAAATTCCCAAGACATGGTCTCGGCCACGGAACGTCTTCGTCAACTCCATGTCGGACCTATTCCATCCGGATGTCCCGGTCCACTTCGTCCACAAGGTTTGGTCCGTCATGGCGGAGACGCCTCGGCATACCTACCAGATTCTAACAAAGAGACCGGACAGAATGGCTGCCATTCTGCAGGATGGTTTCGATGTGCTGCCGAACGTTTGGCTCGGTGCAAGCGTAGAAGATGGCCGGGTCGTTCATCGCCTGGACGAATTAAGGCACGTCCCTGCAGCCGTCCGCTTTGTATCCTTCGAACCGCTTATCGGCTCGGTTTCCGCAGGAAGTCTCAAAGGCATCCATTGGGCCATCGTCGGCGGCGAATCTGGCCCAAAGGCACGCCCCATGAGCCCGGCGTGGATCGACGAAATCTTCGATATGTGCACCGATGCTGACACCGCCTTCTTCTTCAAACAGTGGGGAGGGCATAATAAGAGGAAAACCGGGCGCTCCTATCGTGGCAGGACGTGGGACAACATGCCCGCAATCGCGGCCTAAGGTCGTTCGATCCGATCCGCGTCGTCAGGCTTACGCCGTCTTGACCCGTTCAAGCGCCAAGTTTCCTTGATTTCTCCAGCCTTTCCAAGCTCCGCACATATATCTCTGGCGTCAGTTTTCCTAAGCATGAACTTATCGAGCATCGGCGGCCAGATGTCGGAAAATGGCTTCGGACAGCTTGGCAACTGCTCGCGGAGCCAGTCCTTCGCCAGAACCTTGATGCTCGCAATTTGAGCTTCCATCGAGACTTCCGCCAAGGAAGCCATTTCATCCGCGCCGAATAGTGCGATCTGCCCCGTCTTGCTTTCCCGGATAACCTCGCGAGCTGCTGCGCGACGCATGCCGTGATCCTTGAGAGCCGCATATTCGACATCACGATAGGCCGCCAACCCCTCAGGGCTTCTCGTCCCATAGACAATGTGGAAGTGAGTACGATCCGACATTTTTTCGATAGGGGTGCTGAGGACGTATTGGAATTTTCCGGCATTCCAAAACTGCTCGGTGAAGAGACCCATCAGGGCTTCTTCTCTTGGCAATGATTGATCGAGGCGCTCCTTCCAGTTGGCACCGAGAATTCCGTCGAACGACGCCAGCGTTGCGGGGTCCGAGGAAGCGGTGAATCGGTTGACGAAGTCGAACATGAAGTTGAGAAGCACTTCACCTGGGGCGTGCTCAAAAATCGGCTTTACCTTGTCGAACTCGTAGCCAGTCCATCCAGTCGGATCGATGAACGTGAGAGCAAACGAATTGGCCATTGTCTTTTGGATTTGACCGACCGCGTTTTCAAACTTCCCGTTGAACGTTTCGATAAAGAAATCATTCGCTGGATCGTGATGCGGTGCCACCGCTGCCTGAAGTTGGGCAAATGAATCCCGATTCTCTTCAGAGAAGAAGCACTTAATGCGCGGTTGCTTCCCCGATTGGCGGACCTTCGCCTGCGCATCCTTCAAGACTTGGACCGCGATCATAAAAGACGAGTCCGAGTGATCCGGCGTCTTTGACTGCCAAGGCCCTGAGAAACCGTCAATGTAGGCGAGGGTGCCCCAGCCTCCATGAAGGGTTTTAAAAGCCAGTGTCTGCAGGTATCGCCGCAGGATGAAATGCTTGGCTTCAGTCTGCTCACGGCCCTGATACACGTGTGTCATTGACGAATCCCGGCTTGGTATTTATCTCAACCTAAGACTGATACTTGATTCCGCCAATACACTCCCGAGTAAGGCGTCTCCTTTTCCCGAATTTATCTACGGGCCGACACTGCGAAGACTTGCGCCCGCCCTTCCAGCGGCGGTTTTGCAGGATTGCTGAGGCTCTTGTTGAACCTAAGCGCCCCTCGGTTCCGATCACTCCTATGCCCGTTTTCACGGCCTGAGTTCCGATAACATTCCTTATCGGTAGTCAGAACGGGCGGCGATCGAGGACGGCGAAAACGCCTTATCGCCAAGCCGTGTCGCCCGCTTGCCAGTCGGCAACCTCCTTGCGGAAGTCGGCCCCGCAGATGAGCTCCACGCGATCAAGGATCGCAAAGCGGGCTGGAGGGCCAGCCAGATAGTCGGACGAGTCTTCCATCTTTGTCAGGTCGGGACAGAGCTTTTCGGCGTTGACGCAGCCGTTTTCGATCAGAAACGCCACCATATCGTCGTCGCCATAGGTGCCATGCGGCCCCTCGCGACCATGAATGCCGCCGTTAAAGATAAACTCGGAGGCGCGCATTCCCGACCTACAAGCCAGTGCGACCGTGCGCTTGTCGCCGTTCTCAAGAGCTTGATTAAACCGCGTCAGATCAATCGAGAAGCCGCGCAGATCGTCCGTATTTTCGGCAATCTGTGCCGTGTTGTCCGCGATCTTCACCGTCTCCTGATGAATGTCGCCAAGCTTGCTAACGAGCTTGTCTTGCGCTTTTTCGATGATCGAGAAACGGGAGGCCAGATAGCCAGTATCGCCCTCATTCGGGCCGCTGGGCTCTTGCGTCAGGAAGAACAGGCTAAGCGTGGTCATGATCGCGCCAACCCCGAGCAGGCCCTTGGTGATGTCGCTGCGGATGCCTAGCGTAGCAGCAGCCAGAAAGCCGAGGACGAGAGCAACAACGCCCGCCATCACGCCGTAAATGTTCGACCCTGCGAGAGGCGTTGCAATGTCATTGCAAACCCCGATAAGACCACCAATTGCCCCGAATGACAGATATTTTTCCAATGGCTGCAAGAACGCGCGCATAGACCTACCCCTTTTTAAACCCAAGGTGGTCTTAGCAATCGGCAGTTAGCCGATGACTAATGGAAATACTAAAAATCAGGGCCGAAATCGTCACCCGCCACGTCAAGGCCCGCCTCGTGCGCCGCCTCGATAAACGCCGCCCTAGCATGTTCAGCCGTATCGTCCTCGCCACCCTCCAAAACCGCCGAGCAGACCATCAGGGCCGTCACGTAGGCATCGCCGTCGGTTTCAGCGGGCCACTGGTGCATCAGGCAGTTCGCCAGATCGTAGACCGACGATAACGTTTCGAAGTTACCCCAATGGATTTGGAGAGGGACAATCTCCACGGACATGTCCCTACTCAAGGAACTCTCTGATCAAACCGACGAAGCAGCAGTCTCGCGGTTATCAGGGTGATTTGAAGTCGGAACGTCGCATCCTCTTCTTCGGAAAGGCCTGCGTGACCGCCATGTGGATGCAGCCTGCTCATCAACCCCTGAATATACTGGGGTTTCTGATTGTTCGCGTTCCACTCGTTGTAGTCTTCCAAAAGGAACGGGGGCTGCACCGTGCCGAGGAAGTCGCGCTTCAATTTGCTGTCATCCTTACCGGAATAGCCTAGCTTGTCCGCTATTTCGTCCAGATAGCTTTCGTACAGTTTCCGAAGCTCGCCGTTCGCGGACGACCACGCTCCACGCTCAAATGCTGAGAGCGCCAACCTAAGGTGTCCTTTGGCGACCGAAAAACCGTGCCGATCCAGAAGCTGGACGACTTCACTTTCGGCTTCACGGAAATCCAGTTCGGGGACATCGGCAGGAAGCATCCGGGCGAGCGTCCTTACCTTTTCCATGCGTGGGAACATCCCGCCACGCGATAGCACCTCTTCTTCTGTCTCGATAACTTCGAAACCGTCGAACCGGAGGCCGGAAACCAGCTTTGTCCAGCTGTCCTCGTTACGCCTTCTCTCGTTGAGTTCTAGCGCCAGGTCGATCAATGCCCTGCCAAGAGGAACGCGGCCGACTTTCGTCATGACCTCCAAATCCTCGTCCAGAGCTATCCGGGCCAGCGCTGCGACACGGCCTGATTTGCTTGAGGCATTGCAGCGGCCGGAAATGCCCCATTGGGCTTCGAGAACCTCCATGTCGTTATGCGAATTAGCTTCCCCGACAAGTTGGCACGCTGCGACTATCGTCATTCTGTTGAAGTTATTCATAAGCCACCTTCGCCGCCTTCAGGATATGAGAATTGATCCTTCTCTACGGCGAAACTTCAACCTAAAGTATTTGACGAATGCAAGCGCATTGCTGCTCAACCCGCGCTCCGCATATTCCACGGGAGGGCGTATTTCTTGATCAGGCCAAGCTCGAGGCCCGCGCTACCGTGGACGGGCAGGCCATTCCACTCCAGGTCGGGTGGGATCGCTACGTAGATTTCAATCGAAGCGCCGGCCGCCAACAGTTCGTTCTTAATGAGGGCGTTCAACCGCTGGCTTGTCCGCTGCGTAATTCCCGGCCTGCCGTAGAAATACAGGCGCTTGGCAATCCCCATCGTCGCGACCCCGACATACACGGCAATGGCGTCTTTCACGAACGCGTAGACGCCGACCTCTTTGGGGAGGGGAACGTCCACGATCAGTTCCTCGGTAGGCGAGAACATCCAGCGGCCCGCAGGGACAAAGCCTCCTTCGATCAGCACGGACAACGGCAATGGAGGTTTCGTAGTAGGGGAGGGCGCAACCCATTTCTGTCTGACCGTCGGCGCTGACAAGGGATTGCCTCTCTTCAGAACGTTGCGGGCGTGCTGGTAACGGATACCCAGCTGTCGGGCTATCTCGGCACCCCCTCCGCGGCAAGCGCTCGAATTCGCGCAGATGTTGTCATCTCGTCCATCGCGACTGTCCTATCGCCTCCGGAACCGCCATTTGAGGCGCTCTAAAAGCCCCGGCTTTGTGAAGTCTGCAATCTCGGTGAAGTAGTAGGGGGCGTCCTCGAAAAGCTGGTTTCGCTCGCCGTAGAACAGCCTCTCGTAAGGCTCTCCTCCGAAATCGAAATGACAGTAGAGGTGCGGCTTGTTGTAGTAGTCGTCGCCATCTGGGTTGAACGATTCGATCATCTCGTAGGGGACCGCTCCGAGTAGCAGAACCTTGATTGCTCCAGCCGGGGGACTGGACGTGTATTCCTTCCAGCCACTGGCCTCCTCGTTCACATAGGTCCACCGCAGACCCAGCAAGACCCCGCGATCATAGGTTCCCATGAAGCCGACGCGAAACCACGAAGAAATGCCCTTTTCCTTCTCATCGGTGTTCGGATAGTCATCGACGCGGGCCACGTCGTGGACGATCACATCAGTTCGGTATTTTTCTCGAGCAGCCTGCAGGAAATAGTCTTTGAAGATCGGCCGCCACTTGTCGCGGAGCTCGATTTTCCTTTCCGGTGTCAGAACTCGGCCCTTCTTATCGAAGATTGGGACGTAGTTGGAGGCAATGCCGACGGCCCCGAGGATCAGGCCGATAGCGGGTTCAAACCCCGGCTCATAGTAGGTCCATAGCCCACATCCAATGAAAGCTATCCAAGAACCACCCTGGACGACAGAATTTCTGAAGAACGACATGCCCCAATCCGTATGCCGCGCGGGTTCACCTGTCGAATGGCGGCGAATCACTTGATTATAGGAATGTAGCTGAAAGCAATCATTTCGTGCGGCGTCGGAACCCACGTATTTTCTCGGGGCTTACATCGCGCCTGTTCAGGCAGGCAAAATCACCGTTTTCGGCACATCGATCGAATTCAGCGTTTCGAACCTGTGCCACGCTTCTCGGAACTGTGGCTGATCATACGCAGACGGCTGGAGCCAGATCGACGCCGCGCCCGTCCTGCTTTTTGCCGGATCGCTGTGGTGGCAAAGCTCCTTCACTTCATTCAGCGTCATGATGAAGCAGACCGGGGCCTCGGTTTTGGCTTTGATCGTGATGATCCACCAATCCGACCTCAAGTTGGCGAGATTTGTACCAAGCCCAACGGGATCACGCTTCGTCAGTCCTTTACTTTGAACTCCGAAGAGGATCGTCTCACTGTCGTTTGCGCAAAACAGGTCGCTGCCTTTGGCATTTCTGGAGGTCAACATGACGTTCCAGCCCCTGCGCGACAATTGCCACGCGGCGTAGTGAGAGGCAGCGTTGCCCGTGACCTGTGATGACTTAACGTCCATGCCTGCACTCCCGACTGCTTTGCGTCGTCAAGTGCTATCCGAGATTTCTAAATGTTCGCCTTACAACTCGGGTTGCCGGATTTATATCCTGCGCTGAGGCCCATTTGGAGGGCTATCGACGCCTTCCATGTCTTCGTAGATTTCTGCCATCAAGGCATTTCGCTTGTCCTCGGCCTCCTTCAAGGCCAGCACGTCCGCGAGGCCGATCCCTACCTGGCCGTCGATCTCGCGACACAAGAGACGCCCCGCTCTGATACGGCGCTCCAATAAAACGAGATCGATGCCGAGGATTTCGGCCGCTTCCTCCGGTGTAATCAGGCGAGCAAACGCAGGCGGCGGGCCGGCCGTTCCGAGCAGCCGTTCTCCATTGCCGAATTCGTCCTCAAGGCTCTCGATCAAAGCCCGCTCGTCGTCCGTCAGGGTGTCTTGCCAGACAAACCGCCAGTTGGCCCGATACAGCGCCCATGCGGTCTCTCGATCGATGGGAGCCGTCTTGCTCCTGTTCCAGCATAGGCTCTCAAGGCCGGGGAAGTCGGCAGGCACGATCTCAGCTGTCATGTTCCTACTCCTGCTTCCCAAAGTTCCTTTTTCTCGATCTCGCAGCAGGCGAGACATAGCCGACGATCCGGCAGATACTTGTCCTCGCCGTTCACGACTTGCTGGCCGATCTTGAGGACGACTTCCGACGGCTTGCCACAACGCTGGCAAGGGCCGCGGTCATAGGGGCTGCCTTCGAAAATTCGGGCCATCGGTTATTCCGTCCTTTCTTGCCGCGTTCGCTTTCCTTCCCTTATCGGGCACCGAAAAGAGGACTAATACAAGACCCTCTGCCATCCGAGAAAAAAGCCCCGGAAAAACCGGGGCTATAGTTTTTGCTGTCTTCAGTTTAATTCGGCCTGCTTGTCGGCCTGCTCAGCTATGTCCACCACATGGTGCCAGAGGAACGCATCGATGAGGTAGTCGGCATAATCCAACTTCATCGGCAATATCCCGTCACGGCCGCTGGCTTGCAGCATTTGAAAGAAATGGTTGTCGATGTAGTCGCCGGGGTCCCACAGTTTCCGGGTCAGGTTTTCGTTCTCGGGTTCGATCCGATCGATGACCTTTTCGAAAACCCGGTTTGCTATCTCTATGAGGGCGGCCCTTTGATCTCCGTTGAGGGGCAACGCTTCGATTACGGCATGGGAATCCATGTCGATATCCTTCGAGGATTTGGCGGGAATTGATCATCAGCATTTTCGGATCGCCAACCGATGCTGGTTCTTAGCTAGCGGCCTGATATTCCATGACGCCAGGCGGCCGCCTTATGCTCACATGCGCGAGCGTAGGATATGCCGGGCCGTCGGAAACGCAAGCGGCCCTGAGATTTACTCACAATGTTCGCGGCTCAATCCAGATAGTAGACCTTCGTGCGTTCCGGCTTATTGGCCTTGAGGCCATCCAGCTCGCAGCTGAAGACGGCTGCATATTGCCGGAC
>NZ_JBCHVG010000021.1:0-79707 GCF_050474445.1 Ensifer sp. B1-9
TCAACATCAACTCCTTCGACCAATGGGGCGTCGAGCTCGGCAAGGAGCTGGCAACCGGCCTGCTGCCGGTCGTCGAAGGCAAGGAGAGTGCCGCCGGCCACGATTCTTCGACCGCGGGTCTGGTGGCGGCCCTGCTGAAGGCCGCGCGCTAGCCTCCAGAGAGCTTGTCGTCCAGATAAAGCTGGAGTGTAGCGCGCGTACCCTTTTCCCAATCCGCGCTCTTCTCAACAAGCGAGCGCAGGTTCATCATCTCGTCGGTCATCGGTGATCTTTCCATCAGGTTGAGCTTGAACAACCCGACCCTACCGGAAAAACACTGATGGCCGCCTTCCTGCTACACCACTCCCTGGCACATGATCCTCTAAGGCCTCCGCGGCGACGGCTGCCTCGGCACACCCACCCGAGACGAAGCCACAGTAGAGACCGTCGGCCCGCACGGCCATTTGCGCTCCAATTGGGCGGGAGTTACCGCCGCGTACCTCAACCAGGGTAACCAGCGCCACCGGAATTCCGGAACACCAAGCTTCATAAGCGAAGCGAAGTATTTCAATCGGATCATCGGTCAAGCACGCCACTACCGGCGCGCATCCCCCAATGTCGCCCTTCTCAGGGTACATTTCCGCCTCCCGAGACTTTGAACTGTGGCTGGTTGAACGGTCTCGCGCTATTTGGCAAACAAGCTGCCTATCTGGGTCGCAACGTCTTCGATGCTCTGGGTAGCATCAATGCGCCGCACCAGGTTTCGCTGATCATAGAAAGGCAAGAGCGCCACAGTGGCGCGAGCAAATTCATCGACCCGTCTGCTCAACGCTTCAGCGTTGTCGTCGGAACGTACGTCCGCGCCCGAACCTCTCGACTGAGCAGCTCGCTGAGCGATCCGATCAGCGAGGGAGACGATTGGAATTTCGAACACAATGACGTGGTGTAGAGGTTCACTCATTTCTTCCAGAAGCACTTCGAGAGCAGTGGCCTGCTCCAGGGTTCTCGGAAAGCCATCCAAGATAAAGCCTTGCGCATCGGTTTTTTGTGAGAGGCTTTCGTTCACCAGACCAATTACAACTTCGTCTGGGACGAGCTTCCCATCGTCTACTGCTGCTTTTGCCTTCTGACCAAGAGGTGTACCCGCTGCGATTGCGCGGCGTAGGAGATCCCCGGTGGAGATGTGAAGCAAACCGTGATCTCTGACGAGACGTTCCGCCTGTGTCCCTTTGCCCGCCCCGGGCGCCCCGATCAACACTAGATTGGCCATTACCAAACTCCTCCTTTATACGTGTCCTGGTCATCGGTCGCCGCGTTGCGGGCAGCCATTTGCCAACTCACGCCATGGCGACCGATGCGAGAAATGGTCGAGCACGCGTTCCTGGCGGCTCGAACGGCAACGGCTTCGACAGTCAATCCGCTCGCGGCTCAGCTAGGCATGGCTCAAGCACCCTCCTCGCGGCATCACCAAATTGAACCGGCCGCCGCGTGTCTCGATTAACATTCACATGGATGAAGAAACCCTCTGCCGCCGCAACTTCGTCATCATTGCGGAAGAGCCCGATCTCATATCGAACGGACGAATTTCCCAGTTTCGATACGCGGATCCCTGCCGTGATCACATCCGGGAACGTCATCTCAGCAAAGTAGCGGCAGCCAGTTTCGACAACGAGGAAGATTTCCGCGCTGCGGCTAAGGTCCAAAACGCCGTTTTCGATCAGGAAGCCGTTCACCGCCGTATCAAACACGCTGTAGTGCACGACGTTGTTCATGTGTCCGTAGGTATCGTTATCCGACCACCGCGTACCGATCGTCCTAAAGACCTTGTATGCCGACCGTTTGCCCGGCCCTACCCGTTCCGTCATCACCAAGCCGCCTTGTAAATAGAGAGCACGTCTGCTTCGCTGACGTCGCGTGGATTGTTCGCCAGTAGTCTGGATTGCTTCATTGCATCGCGCGCCATGCCGACAAGACTCTCTTCGCCAATGCCGACATCTCGCAGACGAGGCTGCAGTCCCAGTCTGACCGAGAGGTCCGCCAGTCGTTGGATGAAGGCTGCGCAACGGCTTTGAGCGCTTTGCTCGCAGGCAAGGTCTGGGAAGACGTCTGCGGCAATCTCGGCGTAGGCGTCAGCAGCATTGGGAATATTGAAGCGCAACACATGCGGTAGGACGAGCGCATTTGAAAGGCCATGCGGGACGTGAAACGTTCCGCCGATCGGATAGGCGAGCGCATGCACGGCCGCCACAGGTGAGTTTGCGAAAGCTTGACCGGCCAGCATAGAACCCAGAAGCATCGCTCCCCTCGCTTCGCGATCCTTGCCGTCGAGTACGGCCTTTTCGATGTTTGCTCCAAGGAGTTGCAAGGCTTGCCTGGCGAGCATTTTCGAAAGCGGGTTGTTATTTGCATTTTTGGATGCATAGGCTTCTATCGCATGCACCATTGCATCAACGCCCGTGGCCGCGGTGATGTGAGGTGGAAGGCCCAATGTCAGGTCCGCATCTAGGATTGCGAGATCCGGCAAAATAATTGGTGACGAAACGCCCCGCTTCTCGTCGCCTCCAACTGTGATGATAGACACCGGAGTAACTTCCGATCCGGTGCCTGCAGTTGTCGGAACGAGCGCCAGCGGAAGCCGCGGTCCTTTCGCGTTGCCGACGCCCCAAGCTTCGTCGATATCTTCGCCCGATCCACAGAGAAGGGCGACTACCTTCGCGACGTCGAGGGACGAGCCGCCCCCGAAGCCAATAACGCCGGTCACAGCAGCCGCCTTCGCAGCGTCGGTTGCAGCCAGAACCGTTGCAAGTGACGGGTCCGCTTCGACCTCGTCGAACACGGTCGCTTCGACACCTGAACTTGCAAGCGATTTCAGCGCGGGTTCGCAAAGGCCGAGCTTTCGGATGCCCGGATCGGTGACGAAGAGGATCCGGCCTCCAAGTTTGGGTTTTACGAGGCTGCCGATATCCGACGCGGCACCAGGGCGAAATACGATCTGTGCGGTCGTGCTGAATGCAAAGGGATTCATTCAAATCTCCTAACTGTCTGCTGCGTCATGCGGCTGGAAGCCTCTCCCGGAGTTTGACTCGCAGGATTTTGCCTGACCCCGTCCGTGGAATTTCGTCCACGACAAAGATTCTGTCGGGAACCTTGTATGCGGATAGACGCGCTCTGCAGTGGTCAATCAAGGCAACCTGGTCAAAACTGGCTGATGCTTTGAGGACCACACACGCGACGGGCACCTCCCCCAACATCGCGTGGGGCATGCCGATGACCGCGCAATCCATGATCGTCTCAACAAGGAGTATCGTCTCCTCCACCTCTGCGGGGGCGATGTTTTGCCCACCGCGAATGATGAGTTCCTTTAGACGACCCGTGATGGTCAAGAACCCATTTGGATCGCATCTGGCCAAGTCACCCGTATGATACCATCCATCGACCACGGCCTTTTGCGTCTCGTCCGGTTTGTTGTGATAGCCCTGCATCAGGTTGGGACCCTTGCAGATCAGTTCCCCTTCGGCACCGGCAGGAACGTCGAGGCCCGTCTTGGGGTCAACGAGACGTACAGTTAGCCCTGGAAGGGGCAGGCCACAGGATCCGGCAATGCGCCACTGTCCCGGCCAGTTCATGGTGACCATCGTTGACGTCTCGGTAATTCCGTAGCCGTCAAGCAACGGCACGCCGAAGAACGTCTCAAACTCGCTGTTCAAAGGCCCTGGCAAGATGGCTCCTGCCGACACGCAAAGCCGAACCGAAGACAAAAGTTTCTCGCCGCTGCTTTGGCACGAAGACAGGAAGTAATGAAACACCGTCGGAACGCCCGGCATGAACGTAAAGCGACCCGTCCGGAGTAATTCAGTTGCATGGGAAGTTGAGAACTTCTCCATGATGTATTCGCTCGCGCCGGTCGCAATGATTGAGAGAACCGCGATATTCAGGGCATACGAATGGTAGAGGGGAAGCGTATTCAGGACGACATCGTTTTCGCTCAGACCGGCGATCGGGGCCCAGCACGAAGCGGTGACCCAGAGCATGGAGCGCGTTGACAGCAGGACCCCCTTAGGCTGTCCGGTCGTCCCCGACGTGTAGACGATGTACGCCGGGCGATCGATATCCTGATCGTCCTCGAAAGGGCTAACTTCTTGCCCCGGCGTCTGGAAATGCGTCTCACCCGGGGTGACGATCATGGTTGACCGGCCCGACCGCAGCAGCAGAGCTTCCGCCATCGCGCGCTTTTCCTGTGGGGCTATCAAGATGGCGCAGTCAGCATCGGCGACGCGATAGTCGAGCTCCGCTTCCGTGGATTCGATGCTGACTGGTACTGCGACGCCTCCCGCACGCACAGTTGCAAGACACGCGACGACCCAATTGACGGAATTTGGCAGGAATATAGCAACCGCTTGTCCCTTTCTCAGGCCCAGAGCGGTCAATTGCGAAGCCAAGTTCTGTGTTTCGATATCTAGCTCTCGATATGAGACCGACCTCGTCCTGTCCTCAAAAGCCAGCTTCTCCGGGTGCAGACCGGCATTCCGGCGGAGGATCTCTCCGACGGGCGCTATAAGCTCAAAGTGTATCATGTTCTCCTCCCGCTCCTCCGGGTTACACCATGCAAAAGCCGCCGTTCACACTGATGACTTGCCCGGTCACCCAAGACGCTGCTTCCGAGGAAAGGAACGTCACCATTGGGGCGACGTCGTCTGGTTTACCGATACGGCGCAGCGGATAGGCCTTGACGATCTTATCGAGGTTCTTCGCTAGGAACTCCGGATCGGAATGGGACGTTTCTATGAGGCCGAGCGACACGGTATTGACGGTGATGTTGTTGCGGCCGAATTCTCTGGCCAGGGACTTCCCCAGAGCGATAGTGCCACCGCGTGCCGCGGCCGCGAGCGCCAGATTGGCTTCCCCAATGCGCGAGCTGTCGCCAACGAGATTTACGATGCGGCCGGAATTCTGCGCGATCATCAACGGCGCGACGGCGTGGCAGCAATTGATCGCGCCGTAGAGGCACACATCAATTTGCCGTTTCCAGTCTTCCGGCGTCGACTCTACGAACCGCTGGTACTTAACGTATCCGGCATTGTTGACGAGAACATCGACCGTTCCGAAGTCTGCTTTCACAGCGGCGACCATCGCTATGACCTGCGCGTTGTCGCTGATGTCAGCTTGGTAGGCCTTCGCCCTGCCGCCAGCATCCTGGATGGATCTGACAACAGCTTCGGCCTCTGCATGCGAGCGGCTGTAGTTGATGGCGACAACTGCGCCCTCGGCTGCGAGCGCGCGAGCAATATCCCCGCCGACGTCCCGACCACCACCTGTAATCAGCGCGACCTTGCCATTCAAATTAGTTTGCACTGCGATGTCTCCTTGAAGTCTGAAATGCTGCCTCGGCAGCGCGAATTGCGGTCACACGACGGACGCCAGAAGGCTGACGTGTTCCGCTATTTTCCCAAGAACCGAGGCGAACGCTTTTCCTTGAAAGCATTGCGACCCTCGACATAGTCATGGCTGGCGCTGGCCTCGTCGATCAGCCGCTCTGCCGCTGCACGATCGAGTTCGCCGCGCGCACAGCCGTTCAAAATAAACTTGGCTCCCTTAATGGTGAGCGGCGCGTTCTCTACCATTTCGGTTGCGCGGTCGCGGGCGACGGCGAGCGCATCACTCGCGATCTCATCCACAAAACCAATGGCAACAGCGTCCTCTGCGGTGAAGTGCTTTCCAGTGTAGAGGATACGCTTTGCCTGTGTGACGCCAACAAGCGATAAGAGCTTGCGTGTTGCGGACACCCCGTAGACGATTGAAAGGCGAGCCGCGGGAATACCAAAGGTGGCACCACGCTCAGCAACTCGGAAGTCGCAGGACATAGCCAGATGCGCAGCGCCGCCCAGGCAATAGCCATGCAGGGCCGCAATCGTCGGCTTCGAGACGCCATAGATCGCATCACCTGCAGCATCCACGGCAACCTCGTATCGCTTGCTTTCCTCCAGTCCCTCGCGGACCGCAGCGAATTCGCTGATGTCTGCTCCCGCCGAGAAATCAGCCCCCGCGCCCGTCAGGATTATGGATCGCACAGCAGGGTCGCGGTCAAACTGTCGGAATAGGTGTGCCAGTTGCTCCCACATCTCATACGTAACAGCGTTTCGCTGCTGAGGTCGGTTCAGCGTGACCACCACGATCCCATCGGCATTTTCTACTAGGATATTGCTCATGTGCCTGCTCGACTGACGTTCTGCCGCATAATGCGCCGGCATTTTTCGGGGTGGGTGTCCGGCGCAGGAACCGCCGGACACCACTTTGGCCTATCCCTTGACCAGTGGGCACTGGCTTTCAGAAAGCGGCCTGAAGGCCTTTTCGCCCGGTATCGTCGTGACCAGCTTCAGCAGGTCCCATTCACCGGTGGATTCGGTGGGGGTTTTGACCTGATAGACGTACATGTCGTGCACGAACCGGCCGTCCTCGCGGATCTTTCCGTTTTTCGCGAAGAAGTCGTTGACAGGCATCTCTTTCATCTTCGCCATGACCTGTCGTGTGTCGGTGGTTCCGGCGGCCTGAACAGCCTGCAGGTAGTGCATGGTCGACGAGTAGTCTCCGGCGTCACCCATGTGCGGCGGGCGGCCAACACGCTGCTCGAACTTCTTGGCAAAAGCCCGCGTCTCGTCGTCTCGATCCCAGTAGAACGCGTTCGTGAGGATCATTCCCTGCGCGGTCTCCAGACCGAGGGAATGCACGTCAGTGTCCCAGACGAGCAGACCGGCAACCGTCTTTCCGGATGAGGCGAGACCAAATTCGGCCGCCGATTTAACCGCGTTGACGAATGTCGTGCCAGAACCCGCCAACGCCACGACCTGAGCAGGCGACGCCTGCGCCTGCAGCATGAAAGCACTGTGATCAGAAGTTTCGATCGGATATCGCACGGCTCCCGACACTTCGCCGCCGTTCGCCTTCACGATCTGCGCTGCGTCGGCTTCGAGGGCGTGGCCGAACGCATAGTCGGCCGTCAAGAAAAACCAGTTCTTCAAGCCCTGCCGGATCAGCTCGTTTGCCGTACCGTTTGCGAGAGCGTACGTGTCGTAGGAGTAGTGAATGCTGTTCGGCGTACAGCTATCGTTGGTTAACCGCGACGATCCAGATCCGTTGACGATCGCGATTTTATCCTCGTCCTTCGCGACCTGGGCAACAGCAAGCGCAATGCCCGAGTTGATCAGATTGTTGATCATGGTGACGCCCTGCGATTCATACCATTCGCGTGCGGTCGACACAGCGACCTCAGGCTTGTTCTGATGGTCGGCGACGACGACCTCCAGAGGCCGATCCAGAACTTTTCCGCCGAAATCCTCGACTGCCATTTTCACGGCGGCGATTGCTCCCTCTCCGGCCTCATGTGAAAACTGACCGCTAACATCAGTGAGCACACCTATCTTTACAGGCCCCGCACTTTCAGCCGCGGCCGACACAGCCATGGCCCCAAAGGCAGCAGCACACGACAGCAACATCTTCAAACGCTTCATCATCGATCCTCCCAATCCCGGCGCTCCTCAAGGCGCCTGATTATAAACTTGCGCTATCGTACTTATGATTATCGCTGTTTAGGAAATGAGTGCGGTACGAAAGGGGCGCAAGAGAAATGTAAGCAGAGTTTTTAAAATTGCGCAAGCTTGCATTATTAGACTTTGTGTGTTTTTCTGATTTTGCCTTCGGAGAAAAAAGAAGGTTGCGGGCCGACTAATGCGCGCCCGTCGGAGGAGAACAAAAATTCGGTAAGGGAGGACTCGTGCCGGATAACGCACCCATCATCGAGGCGCGCGAATTGACGCGCGCATTTGGCGGTTTTGTTGCCGTCAACAACGTCAATCTGAGGATCGGCGCCGGGACCATTCACGCCCTGATCGGACCCAATGGCGCAGGCAAAAGCACGCTCTTCAATCTCTTGACGAAGTTCCTCTCGCCGAGCAGTGGGCGGATCTTTTTCAAGGATCGAGACATTACGAATCTCGCTCCGGCGGAGATCGCGCGTCTCGGGCTTGTTCGATCTTTTCAGATCTCGTCGGTCTTTCCCCATCTCAGCGCGCAGGAGAACGTCCGGGTCGCGCTGCAGGCTCGCGAGCGAGAAACGTTCGCGTTCTGGAAGTCCAATAGGGTACTTAAACGCCTCAACGATGAAGCTACCAATCTTCTGGACAGCGTCGGCTTGGCCGACAGGGCTCGGACCAGAGCGAGCGAGTTGTCCTACGGACGGAAGCGGGCGCTGGAATTGGCAACAACGTTAGCGCTGGATCCGGACGTGCTGCTCCTGGACGAACCCATGGCAGGAATGGGGACGGAAGACATCGGCCGCACTGCAGATCTCATCCGCACCGCTGGACAAGGGCGAACCGTCCTCATGGTCGAACACAACCTTGGCGTCGTCGCCGATCTCTCGGACAAAATCACGGTCCTAAGACGCGGTGAGATCATCGCGGAGGGAACGTATTCAGAAGTCTCCGCGGACAATGAAGTCCGCAAGGCCTATCTGGGAGGGTCCCATGGCTGAGCCCGCACTGCTGACAATCAGCAAACTTGAGGCATGGTACGGCGAAAGCCATGTTCTGCATGGCGTCAACTTTGACGTGAAAAAGGGCGAAGTCGTCACGTTGATCGGGCGCAATGGCGCGGGAAAGACGACGACCCTTCGCAGCCTGATCGGCGTGGTCAACAAACGGCGCGGAACCGGCATCTACAAGGGCGTCGACCTTTTGACAGTTCCACCTCATAAGGTAGCCCGCCTCGGTATCGGCTACGTACCGGAAGAGCGAGGGATCTTTTCAACTTTAAGCGTCCTCGAGAACTTACTGTTTCCCCCCGCCTGGCAGTCGGGAGGCATAGAGGTCAGCGAGATCTACGACCTATTCCCTAACCTGAAGGGACGCGACAGCACGCCCGGGACGCGCTTGTCCGGAGGCGAACAGCAGATGCTGGCAATCGGTCGAATCCTGCGCACTGGGGCCGACCTTATCCTGCTCGACGAACCGACGGAGGGAATCGCACCCGTCATTATCGACGAGATTGGTGCCGCACTGCGAATACTCAAGGACAGGGGCATGACCATCATCCTCGTCGAGCAAAATCTCCGTTTCGCCGCGTCAGTCGCGGATCGCCACTTCGTCCTCGACCAGGGAAAGGTGATCGACGAAATCCCCAACGGATCGCTCGACGCCAATATGGATCGACTGAACCGGTATCTTGGAGTTTGAACCATGATCGTAATCTCAAAACAGGTGGAAGCCGATGACTGATATCTTCGGGGTTCCGACACCCGTCCTAATCGGCCAATTGCTGCTCGGCCTGATCAACGGCTCCTTCTATGCCCTTTTAAGCCTGGGGCTGGCGATCATCTTCGGCATGTTGAACGTGATCAACTTTGCGCATGGCGCATTTTACATGCTTGGAGGATTTGCCGCCTGGTTCCTGCTCTCAACGCTCGGCCTCAACTACTGGGCGACGCTGGTTGGGGCTCCCCTGCTGGTCGCCTTGTTCGGCATCGTCGTAGAGCGGCTCTTCCTCAGGCGGCTTTACCGGATGGATCATCTCTACAGTCTTCTACTGACCTTCGGGATAGCATTGATGCTCGAGGGGCTCTTCCGCCACGTCTTCGGAGCCGCAGGCAAGCCTTATCCGGTACCTCCATCACTGTCCGGTGGCATCAATCTCGGCTTCATGTTTCTGCCGATCTACCGCGCTTGGGTGATCGTAATCTCACTCGTGATTTGTCTCCTGACCTGGTTGACCATCGAACGCACAAAACTCGGGGCCTACCTGCGAGCAGCGACTGAGAACCCGGCTCTAGTGCAAGCGTTCGGGATCAACGTGCCGCTGATGCTCACATTGACATATGCGTTCTGCGTAGGCCTTGCGGGGTTCGCGGGTGCGCTCGCCGCGCCGCTTTACCAAGTCAGCCCCGGCATGGGGTCAAGCATTATCATCGTCGTCTTTGCGGTTGTCGTCATTGGCGGAATGGGATCGATCGGCGGGGCGATCGTCACTGCGCTGGCCCTGGGCGTCATCGAAGGACTGACGAAAACGTTCTATCCGGCGGCATCCTCGATCGCGGTGTTCGTCGCCATGGTCTTGGTCATCCTTATCCGTCCCGCCGGTCTATTTAGTCGGGAGGCATAATCATGAACAGTTCTACCCTATCCTCTTCCATGGTGGCGCCACCCTTCGTCCGAAGAACGGGACCTGTACTCCTCATCTGTGTGGCGTTGCTGATGCTTTGCGCCCCGCTGATGGTCTATCCCCTGTTCCTCATCAAAATTCTATGCTTCGCGCTGTTCGCTGCGGCCTTCAATCTCGTGCTCGGATATGCTGGCCTGCTTTCATTCGGACATGCGGCCTTCTTTGGCGGGGGGGCGTACATCGCGGCGCACGCAGCCAAAGAGTGGCACCTTCCCTTTGAGCTTGCCGTTCTTGCCGGAACGCTTTTTGCAGCCATCCTCGGCTTGGTTTTTGGTGCGCTGGCCATCCGCCGCCGTGGAATCTACTTTGCGATGATCACATTGGCGCTCGCGCAAATGGTCTACTTTATGGCCGTGCAAATGCCGTTCACGGGCGGAGAGGATGGAATTCAGGCAGTGCCCCGGGGGTATTTGCTTGGGACTATCGATTTGAGGAGCATCACCGCAATGTACTACACGGTCCTCGGCGGGACCGTCATCGGTCTCGTGGTCATCTGGCGTGCAGTGAACTCCCCCTTCGGCCACATTCTGGCGGCGATCCGCGAAAACGAAGCCCGCGTGACTTCCCTCGGCCTCAAACCTGATCGCTACAAGCTTATAGCGTTTACTCTTTCGGCGGGCCTCTCTGGGTTCGCGGGCTCTTTGAAAGCGATCGCCTTCCAGCTCGCCTCCCTCGTCGACGTGACCTGGCATATGTCTGGTGAAGCCATTCTTATGACACTGCTAGGTGGCATGGGAACGCTAATCGGACCGGTTGTGGGGGCGTCCATCATTGTCGGTTTGGAACACTTCCTATCGACGAGTGGCCTGCCAATCACCTTCGTCATCGGCTTGTCCTTCGTCGTATGTGTGATGGTATTCAGGCGTGGGGTGTTCGGAGAGCTAAAAGCGATGCTGGAGCGCCGTTATGGCTAATCACAAAGTCTCGTTATGCAAGTAAATTTAAGCCGGGGCGCTGTTTTCAGCCCCGGCTTATTGCATTTCAGGTGCGACTGCCGGAACGCGTACCGAACAGATAGCCAATGGCGGCGGCCATAATCAGCTGCACGACGCTTGCGAGGTCTGGCGATATGCGCGAACCGGCACCCGCCGGTGAGGCGAGGCTGGGAAGCAATCCGCCATAAATTGCCCACATGGCGACCACGACCGCCGCAAAAACTACCGCAGCGAGGACCGGAAGGCTCAGAGAGGCAGGTGCGGGCGTGGCCCCCGACGAGGATGCAGATCGAAGGGGCGACGCGGCACTCGCATTGGAGCTGTGCCCGACGGGTGTGACGCTTGGCTGTTTCGGCAATGTACCAGCCGAAACCGTCTGAGTGACTGGTTCGCGCGCACCCTGGCGGGCCTGGATCTCTTCCGCAAAACGCTTGAAGAATTGTCCGGACATCTGTTTGGCCGTCACGTCAATAAGACGGCCTCCAAGCTGCGAGAGCTTTCCGCCTATTTGAGCGTCGACCGTGTAGTGCAAGATCGTACCGCCTTCAGCCGACTCGAGGCGGACAACCGCAACGCCTTTTGCGAAGCCAGCCACACCACCCTGCCCTTCACCCGTGATCCGATAGCCGTTCGGAGGATCGAGGTCGGATAGCGTGACAGCCCCCTGAAAACGCGCCTTCACGGGGCCCACTTTGATCACCGCTACTGCCGTCATTTCGGTATCAGAAGACTTCGTAAGCTCCTGACAGCCGGGGATGCATGCTCTTAGCACTTCAGCATCGTTAAGCGCACTCCACACCTCCTCTTTTGTCGCGGAAATGTGCTGCTGGCCTGTCATGTCCATGGACTTTCCTCCTCATGTATCATTGCGCCTGACGTTCCAACCAACGCCAGCGGGATCGCTTGACATTCCTACTTTAAGTCTAATAATGCAAGTTAAATTGACAAACTGCCCGGTTCGCCGGGACTAACATCGGAGGAGAGCTGGGTGGCGTGTTTTTCAATGGAAGCTTGCTGCGCCGCGACCATGTCGACCCAACGCTGCCGGTGGTTTTCCAGCTCATTTGGGGTGACACCGTTCATAGGGTGAGGATATGAAACCGGCCCAATTTGACTACCTTGCCGCAAGCACAATTGCGGAAGCCGCGGAGGCGTTGGCCGCTGCAGGCGGCGAAGGCAAAATCATCGCTGGAGGTCAAAGCCTCATGCCGATGATCAATTTCCGCCTGGTAAAGCCAACCATCCTCGTCGATATCAATCGCATCGCCGGCCTTGATCGCATCGAACTGCGCGGTGCTCGGTTACGCATCGGGGCAACCGTCCGACATCACATGACTGCCACCGACGTCTTGGTTCAGCAGCATGCCCCGATCGTGCATGACGCCATGCACCACGTCGCGCACATGACGGTGCGCAATCGCGGGACGTTTTGCGGTAGCGTGTGCCACGCGGATCCTGCCGCCGAAATGCCTATGATGACACTCCTTCTCAATGGCACTATCACGGCGTGCTCCATCCGGGGCGAGCGACAGATCCCCGCTCCCGAGTTCTTCATTGGCTCGCTTATGAACGCACTTGAGCCAGACGAATTCGTAACAGCGATCGAAATCGACACGCTACCTCCTGACACTGGATGGGGCTTCGAGGAGTTCTCCAAACGTCACGGGGATTTCGCTCTGGCATGCGTCGCAACGACAATGCGTAGTGTTGACGGCGTTGCGCGCGACGTTCGCTTCGGGATGATGGGGGTCGGTGAGACGCCACTGCGCCTGGCGGAAATTGAACAGCTTCTCGACGGCAAGACGATATCCGACGACCTGATAGCCGACATAGCGGAAGCATTAGGGGGTCTACTTCATCCCAACACGGACATTCATGCCTCAGCCGACTACAGACGGCATCTTGCCGGGGTCCTTGCAGGGCGCGCCATTCGCAGCGCTTGGAAACGAGCAAACCTTCAGGAAGGCAAGGCAGATGACTGAGAGAGCGATCACCGTCAACGTCAACGGCTTGACCTTCACGAGGTCGGTTGAGCCACGTTTGTTGCTCAGCGACTTCCTGCGTCAGGAACTGGGACTAACAGGCACGCATGTCGGCTGCGAGCATGGGGTCTGCGGGGCTTGCACGGTCATTCTGGATGGGCGGAGCGCCAGATCCTGTCTGACGCTCGCGGTACAGGCTGACGGATTGCAGATCGAAACCATCGAAGGACAGGGCGATGTCGAAAACCTGGGCCGCGTTCAAGAGGCATTCCGGGAGCATCACGGGCTCCAATGCGGGTTCTGTACACCCGGTTTCATCATGGCCGTGACCGATTTGCTGCGCCACCACCCACTTGAGAACGACGACCAGATCCGCGAGGCCCTGTCAGGCAACATCTGTCGCTGCACGGGCTACGAACACATCGTCGACGCGGTTCGCGAACTGGCAAAGGAAAGAGGATGCCTGAAATGAAGATGCACTTTCTTGAGGGCGGTCGCTTGCGCATGCGCCGATCCATCTACTTCGCCGGGGCTGCAAAAGACGAAACGATGGAGTTGCCGGTGCACGCAACTCTTATACGACACTCCCGGGGAAACGTCCTTTTCGACAGCGGCTGCAACCCCGAAGCCGCTATCGATCCCCAGGCGCGCTGGGGCGGGCTGAGCAAGGTAATGACCCCGATCTTCGCGCCCGAGCAGACCGTCCTCTGGCAACTCAAGCGACTTGGATTGGAACCTGACGATATCGACGTTGTGGTCTGTTCGCATCTTCACCCTGACCATTGCGGGTGCAATGTGAATTTCCGACGGGCGACAATTCTCTGTCACGAGGCGGAACTCGCTGCCGCGAAGGCCGAAGGCGCTGAGCAACAGGGCTATCTGAGGAGTGAGTGGGAGCAACCCCAAGGCTTCCAGACCTTCAATGCCGAGCACGACGTATTCGGCGACGCACGTGTCGTGCTTTTACCAATGCCCGGACATACCCCTGGGATGACGGTGGCCCGCCTAGCCCTCGAGCGAGATGGGACATTCATTCTCGCGTCCGATGCCGCGCCTCTGCAGAAGAATATTGACGAAGGTATCGCACCCAAAAACACCTGGAACCTGGATCTGGCGGCCCAGGCGCTTGGACAGCTCAAGACCTTCAGGGACGGCGGCGACACAGTCATTTCCGGGCATGATGACGCGCAGTGGCAAGCGTTGCGGAAAGGCACGGAGTTTTACGAATGACCCAACACGACCACTCCGTCGAGTTCCGCCCGAAACTCGTCGGCCAGCGGATCAAGCGCACTGAAGACCCTCGACTTCTCGCGGGAGTCGGACAGTACGTAGACGACATGGCACCTGCGGGAATGATCCATGTAGCATTGCGGCGCTCTGATCAGCCACATGCACGCATCGTCGGCATCGATGTGGGCGATGCCTTCTCAGTTCCAGGAGTCGTCGCGATCTACGATGCCACAGATCTCGAAGGCGAAATCGAGCCGGCCATCCCGGCATCGCGGATGGCGGGTTACTACGCCACTCCCATCTGGCCATTGGCGCGGGAGAAAGTGCGATATGTTGGCGAACCGGTCGTCGCCGTCGTCGCCGAAAGCCGCTATGCAGCCGAGGACGCGCTGGAACATATAAACATCGAATACGAACCCTTGCCGTTTGCCATCAGGCAGGTCGATGCCGTCAAAGACGATGCACCTCTGCTGCACGAAGAGGCAGGGACGAACACGATCATTCGGCGCGAATTCAAGCGCGGAGACGTCGATGCGGCATTCGAGGATGCAGCCGTCACGGTCAAGGGCCGTTTTCGGATGACCCGAAAGACCGCGGTCGCGATGGAGAATAGGTCTTATCTTGCCGAATGGGACGTCCGGAAGCAGTCTCTCACCCTCTACACATCCTCCAACATCCCGGGCGTAATTCGGGACGTGTTATCCGGATGTCTGGGACTCCCCGGTACCCGTCTCCGAGTGGTAGCACCGGATGTGGGCGGCAGTTTTGGCGGCAAGGGATCACTATATGGCGAGGAAATGCTGGTTTGCCTGCTGGCGCGCAAACTCAAACGGCCAGTAAAATTTATCAGCGATCGCCTCGAAGACCTCTCCGCAACAAGTCAGGCCTTTGACGAGTTGATCGAAGCCGAACTTGCGGTGACGGAGGACGGGATGTTGATCGGGCTGCGAGCTGACGTCATCGGCGACGTCGGAGCATATTCGATCTATCCCTGGACTGCCGCCCTCGAGACAGTGCAGGTCGTCAGTTTTTTGCCCGGCCCATATAGAATGGAGCACTACCGGGGCTGTATCCGAGGCGTTCTCACCCCCAAACCCCCTACTGGGCCCTATCGCGGCGTCGGCCGCCCCTCATCCACGTTCGCTATGGAACGTCTCATCGACATGGCGGCCCGGAAGCTAGGCATCGATCCGGTCGAGTTTCGCCGAAGGAATCTGGTCAGAGCGGAGGAGTTCCCGTACCGCACTGCCTCCGGGATCATCTGGGACAAGTCGGCATTCCAGGAATGCCTGGAAGGTGCCTGCGATCACGTTGACTACCCCAATCTGGTTCGAGAGCGGGACAAGGCTCGGGAGGATGGCCGCTGGGTAGGAATTGGCCTCGCAAGCTACGCCGAGCTAACCGGGATTGGCTCACGTATCTCGGTAGCGCCCGGCATGCCTATCAACACGGGCACGGAAACGTCGAAGATCGAAATTGATGCGACCGGTTCCATCACTGCTTCTTTTGGCATTTCATCTCACGGACAAGGGCTTGAGACCACGCTTGCCCAAGTGATCGTCGACGAGCTTGGCTGCAAGCTCGAGGACATAGAGGTCAAACATGGCGACAGCGCGCTCGTTCCGATGTCGAGCGGAACCTACGCCAGCCGTTCGGCAGTCCTCGGCGGTGGCGCTGCGACCCTTGCAGCTCGAGCGGTAAAGGCGAAGGTGCTTCGTGCGGCGGCCTATCTAATGGAGCAAAGCGCCGATGATCTCGACATTCAGGATGGCATCATAACAAGCCGAAGCTCTAACCTATCGATGACACTCAAAGAGGTCGCCTCGGCGGTCTATACTCAGATGGGGCGCATACCCCGCGACCAAAGAGAGGACCTGATCGCTTCGGAGACTTACGACCCCTATCTCGGCACAGCTTGCTCATCGACGCATCTTGCCATGGTGGAAGTTGATCCAGAGACCTATGGCGTCAAAATCCTGAGGTATGTGGTGGCCGAAGACTGCGGCAAGATCATAAATCCGATGATTGTCGATGGCCAGGTTCACGGAGCTGTCGCGCAGGGAATTGGTGCCGCTCTGTTGGAAGAGGTCATCCATGACGATCAGGGACAAGCCGTTGCGGCCAGCCTAGCCGACTACCTTGTTCCCGTGGCAAGCAGTGTTCCCCCGATCGGGATCGTGCATATCGAAGCTGACCTTCCCAACAATGTGGGCGGTTTCCGCGGTATGGGCGAAGGCGGTACGATCGGCGCTCCGGCCACAATCGCCAATGCGGTATCGGACGCGCTTTCGCATCTCCATGTTTCCGTGCAAACGCTTCCTGTAACGCCGGAACGAATCTTCCAGATGCTTCGCGATCGCCCCACAGAGGCCGGCTCTACAACGCCCAAGTGATCCTCGCATGCACGCGGCTAGAGATCGAAAGGATATCGAAGAACATAGTCTGTGTCCTTCGCCGCAATCGGCTTTTTGCATTCCGAGCAAACAACGATCGCCGAAAAATCCTGTCCACAGGTCTTGTGCCGCAGCCGCATTGGTGGCTTGCCATCTGCCAGCCACTGATCGCCCCAGGCCATCATGACGAGCATTGGCTTGTAGAGGTCGAGGCCCATCTCTGTGAACCGATATTCAAACCGGTCACCGGAGTTATAAGGGACCTTACGAAACACTTCTGCCTGCACCAACCTTGCCAGACGATCGGCGAGAATATTCGTCGCAATGCCTAGATTTTCGCGCATCTCCTCGAAGCGACGGACCCCATTCCAGCCTTCCCTGAGCACCAGGAAACTCCAACGGTCCCCGATGATGCTCAAGGTTCGCGCCACGGAACAAGGCCTGACCCTTTCAAGCAAGGTGGCATCCGAGCTTCGACGCGACGTCGGCCGGTTCTCGACAGGCGCATAACCGGCACCTGGTCCGTCCCGGGGAGAAACTTCCCGTGCTGTAAATGGCTCAAGGCACTCACTGCAAACGGTCACCGGATGACATTCACAGCCGCAAGTTTTATGAATCAATTGGAGCGGCGGTTGCTTACCACCTGCCAGCCACTTGTCGCCGAACTCCATCATCGAAAGCATCGTGGGGAAAAGATCTTTCCCGCGGACAGTCAGGAAGTACTGTTGTCCCGGCTCTCCCGGCCGTTTGCCTACGCTCAGAATCTCGTTGGCTACCAATGCCGAAAGCCGGGACGACAGAGTTTGGCGAGGGATGCCAAGCCTTTGTTGGAATTTGTCGAACCGGCGGATCCCGAAATAGGCTTCTCGCAAAATCAAAAAGTTCCAAGTGTCGAGGACGATCTCCATAGTCCGGCGCACCGACGACTGTCGTTGCATTAGCCGGCTTGGCTTATTTTCGTCCTTAGGAGCCTGATCGAAACTCAGCGGGGTCGTGTCTGTCTTATCCAAGGGACTTTCAACTCTTCACAAGGCATGTGTGGCCAACGATTGCCTGGTGGTAGTGTACGCAAAGAGGTCTAATAATGAAAGTCATGACTTGACGCAACTTACCAAACGGACAGGCGACCGTTTGAAGTACCAGCCACAACGTGCACTCTCCGGCGGTTCGTCGGCAGGTGTCCTGTCCTGAGTTCAAAAGGCGCCATCGCACCCTTCACTGGCGCGATGGCGGTTTGCGACGACTATTTGCTGATGTCACGCTTGCCTGTTTCTGGCAGCAATGCAGTGCAAATCAACGAGAGGAGCGCTAGACCGGCTACAAATGCTGCGGTCGGGTATGCTGACTGATAGTGATCAACCAGACCAGCAGCCAATAGCGGAGCCAAGCCGCCCCCAACAATGCCACCCATGTTGTATGCGATCGCGGATCCGGAAAAGCGGACGTCGGTTGGAAACAACTCGCCCGTGAACGACGGGATAACTCCGTAAACCGCCGAGTACGCGATCATCAACAGGCAAGACCCCGCGAGCATCGGAAGGAACATACCCGTGTTGAAAAGCAGCCAGAACGGATAGATGCTAAGAAAGATGAAGGCGAAGCCTTGCATCAGGCACTTCCGCCGACCCAGTCGGTCCGACCTGGCCGCAGCATATGGAATTGCAAACAGGTGGGCCGCAACTGCGAGCATGGATATCATCAGGATTTCCGCACGCGTCATGCCCAGCGTTTTCGTTGCAAAGCTTAGACCGTGAAGGTGTAGAACGTCGCAAAATGGCAAGTGTTCGCACCGCTTGCGAGAAGGAGCATCTTCGGGTGTTTCTTGAACAGTGCCGAGATAGGAAGCTTCCTCGTCTCGCCGGCGGAACGGTTCGCGTTGCGCGCCTCGAACATTGGCGACTCCGGTACGCGGCTGCGTACGTAGATACCAACGACGAGCAGGAGCAGGCTCGCGAGGAATGAGATCCGCCATCCCCACGCCATGAAGTCGGCCTCTTCCATGAGATAGTTCGTCCTAAGGAACATGCCCGACGACAATACAAAACCGAATACCGGGCCGATTGTTGAGGCCAGCATAGAACCCACGTCGCCTCGCCGGTGCGTGTTCCAGCAACATGAGCACCGCACCCGAGTATTCGCCCGCATAAGCGAAGCCTTGGATAAAGCGGAAGATGCATAGCAGGAGCGGCGCGATGAAGCCCGCGCTGGCATACGTCGGCAGGAAACCGATCGCCGCGGTACTCGATCCCATCGCGACCAGCGTGAGGAATAGCAGCTTTTTTCGGCCCAGCTTGTCGCCGTAGTGGCCAAGGACGATCGAACCAATTGGACGGGCGACAAACGAAATCGCAAAAGTTCTCAGCGACAGCAGCAAGGATACATTCGGATCGGTCGACGGGAAGAAAAGCGGAGCGAAAATAAGCGCGGCTGCGGTTCCGAACAGATAAAGATCATAGGCTTCTAGCGCCGTGCCGAAGATACTCGCGAACATGACGCGGCGCATCACGCTCTCGTCAAACGCTTCGGCAGCAATGCCGTGGGCTTCCACCGCTTGATTGACAGCATAAAACCTCCCTTGCTAGGCGCGGGGGCGCCCAGTTTGCAAAGTTGATGACTGGAATAATTCGGCGCGAACTCCTCCCGGCCGCGCCGCCGTCTAACTCAAGTGCTCAGAGCGAGCATTTCCCGAACTTCCTGCGGTGTCGCCGGCTCTCGTCCCGCCGCGCGGATGACGCGAACTGTCTCGCGGATGAGCATCTCATTGGTCGGGTGATCCAGTTCAGGATAGGGGTAGTCACCGATCCCCATGGCCAAGTGACCACCGCGTCGCGCGATGGTGTCAGCGAGAGCGAGCAAATTGCCTCCAAGAATGTTCGCCGTCCATTCTACCTTCCGGCCCGGCGGTAGGAACATAAGGTGTGCCTCGAGCCCCTGAACCGTGCCCGGATGCCCGGTGATGACCTTGCCGTCCGTCATGTGGAACAACATGTAGCCAGGCTCGTCGGTCAAACCCATTTCCATGAGCATCAGCGCCCGCCGGGTGAATCCGACAGACCAGCTAACCATTTTGGGCTTCACTCCCGCCTGTTTAAGCTCACGCGCGTAGTGCATCAGAGAGTCGGTCTTGTTGATGTAAATGCGATCCGAAAAAGACGCCTCACCCGTTTCGCGATGATAGACTTCCAAATTCGCACTACCGGTATCAATTGGAGCGATGTCCGGCTTGGTGATCGGGTCTTGCGCGAGCCGCACGACGTTGTCGATCCGCTTGCGGGCATCCGTATCGTTCGAAAAGAAGCCAAGCGTAGGAAGAATGAGAATATCTGACTTCGCCCTCACCTTTCGGATAATCTCGTCATAGGCTTCGAAAGTGTTGAGTGGTTGGCCGTCGACCATGCGGGCATGGAAATGCAGGATCGAGGCGCCCTCCTCGCGTACTCGGGCCGCGGTTTCCGCAATCTCGTCGGAGGTCCACGGAACGTTCTTGTTGTGGTCTCGCATCGCGTACTCGTTGATACGCGCTTCAAGGATCAGCTTTTTCATCTCTCTCTCCCGGAATGCTATTTCTCGGTGCCGCGAAGAACGCGGATGAAATAGTCGTCATCGCCGATCTGACCTCCTTTGAGGAGGGTCTCAAGTCCATCAAGTCCGCCACCCATCAGTTCGCAGAGATGTCCGTGTTGCACCCTGTCGAAAACCTTGATGGCAAGCGAGTCGGCATTGCTCGTGCGAACGGCATAGCTGGAGCTATCGCCTCCGGCGAGAACGACACGCTGAATGCCCATTTGTTTCCGCGCTGCGATCATAAGCCTGGCGTAAATGGAGCCGATACGTTGCGGCGGAATGTCTTCGAAGCGTGCTCTATCCATGTCATTTCCGCGAGCGGTGTAGACGATCGTCGGGCGATTACTGGCCAGATTCCCCATGATCTCCGGCTTCATGAGTTCGATCGTTTCATTTGCAGCGCGCTCGTCGCTCAGTTTCGAAGGATCGAGGTGGATCGTCGCCCAGCCTGCCTGAGCTGCGGTATCGATCTGGCGACCCGTCTGAATGGCACAACTTCCCGATAGCACCAGGAGATTAGAAGCCGGGGACATCGAGGTATGAACTTCGGCGAGGTCGGAAGGCTCTTTCTGATCTGCCAGATGTTTGCCAAGTCGCTGAGCTAGCCCCTGGGCGGCGACCGCAAACACCGGATGGCTCCTGTGATGGTCCCACAACGCAATGGCGATGTTATCGAGATCGCTGTTTTCGACTCCATCGAAGACAACGCTTTTGCTCTGAGCAAGTAGCTCCCTCAGACGAGCAGATAGAATACCTTGATCTCGAACCTCCGGCAGGAAGATATTCGCGAACTGCAGCGAACAAAGTGTCTCCAGATGCTCGCGCAGATCTGCTTCCTTCATAGGCGTACGAGGATGGTTGGACATGCTTGGATGCCTGTCCAAACGGACAATCTCTGAGCCGAACTTTGCGTAGTGATTGCCGAACGCCGTGTATCGACCGAAGTCCGGGGTAGCGGCGAGGACGACCTTGTCGAATCCGGTGGGCGCGATCGTTTCCGCGACGTAGCCAAAGTTGCCCACCTGTGGAGCGGAGTCGAAGGTGGAGCAGATCTTATACTGAAGGAACGTGCAGCCTAAGTCCTGGAGCGCCTCGAAAGCGGGGCGCACCTCCTCCGCAATCTCGGCGTTATTCAAGGCCCGGGCGGTTCCAGCAAAGCCCACCACATCCAAGTGCGCGGCTACCTCGTGTAGCACTTCCGTCGACGGCATTTTCAGATAGAGCCGCGCCCTGAGACCGTTCCTGTGAAACTGCGCAAGGTTCTCGGAAGAACCCGTGAAGTCATCGCCATAAAAGCCAACGAGTGGCCGCTTCGTTCTCATATTGCCTCCTCCCGGGCCGCGACCTGCGACCTCCAGCTCTTGACATTATTCATAAGGAGGGATCATATCTTGGTCAAGGTCATACCTCATACCTTTGGTTTGACCGGTGTTATTTTCGGGAGGTCATCAATGCGTTTGAATGGAAAAACGGCAGTCGTAACGGGTGCGGCGCGAGGCATTGGCAAAGCAATTGCCGTGGCATTCGCCCGCGAAGGCGCACAGGTTGTGGTGTGCGACCGCGATGCGGAGGCGGCACAAGCCACCGCTCAGGAAATTGGCTCGGCGGCATTCGCGGTGCGGGCCGACATCTCCGTCGATGAAGACGTAGATGGACTTGTGAGTCAGGCGGTCGGCAAATTCGGAAAGATCGACATTCTGGTCAATAATGCCGGGATCGGTGCCACCACCTTGTTCCTCGAGAGCTCCAGGGAGGAGTTCGAGAGGGTCGTCCGCATCAACTTGACTGGCACCTTCCTTGTGTCCCAGGCAGTCGCGCGCACGATGGCCGAGCGCCAGCGCGGCTCAATCGTGAACATCGCCTCCTTGTCCGGCCAGAAAGGCGGGGTCGGCCGATCAGCGTACGGCGCGTCCAAGGCAGGCGTCGAACTGCTCAACAAGGTCATGGCCGTCGAACTCGCCGACTTCGGCATTAACGTCAACGCCATCGCACCTGGGCCGATCTTGACCGAGGTTTCCCGCACGATGCACACGATCGAAACCCGAGAGGCCTACCATCGTCTCGTACCGCAGCGTCGGTACGGAGAGCCCGAGGAGATTGCTGATGCTGCGGTATTCCTCGCGAGCGATGAGGCCCGTTACATCACCGGTCATACCTTGAACGTGGACGGCGGCTTCCTTGCCGCTGGGCTACTTTTCCCGTTCGATTCGAAAACCTCGACAAAACTCGCCGACGAACGTTAAAGCGCCGGCGCGAAACAACATTTCTTTTAGGTGTATCCGGCGGGGTGGTATAACGTATAATGACCACCCCGACTCTGCTGGGGAGTGCTGAAAGGAAAGCTGAGTGCTGGACGGACCGAAGAAGTATCAGACGCGAGTCGAATTCGCCTTGGATTATATTACCCAGGAGATCGCTCAGGGCAATCTCAAGGCTGGCGACAAGCTCCCCAACGAAAAGGACCTTGCTGAACAGCTGGGCATCAGCCGAACCCCGATCCGGGAGGCCATGAAGACGCTTGCAGTAGCGGGACTGATCGACATCCGGCACGGCCACGGTAGCTACGTGCGAGGTGAACAGGGCGCGCCGGCATTGCCGTTGAACCTTTTTCAGCTCTATCTCCAGGATTCAACCCCAGAGATGCTGATGGAGCTGCGGGACATTTTCGACCGCAATTGTACCGAGTTGGCCGCACAGCGTCGAACGGACGCCGACCTCGCCAAAATGCGTGAGTGTATCGACAGGCTGAGAGCCCTTACGGAACAGCCAAATGCGTCCCTGGACGACATGTTGAAGGCTGATCTGGACTTCCACCGCGCGATTTACGAGGCTACCGGAAACAAACTTATCACAACGGTCGCTGAGTTTGTGCTCAACATGGTGGCGCCGTGGGTAAAAAAATCGCTCGATGTGAGCGGACGCATCCGCGCGGTCGACCTTCACGAGCAAATGTACGCTTCGATCCTCAACCAGGAAGTTGGGGTGCCCAGCCGTATGAGTGTCGAAGCCAACATGAAACACTTCAAACAGTCACTCGACCAAGAATAGCGCCGGCTCGCGGTCGCTATTCCCTTGACCAAACTGGGGCTCAGCGATTGCGGGGCCCGCCCCCCCTGGCGGCCCCGCATTACCCTAAACGGCTCCCGGAGTTCGAGGGCGATAATCGGGGCACGGCCTCACCGCGTCACGGGCTGACGATCTGCCATGCCGCCTACCTGCCGCTTCAGACCTCGTCCTTTAGCGTCTCCTTCTGAGTGATTAGACGCGCCGAGTGATGACCTGAAACGAAGACCCAGAGCCAATTGAGAGCCACTGCCATACGGCTTCGTGTACCAATCAGGAAGTAGATGTGGGCCAGTCCCCAGATCCACCACGCTAGCCATCCCCTCAGCCTCAGTCGGCCGAAGTCGATGACCGCGGAACTGGGACCAATCGTGGCCAGGTTTCCAAGGTGCACATATTTGAACGGCCCTGGAGCGGGCAACTGCAAAGACCTCGCCCTAATCACGGCTGCAACATATTTACCTTGTTGCTTCGCAGCGGGCGCTATCCCTGGCACCGGAACGCCCGCTTCGGTCTGGACCGACGCAGTGTCGCCAATGATGAAAATGTTCGGTTCCCCGACGACTGTCAGATCCCGCTGCACAATCGCCCTGCCCGCACGATCTCTCTCCGCACCAACCCAACTAGCCGCGTTTGATGCTTGGACGCCCGCAGCCCACATAACGGTTCGACTGGGGACGAACTCATCCCCGATCGATACTCCTTCTTCGTTGCACGCGGTGACGGGCCGGCCAGTCCGCACCTCAACGCCCATTTTTGTAAGCGACCGTTCGGCGTATTCGGACAGCGATTTCGGAAACACTGGGAGAACACGCGGCCCCGCTTCCACCAGAAGTATGCGGGCCGACGAGGTATCGATGCTTCTGAATTCCTCCACGAGCGTCCTATGTGCCAGTTCTGCGATGATGCCAGCCATTTCCACGCCTGTCGGCCCCGCGCCGATGATACTGAACGTTAGCATCGCCCTTCGCGCTTCAGGATTTGCTTCGAGCTCCGCCTTTTCGAACGCGAGGAGAAGGCGCCGGCGTATAGTAGTCGCGTCTTCCAGGGCCTTGAGACCGGGAGCGAAAGGTTCCCACTCGTCTCGTCCGAAGTAAGCATGACGCGCTCCAGTCGCGAGCACCAACGTATCGTACGGGATCGTATTCCCATCCTTCAGGGAGACAAGGCGCTTTTCCTTGTCCACGTCGACAACCTCGCCCAGCAGCGTCGAAACATCCTTCCGACCACGAAACACCGCGCGGATAGGCCAAGCGATTTCTGAGGTCGCCAGCACGGTTGTCGCGACCTGATAAAGGAGCGGCTGGAACAAATGATGGTTCCGTCGGTCGATGATTGTTATTGAGACGTTTGGACATTTTAGGTCCTTGGCCAATTGAAGACCTGCGAACCCGCCACCCACGATAACAACTCGATGCTGCGCCATCTTGCTTCCCATAATGCTCCCTAAGAAAGCGCCCACTCCGGGCGCATGCCAACGCTCCCACCTCGAAGCGCGTCAGGCACTGACGCACTTGTTGACGACGATCGTCGGCGGGCGGGAAAGTAGCGGCAACAGTGGCACCAGGACGCGCTTGACGTTCGGGTGCTCGCCGTGTGCGGCAGCCGCTTTTTCATTCGCCCAGCCATCCAGAATGAAGAAAGTGTTCGGGTCGTCCATCCGTTGGTACAGGTGATAGTAGAGGCAGCCAGGCTCCTCGCGGGCCGGCCCTATGAATTCCTGCAAAAGTTCCTTCACGCGGTCGCGGTTCGGAGACTCACAAGTGAACTCGACGATGAGATGCTGTTCCTCGTACCTCGTAGATGACATTGAATGGCTCCTAGTTAAACACGATGACGGGCTTGATCACACGACCGGCTTCTGCATCCGCGATCGCCTCGTTGATCTGCTCAAAGCGATACTTCGTGATCAGCTTCTGGAACGGGAACAACCCAGCCTGGTTAAGCTCGACCATTTGAGGGATGAAGATCTGCGGGATTTGGTCGCCGAGAATTGCGCCCTGGATCTTGCGATTGAACACCATGAGGTCCAGCGGGATCGGAATGTCATGACCCAGAGCGTCGAGGCCGAGCAGAACTACGTGCCCACCCGCCCGGGTGCACTTTATAGAGCTCAGTATGACCGGCACGATGCCGACAGCATCAATCGCGAAGTCGGCCCCGCCGCCGGTAAGGGCATGTATCTGCTCGACGACGTCGGGATCTTTGCCGTTGATGGCATGGGTCGCTCCGAGTTCCATGGCCATGTCTAGCCGCTGTTGGTTCCAATCCACGATGACGATCTTGCTGCAACGCCGGACTTTCGCGGCCATCACGGCCGCCATACCAACCGCCCCCGCTCCGAACACTGCGATCGTCGCCCCAACCTCGGGCTTCATGGCATTGATCACTGTGCCGGCGCCAGTTGCCATGCCGCATCCGAGCGGTGCTGCATCTGTGAGATCAAAATTTTCCTTGGGCAGAAGCGCCGCGTTGTTCTCCGTCGCGAGAATATGCGTGGCGAACGACGACTGACCGACGAAATTGCTACCGATGCCGATCTCGTCGCAGACAAGCGCCTTCTTTCCGTTCGGTCGAAGACCCGTCAGGTTATATCGCTCGTAGTTCTGGCAATTCATCGGATGGGAACGTCGGCAGTCGGCGCAGAAGCCGCAGGAACTCTGGCTGAGGGCGACAGCGTCACCTACTTTGAGGCTCTGAACGTTCGCGCCAACCGCTTCGACAATCCCCACGCCTTCATGACCTGGGATCACTGGAGACGGAGGCCCGAAGATTCCGTCCCTGAGAAGTAGGTCGGTGTGGCAGATTCCAGTCGCAACCGTCCGAACGAGTATCTCGTTGCCTTCTGGATCGGCCAGGTTCAGCTCGCGGAACTCCAGCGGAGCTTTCGGCTTGACGGCAACAGCCGCAGTGATTTTCACCATAATCTTCTCCTGCATTCTCCCACGTCGACTGTGGGAATGGGTCTTGACCTACGAAGTATCAACTCAAGATCAGATGCGGCCCGTGCGAGTTCCGTAGATGATTGCGGCCAGCGCAATGATCACGCCTTGAACCATCAGCTTGCCGGGCTCCTGGATGCCGAAGACCGTTAGCATCGCGAACAGAAAACTAAAGGCGACAACGGCCACGAAGGGACCTGCAACGCCACCTCTGTCGACACCGAACGTCACACCCCCCAGGATGGTCGCGGCGAGCGCGTTCATGAAGGTATCGAAGCCGGGCTTGATCGTGCCTACAGCCAAAGCCGAAACTTGAATGAGAGCAGCGATACCCGTCAGTGCTCCGGCCATCGCATGCGAGATGAAGATGGTCCGTGCGAGCGGGATACCTGTCGTCTCCGCGGCGCGCGGATTATCACCCACTGCGCGAAAATACTTGCCGACAATGAGGAAACGAAAGGCGACCGCTACAACAATCGAAATCGCAATCCAAATTATGACTGAGTACGACAGGCCAAGGATGTGGCCGCTCGTCAACACACGCAGCCAGCTAGGTGTCGAACCAGGCGCCCTGCCCGCGCTCATGTATTGGACCGTGCCGATGAGGATAGCGGATACGCTAAGCGTGGAGATAACTGCCGAGGCACGGATGTAAGCAACCAGCACGCCATTGACTAGACCGACAACCAAGCCAACGGCGATCGGCATTAGAACCGTGACGATGGGTGGATGATCGTTAAGTAGGCCTGAGCTGGCGAGATAAATTGAGAATGCGAACACACCGCTAACCGAAAGATCGATTGATCGGACCCGCATGACCAAGGACTGCGCCAAGACCGCGATGCCGAGCGGAGCTGACTGCTTGAGGATCACGAACCAATAGTTCGGATTGACGAGCGTTGCACTGACGGCTGGCGCGAGTGCAATGAGGATCGCCAGGACGTGGTACGCGGGCGGCAGACCAAGGATCCAAGTTAATGCGCGCTTAGCGCTGATCGAGGTCGAAGACGATCCCGACTTCAAATTGACCGTTGTCATCGAGTTGTCCATCTCTGTTAAAGCCCGATTGTCTTGCGACGCTGTGAGATCACGAGCACAAGCAGCAGCAGGCCCTTCACCACCGACTGCAGGAACGCCGAGACGTTGGCGAGGTTCATGACGTTGTTGACGATGCCGAGGATGGCTGCTCCGACGACTGTGCCGAGGATGCTTCCAATGCCTCCCGCGAGGTGGACACCACCGAGCGCGGCGGCTGTCACTGACTCGATACCGAAGGACGCTCCGCCCTTGGGGTCGCCCGAAGCAAGACGCCCTGCGAGAAACAGTCCGGCGGCACAAGCAAACAGCGCCGACAGGACATATGCATTGATGATTGTCCGTTCGACTGGAACGCCGTTCAGGCGCGCGTTGTGTTCATTCCCACCCGCCGCGAAGAGATAGAGCCCGAACGGCCTCCGGTAGAGAGTCCACGCGGCGATGAACGACGTCGCGACAAGCCAAAAAACGGAACTCGGCACCGGACCGATCGAACCAGAAACTGAGACAGAAAGCCACTCGGGAACTTTCCCTCCCGGGATAGGCAGGATAATCAGCGCGAGGCCCTGACCAATGCCCATAGTGGCGAGTGTCATAATGATCGGATGGACATTAAGCCTCGCCACGCCATAGCCATTGACCAGGCCAAATGCCGTTGCTACCGCGACACAAAGCACGATCCGTGCGAACGCCGGCATTTCAAGCGTCATAATCGCGGTGGTCACGCTGATGATCGACCCAACGGAAACATCGAGCCCTCCGGTCAGGATGACGAATGTCTGTCCCAGCGCCGAGATGACGAGTGTTGTCGACTGTGCAAGTAGGTTCGACAAGTTATCAGCCGCAAGAAAGCCGGGCAGGAAGACGATGGACGCTAGGACCAATGCGAGAAGGGTCCCGATCGAGAGGCGGATCGCGCCAGCGCGATAAGGAGCCTTGATCAAGTTTGCGATGGTATTCATCAATTGCTCCTCAATGAACCGCAACGCGCCGTGCGTGCGGGGAGTGAGAACCCAACGCCGTTCCAAGAATGCTCTCTTCGGTGGCGTCCGCCGCGGGTAACTGACCGACGATCTTCCGGTCGTGCACCACCAGAATGTTGTCGCAAAGCCCGATCAGCTCTGCGAGTTCACGTGACGACACGATCACGGCACCACCTCGTTCGCTGAAATCCCGGAGCAAGCGGTAGATTTCCGCCTTCGCCCCGATATCCACCCCACGTGTCGGCTCCTCGATGACCAGGACATCAACGCCCGAAAGCAACCAGCGGCCGAGAAGTACCTTCTGCTGATTTCCACCTGAAAGCTTGCCGACGGGGGCGTCGGGATCTGCTGCGGCGACACGAAGCGAATTGATGACTTCGCGGACCCTCGAAACAGAACGCCACGCGACGCTGACCATGTTCCGATTGAGTTGCTTCCCGAGCGCGATGTTGTCGTAGATTGGCAATCGCAGGAACAAGCCTTCCTGCTTACGGTCCTCAGGAATGAAGCCGATGCCTGACGCAATCGCCCGAGAAAAGCCGGAGGCCACATGCACATCGTGCATCGCCTCATCGGCACCGCGACGACGGACAATCACGTTCTTCGCGGTCTCCGCCCCTACAAGAGCGCGCATGATCTCCCGCTGCCCCTGTCCTTCAAGACCAGCCAGTCCTACGATTTCACCCTTTCTTACCGAGAATTGGATCTGCGATCCATCGCCGTTGAGCCGAAGATCAGCCACGTCGAGCATCATCTCGCCGATCCGATCAGACCGCGGCGGGAAAAAGCTCTGTAGTTCGCGCCCGACCATCGTGGCTACGAGCGATTGAAGACTGAAGTCTTGTGCCTTTGCCGTCTTCACCCAAGCACCATCCTTCATGACGGTGATCATGTCGCAAAGTTCAAAAACCTCGTTCATACGATGCGAAATATAGACGACGGCTTTGCCTTGGCACTTGAGATCGCGGATGACTTTGAACAGGTGTTCGACATCTGCAGAATTCAAAGCGGCAGTCGGCTCGTCGAAAATGAACACGTCGGCGTTCGAGGTGAGCCCTTTGGCAATTTCGACCGCCTGCTGCTGAGCGACCGTCAATGTCGCAACGATCGCCGTCGCGTCCAACTCGGGAAAAACATCCGCCAGCAACTGCCGGGACCGCTCGACGACTTCACTGGCGTTGATCGACCCATCGGCGCGACGAGGCTCGTGACCGAGAAACATGTTCTCTGCCACCGTCAGGTTGGGGATTAACGTAAACTCCTGGAACACGGTCGACACGCCAGCGATGCGCGCCTCTTTAGGGCTACGGAAGTGAGTCTCGGTGCCCCGAAGCCGGACGCTCCCGGACGTTGGTTGATGAACGCCCGCCAAGATCCTCATCAAAGTTGATTTGCCCGCTCCATTCTCACCCATGAGCGCATGGATAGAACCGCGATCCAGGGAAAACCGGACATCTGAAAGCACCTTCGTGGCACCGAACGACTTGTTGATACCGACCATTTCGACAAGCAAGCTCATGAAACTTCCATTTTCGAGTGAGATGCGGGCGCGGGTCGTCCGCGCCCGGCTTGTTCACGCCTTGAAGTATTCGAGGAGTTTCTCGTTCGCCATCTCGGTCGGCGCCCAGTAGGCGTCGGTTAGATCGGCCCTGTAGAACTGCGGCAAGGTCTCGTCGGTGATCGGCTTTGGACGGTTTGTCCAGTTCCGCGGGATCGGCTTTCCGTCCAGCAAAGCGAACGCCGCCCGCAAAGCGGCGGTGGAAAGGGCTGGCGGGCAAATCGGACCAATCGAAGAGAGCTTTTCGTCATTCCAGCGACGCATCCAGCCATTCAGCGCCTCACCCGTGATAGGGGGGATCGTCGCTGCGCCTGCCTCCTGCAGTGCGTCCAGGACACCGAGTGACATGTTCGCACCGTCAGTCCACACGCCTGCAACATCGGGATCTGCCAGGTAAAGGTTTTCAGCGATCTTCTTGGAGTCCTCGTAGGACCAACTGCCGTGTTGAGTAGACGTGATCTGGAGGCCGGACTTGCTAAAGACCTCCATCGCGCCAGCATAGCGGTCAGCATCAATCGGATGCCCCGCCACACCACGCAGAACCCAGACTTTGCCCTTATTTCCGAGTTTGTCGACGAGGAACTGCGCCATGACGCGACCGAAGTAAAAGTCGTCCCCCTGGACTTGAACAGTGAAATCTTCCGTATCGACGCGACCAAGGTAAACGACTGTCGGAATGCCCGCAGCTTTGGCCTTTTTGATCCCCTCGACGGCCGACCCTGTCGTAAGGGGAGCAATAATGATTGCATCGACCTTCTGGGCGATCAGGTCCTCGATGTCTGCGACCTGCTTGGAAGGGTTCAGGTCCGCACTCCGGAATTGGTAGTCGGAGATACGATCCTTGTTCTTGGCGATCTCATACTCGGCTTCGAAAGCGGTCTGGTAGGTGTGAGTGGAACCCGCCAAGCCGTAGTGGCTGTGGCCAATCTTCCAGGGACCAGATTTGGCAAACTTTCCCGTTTCGACAATCGGGTTATCCCCTTCGGAAGGCCATGTGTCGGGAAGGATATTTAGTGTGTCCGAGGCGTGAAGGATGCGTGGAACGCCGAACGCAGCAGCCGTGATAAGCGCCCCGCCCGTTTGCAGGAACGTACGTCTCTTCATGAATTTTTCCTCCTCTTGCCGTTCAACGCGGTCGATTTTTCGTCTGCTAAAAAATCAAGAAATCTATCTTCTGTGCCGAAACTCTCCTCATTTCGGCGCGGAGCATCTTTATAAATCGTCAGACAATCTGTCAATTAGAGTCAGTGAAACGAATCGACTTGATTCAAATATTTCTCCTATCCATATGAATTTATAGCCTTTATTGATTCACCTCCGGACACTTCCATCAATAAGACAACTGAGAGCAGAACAGCACTCTCGAACTATCTATCGACGCCTCAAACGTTCCTGAGAACGGCCGAAATTCCACGTTCGAGCCAAATTTCGGACTTCGACGCATCGTATGTAAATCGTTTCAACCAACTCGTCAGTCAATAAGCTGAGAAGACCGTCAATTGGGTTATGGTGCTAACATTAATTTATCATAATAATTTCAATGGTATATAAAAATACACATGGGCGCAAAGGGCCGGAACCTCGATGTCGCGACTGTCGAAGCAAATCATAATTGACTGATTGTCTGATATCGTTATTTTCATCGCCGCAAACGCTGATGCATGCCTTGGGAGGAAAATACTTTATGAAAGAAGCATATGCCGCGATCGCACGACAAAAATCCAAACCACTGGTGCTTGAATGCATCGGGATCGACGACCCTCGTCCTGACGAGATTCTCGTTCGAATTGTCGCCTCGGGAGTCTGCCATACGGACATGGTTGTTCGAGACCAAGGCTACGAGGTTCCGCTTCCCCTCGTGTTAGGACACGAAGGTTCTGGCGTCATAGAATCCGTCGGAAGCGATGTATCCGGACTTGAACCCGGTGATCACGTCGCGCTCAGCTACGCTTTTTGCGGAAAATGCGAAAAGTGCCTTAGTGGGACACCCTATTACTGCGTCGAGTTCTATGAGCGAAATTTCAGAGGCGCTCGCATGGATGGTACCTGCCCCATCCATGACTCACACGGAAATCAGATCAGCGGCTGCTTCTTCGAGCAGTCTTCTTTCGCAACCTATGCAATCGCAACTGAGCGCAACGCAGTCAAAATCCCGAAAGACGTTCCTCTTGAGCTCATTGGTCCTCTCGGGTGCGGCCTTCAGACTGGTGCTGGCGCTGTTCTAAACTGCCTCAAGCCGAAGGAAGGCTCTTCCATTGCGATTTTCGGCGCCGGCGCCGTCGGGCTCGCCGCTGCAATGGCCGCCAAGATCGCGGGATGCTCAACGATCATCGTGGTAGATCTCAATGACGAGCGGCTCAACCTCGCCATGGAGCTCGGCGCAACGCATACAGTGAACGCCCGCCAAGCGAGCAGTGTTACGGCAATTCGAGACATTGTTCCGACAGGCGTCGATTTCAGCCTTGAATGCACCAGCTCTCCGAAGGTGTTTCGGCAGGCGATTGACTGCCTGGGCATCCCGGGAACGTGTGGCCTCGTCGGTTCGTCGCCACTCGGGACCGAAGCTTCTATCGATATTGGCAGCTTTCTTTTCGGCCGAACTTTGATTGGGGTGGTCGAGGGCCAGAGCGTTCCGGCTGACTTCATCCCTCAATTGATCGAGTATTGGAAAAGCGGTCGCTTCCCCTTCGACAAGCTCGTGCAATTCTACGACCTGGACCAAATCAACGAAGCAATGGCCGATTCCGAAAGTGGAAAGGTCATCAAGCCCATCTTGCGAATGCAACAGTAGTTGCGCTGCCCGCACTGCCGAACCAAAGGCCGCGACCATGTCGCGGCCTACGAGGAGACGTCGAAGCAGGACAACCATGTCTCTTCGAGGCAGCCCTCGGTAATCTCTAATATCTCGGGATTTACGATCGAAGGTTTTGGCTGCTAAAGCGCGCCAGACGGGAAATAGACCTTTAGCCGCGGCCCGTCCGGTCGCACAGCTTGATCTCTCCCCTCGATGCTCGCCCTGGCAGCAACGTCTGCCCATTCCTGCCCCTCTGGGAACACTTGTCCGAAAAGGGCTTGTGAACTGGCGATATCGGCCTCACCATGACCAGTGCCTGCATTGTGCTCGTCGGATTGATGTTCAGACATACCGGCTCCTTTGTTCTACGCGCGCTCCACCACCGCGTTTGTCGCACGTCGGCCTACATGCGGCTTCTGCTACATTGTGAGCGAAGGCAGTCGATGCGGATGCCGCCGCACCACGGGACTAGGCCGGGATACCGCCCATGCATACGTATTTCATCGACAAGAAGTCGTCCAAACCATACTTCGAACCCTCGCGGCCGAAGCCTGACTGTTTGACACCGCCAAACGGGGCAACCTCGGTGGAGATCAGACCGGTGTTTACACCGACCATGCCGTATTCGAGCGCTTCGGTTACCTTCCAGACGTTGCGAAGGTCATTTGCGTAAAAGTAGGCAGCTAGGCCAAACTCGGTGTCATTGGCCAACTCGATCACTTCGTCAGCGGTCTCGAATTTGAAGACGGGAGCGAGCGGCGCGAACGTTTCCTCGCGGGCAACCTTCATTTCCTTAGTCGCGCCAGAGAGCAGGGTTGGCTGAACAAAGGTGCCGCCCCTCGGGTCACGCGTCCCGCCCACTACAACCGTGGCGCCGCGGTTCACAGCATCGTCAATATGACTGTGGAGCTTGGCGACCGCCTCGCCGTTAATCAGCGGACCGATCGTTGCCCCATCTTCAAAGCCGTCGGACACCTTTAGCGCTGAAACACGTTCGGCGAGTTTCCTCACGAAACGGTCGTAGATGCCGCTCTGGACGTAGAGGCGGTTGGCGCACACGCAGGTCTGCCCCGCATTTCGAAACTTGGAGAGCATCGCTCCCTCAACAGCTTCATCCAAGTCGGCATCATCGAAGACAATGAACGGGGCGTTTCCGCCGAGTTCGAGACTGAGTTTCATGATCTTCTGCGCGCCCTGCGCCATCAGGATGCGTCCGACCTCCGTTGACCCGGTGAAAGTGAGCTTCTTGACTGTCGGATTTGAACAGACCTCTTCGCCGAACATCCGCGCGTCTTGTGTAGGAAGCACGCTGAACAGGCCGCCAGGTACTCCAGCGCGTTCCGCGAGGATCGCGAGAGCGAGCGCCGACAGTGGGGTTTCCGCTGCAGGTTTGAAGATGATTGCGCAACCGGAAGCGAGTGCTGGCGCGACCTTTCGAGCCACCATCGCCGACGGAAAATTCCATGGCGCAATCGCCGCCACTACACCTACCGGCTGCTTCAACACGAGGAGACGCTTGTCCGCCTGATGCCCGGGGATAGTGTCCCCGTAAACTCGCTTCGCCTCTTCACCGAACCACTCGATGTATGAAGCGCCGTAAGCAACTTCCCCCCGAGCCTCGGCGAGTGGCTTGCCCATTTCTGATGTCAGAATGACCGCAAGATCCTCGGAGTTCGCCACGACAAGGTCGTAGAATTTCCGCATGACGGCGGCCCGCTCCTTGGCGGAACGGCTGGCCCACTTTTTCTGCGCGACTTTTGCGAGGTCGACCGCAATCCTTACATCTTCGAGCCCGGCACTGGGGAGGGAAGCGAGGAGATCGCCGGTCGAGGGATTCTGCACCTCGACCCGCTTGCCACTAGCGCCCTCTTCGCGCCAAGAGCCTCCAACCAGCATTTCTTCGCGGACGAGAGACGAATCCTTTAAGCGGCTCAGAAGAGTGCCGGAGATTGCCATTGGTATTCCTTTCAATGCTGTAGCGGATCAGATTTGATTTCGGATGTGCGGCGATCGCGCATAAATCGCGACCATGGGAACGATCAGAAGGCCAACAACCGCCTGCTGTGCCGAGAAGCTCAGACCGAGGCCTACAAGCAGAGATGTCAGCACGGTGAGGACCAGAACTCCGAGTACTGTGGCCCCATATCCGCCCGCGCCACCGAGAAGCGAAGTCCCCCCAATGACGACGGCCGCGACCGTGGTGAAAAGGTATGGGTCACCAACGCCCACGAAGCCTCCTCCAGAGAACCCCAGCAGCAACATGCCGGTGATTGCCGACATTGCACCGCTGAAGGTATGGATGCCCGTCCAAACCTTGAACTCCGAGATGCCAAGGCGGGCCGCAGCGGTCCGGCTTCCTCCGATCGCATAGATGCTTCGGCCAAACCATGTGTTGTGCATAAACCAACCAAGCCCGATTGCTATGACGGCCCAGATGATGATGACCGGAGGAATGGGAAGACCGAAGAACGTCCCATTGAACGCCGCAATGTTGCGGAGCCATTCGGGGACCGAAGCGAACACAGTTCCACCAAACTGGGAACCCAACGAAGTGTAGATCTGCACAGCACCTACTGCCGCGAAACCAACTCCCAGAGACATGATCAAGGCCTGCCCTTGGAGTTTGAAGCTCAGCGCCCCATTCGCCGCCCCGACGAAAGCGCCGAGGATAACGACAACCACCATCGCCATCGGTGCGGGAAGTCCTGCCGTCATCAAGCTGGGCAGCAAAATGTTGGCACCCCCGATGACATAAGGGATAGAGAGGTCCAGCGCACCAACAAGAGCGCAAAGGGTTTGACCGACAGACGCAAGCCCGAGGAACGCGGCGAGGAGCAGGATCGATCGCGCATTTTGCGACGAAACGAAGCCTGGCACGAGCAGCGCGCCGAGGACTAGCAAGCATGCAAGCAATCCGAAACCGATGGAGATACTCCTATGCGTACGGATCGGATTGGCCTTCTGGGCCGTGCTGATTTCGGATTTCATGACCGTGGAAACCATTTTCTCTGTTCCTTCACGCTATGGCGCGCCGGCTGATGACAAATACGTTCACGAGAAGCGACCCTACCAGGATCAGGCCGAAGGCCATCTGCGTGACAAAGCCGGAGACGGTGCCGAAGTTGAACGTGGAAAGGAGATACGAGATGAGAAACATGTTGATCGCACCGAGCGTCGACCCCAAGGCGCCCCCTCGGCCTCCGGACAGACTGGCTCCCCCAAGAACGAGGGCAGTTACGGCCTGTAGCGTGTAAGTGCTTCCCTGCGTCGGATCCCCGGAGGAGATCAGCGCCGTGTAGCTAAGTGCGGCTAGGCCAGCGAAAGCACCGCCAACGACGTGAGCGATAATGCGCACCGCATCGACCTGTACACCGCTCGTGTAGGCCATTCTTTCGTCGGCTCCCGTCATCCGCAGATTCCGGTAAAACATCGTGCGTCGCAGGATCGCCCAGATCGCGTAAGCTGCGCCGAGCAGCAATAACACTGGTGACAGGACGCTAGTGCCCGCCCCCCAACTCAGCATCCAGTCGGGTGCAACGCCGCCGGGACGGGACATCACCATGAGATTGATACCCGAAAGAACGAGGAAACCTGACAACGTAACAATTATCGGTGCCACCCGAACGTAGATGATCACGAGCGCCTGGAGGAGCTGGAATGCCGCCCCGAGGCCGATCGCCCAACAGACGATCGCAACCGGATTGGTGATGCCATTTCCGACGAGCCAAGTGATCAGGGTGACGTTTATGAACCCCATGAGCGGTCCCACGGAAAGGTCCACGGCTCCCCTGCCCGCCATCACGATCGGGGTAATGGCAAGCGCGGTCAACATGAGCGGCGTCGCGACCAATATCGCCCCCGCAACACCGTTGTTTGTGAAAAGACCCGGGCCCCGGATGGCGACAGCCGCCAGAAGGACTAGAAAGAGACCCGCTGGAACGAATAGAGAGCGATCCTGAGTGACTTGGCGGATTGCATTGCCGGACATCATGCGATCCTTTCCAGTTCGAATTCCACGGACGCGTTCTTCGACTTTCCGAACATCGCCGCGAGAATGGGTTCCTCGGAAATCTCGTCACCCGCAAGTGACCGGAACAGCCTGCCGCCGAAGAAGACGTCTACGCGATCGGCGAACCCGATGAATTCTTCTATTTCACTTGAAAGGTAGACGACGCTTCCGCCCTTGTCGGCGAACAGACGAAGTTCGCGATACAAGTCCCGCTTTGTACCGAGGTCGACACCGCGCGCGGGATCGTTGAGGACGATTACCTCCGGATCGTTGGCAAACGCACGTCCAATGAGCACCTTCTGCTGGTTCCCGCCCGAGAGGGACGTGATCCTGTTCGATGGGCTACCAATCTTGATCCGGAGGCGATCAACCTCACGTTTGAACATGGGCTTGATCGTCTGCTTCTTAATCACGCCGAACGGACCGAGGCTCTTCCGATAGACGCCGATGGCAAGGTTTTCGAAGATGCTCTGCTGCGGAAAGATGCCCTCGCGCTTCCGGTCGCCGGATACGTAGAAGATTCCACCCTTCGCTGCGTCGGCCAGGGTGCTGACTGCAATCATCTTGGCTGTATCAGGGGAGCGGACCTGCACTTCGCCGCCAAACGGCTGGACGATTCCGGCAACGGCCCTCACAAAGGCATCCTGCCCTTGACCGTCTAGGCCCGCCACGCCGACAATTGAACCCTTAGGAAGGTCGAAGTCGAAGGCGGAAGCCGTCCTGTGCGTCGCAAGGCTCCGTGCGGTCAAGACTGCAGGCGCGGGACTTCCACGGCCCTTCGAAGCATATTCAGCGGTGTCGCTGGCGCGGCGATCAGCAGGCGTCATCATCGAAAGGAGGTTCTCCTCGGTGATCTCGTGCTTCTCAAGGACTCCGACGGTGACACCGTCTCTGAGGATTGTTGCGCGATCCGCGATGCGGACAAGTTCCGCGATGCGGTGGGTGACGATAAGAACCGTAGCACCGCCAGCCCGGAGACGATCGATTTCAGCATGAAGCCGAATGGTAGAATCGAGATCAAGAGCCGCAGATGACTCGTCAAGGATCAGCACCCGCGGGCTACGCAAAATTGCGCGTGCGATAACGATCCATTGTTTGATACTGAGCGGCAGACTGCCCACGACTTGATCGATATCGACAGGCTTTCCAACAAGACGCGTCAGGATTTCCCGCGCCTCCGAGCGGCGGTCGCCTTTGTTGCTCTCCACCCTGAAAATGCCGTCTCGCCCGACGAACAGATTGTCGAAAACACTGGCGTCTTCAGCCACCAGTACTTCTTGAAAGATGGTGGTAAGCCCGACCCTCTTGGCGTCTATCGGCGAGCCTACGCGCTCTCCGAGCACAACGACCTTGCCAGCGTCGGGATGCAACACGCCCGACATGATTTTGGCCATGGTACTCTTGCCGCTTCCGTTTTCTCCAACGATCGCATGCACCTCTCCAGCACGCGCCTCGAAGTCGCACTTCTTGAGTGCCTTTGTCTCGCCGAACGCCTTGGCGACGTCGACCATCTTGATTGTAATCTCGTTGTCCATCGCAGAATCTCCACCCGCAACGTCCGCCATGGGCGGTTATCCCTATCGTGGGGAAAGGCCGCCCGACGACCACGGTCGCCGGGCGGATCGGGCCTAGTTGGCCACGGGCTTCCAAGGATCAGCCGGCCGCTCGAAATATTGGTCGGCAACAGCTGCCGGGAACCAACCATCGGCCTTGGGTTCGACAAAGTCCGTAGAGTTCGGATCGCAATCCTCGGGTAGCGTCGCCTTCACGTCTTCGATCGAGTAAGGCAGCACTGGACGCAGGAATGACTGCACCTTCGGTCCCTGCCCCTGCAGTGTACGGAGCATGATCTCCCACATCTGCTGCATTTCGCGACGCGGCGGCCAAATATGGAAGCTGGCATCTACCCAGTCGGGGTTCTTCCGCCAGTAGCAAGCTGCCGACGCTTCACCGCCAAGCGTGATCGGCACCATAGGTCGGCCCGACTGCATCATGGCGTTGAGAACGCCGTTTTCCTGCGCTCCCTGGGTGAGGATACCATCGATCTGGGTCGGATTGGTCGCCAGGAACTTCTGAACCTCAACCTGAGCAACCTGATCAGTCCACTTACCCGCGACTTCCCCGACGACGTTGATGTCCGGGTATGTGGCGAGAGCCTCCTTGGCGGCCTTGTCAAAGCTGTCCGACGAAGCAAAGCCAGGGATGCCCGATACCAGAAGGACGTTGCCCTTCTTGCCGATCTTCTCTGCTAGCCAAGCCGCCATTTCCCGGCCGCCCTGAGCATGGTTGGCCGCTCCATTGATCGCATAGGGCGACGTCACATAGCCGGAGAACGAGAAGACAGGGACCCCAGCTTTGTAGGCGTACTCGATCGTCTGATTTAGCGCGGTGACGTTGGAGCAGCAGATTATGATCGCGTCTACCCCGTCGTCCACCATTTGACGCATCTGTTGGATCTGCACGGCGTCTTTGAGATCGGACTGGGTCACTACAACATCAGAAACCAGTCCGGCCTCCTTGGAACGCGGCAGCAAATCGGTCAAGATCGCGTCAAGCGCAGCGGCGCGCCAAGTGTTGCCCGCGTAGCTGCTCGCGTAGCCAATTTTCCAAGGAGGCCCCTTCTTAGGCTTGAAATCCTTGTAAACGCTGGCACCAAGCGGAATTTGCGGATCGACGACCGCGTAAATTGCCTGCTCGGACCCCGGCAATTGGTCTACCCCGTCGGCATATGCCACACCTGCCACACCTGCAAATGCACAGGCAGCGGCCAGTGTCCCAAGGGTATGTTTCAGCAAACCATTCATTCGATAACCTCCTCCCGAAGGGCTTTCAGGCGACTTTTGCGCGTGTGTCGGATGACTGCTGAATCTCGTCCAGGATCGGCAGCAAGTATTTGCGGAACTCCGTGTAGTCTTCGGTGACCGGGAAATGCCCAAGCTTCTCCATCGTCCAGAACTTGCTGCCCTTGACGAGGTCGGCGGCGATCTTGGTGTCCGCCGGCGAGGTGTTCGGGTCGTACTCACCCGTGAGGAAGTAAAGCATGCACTTCGACGTATCGATCTTGCTCGCTTCTTCCGGAGAAACGTCGTGGTCGTAGTAGTAGTAATAGAGATCGCCCGCGAAGATGCCCGGACCGCCGCAGCTGTATTCCCACTGGATTTCGCGAACATTGGCTTCCGGCGAATACGGGGAGATGTTCAGCATCATCGCCGCACCGATCGATGTGCGGTTGACGTTCGGGTTGTCGAACTCTTTGCGGATGCCCGCCATACCGACATCGACATACTCAGCTGCCGAGCGCAATGCGCCTTCAACCGAGATCGTGGCGCGGAAGTTGTCGGAGTAGTTCGAAGCGAGATCGATCGCGAGATGGCCCCCCATGGAGCTACCCATGTAGACCGGCCGATCGAGACCCAGCGCCTTCGAGAACACGATTTGGAAGTCCATCATGAACTTCTTCGTCATGTTGTATTCCTTCTCCCACCAGCGGACGCCGTAGGGCGGGAGTGACTTACCGTGGTAGGGCAGATCGAATGCGATAACGCGGAAGTTCTTCGTCACTTCCTCGTCGCAAAGCATATGGCGGTACTGTCGCCCGTCGGAACCGGCCGTGTGACCCACGAGCAACGGAATGCCCTGTCCGGCTTCTTCATAGTAGACGCGGTATTCGATATCTTCGATCGTGAGGTAGATGTAGCGGCCAGTGATCGGATCGTGCTTGGTCATGCTGCTGCTCCTTCCGGACGAGCGTTGCGCATCAGGGTCGTCATGCGGTTCAGAGCAGGCAGATACGCGAAGGTTTCGTTGTTCGTGCTAAGGTGGAGGCCGTGCTTGATGTTCGAAGACTGCAGGCACTGATAGAATGGCAACGGCTTGAGTTGCAGCAGAGCGTCCCACTGCTCGGCCGTACCACGTATGACGATCTTGCACTTGTCGTCGTCATAGCTGGCCACTTCGACATTCACCAACTTGCCCTCTTCAAAATGAAGAGCGACGCTGCGGTCGGGAAAGTCGCATTTGATGATGCCGTTCAGGTAACGGGTTTCGCGCTTGAATTCGAAGTCCTCTTGCGCGAGTCGGGTGAACTTCTCGAGATCGATAGCCAACTTCGGCTCCTCCCTAATCGATCGACGCGGACAATTCCGCGACTATTGTCTCAGCCGCCCCTCCAAGGGCGGCGACGGCTTCAGATACCCATTTCGTTGAACACTTCCTGGGCGTGGCGGAAACTGTCGATCGCCGCAGGCACGCCCACGTAGATCGCGACCTGTAAGAAGATTTCCTGGATTTCGTCTTTGCTGAGACCGTTGTTAATTGCGCCCCGGACGTGGCCTCTGAGTTCGTGTGGACGGTTAAGAACCGAGATCATTCCCAAATTCAGGATCGACCGCGAACGTCTGTCGAGGCCGGGACGGTTCCAGATCGTGTCCCAGCAGTATTCGGTGACGAGTTGCTGCATCGGCCACGTGAAGTCGGTGGCCTTTCCGAGAGCGGCATCGACATACGCATCGCCCATGACTTCACGACGCGTCGCGAGTCCGTGAGCAAACTGCTCTGACGGCACCGGCCGCTCCCTGCCGTTTGTTTTGAGTTTCGCTGCTTCCGTAGCGGTCATTCCACAAAGCTCCCTAAGCATTTTCGGTTTCGCAACATTGACAGATTGTCAGACAATCTGTCAATTCATTTTTATCCGCATCGGCCACGCGCTCGCGCTAGTCCGCGTGGTCGGTCAAATACTGGATGATACGAGTGTGATCTTCCGCTGATCCAAGCTCTTTCTGCGCTGCATCCCATGCGTCGGCAGTACTTGCCAAAGCCTCGAGACGAAGCCCGAGGGTCTGGGCGAGGTCTGCAGCAATACGGATGTCCTTCGCCATCAACCCCAGAGCGAAACCGGAGCCAAACGTCTCCGACAAAATGAACTGTTTCATCTTAACTTCGGTGGCGTTGTTCTTGCCCGAGGAAGAGTTGAGGATGTCCACAATCGTTTCGCCTTCAAGTCCAAAGGTACGACCAAGGATCACAGCTTCGATCGCCGCCAGGACGCCGGCACCCGAAACGAAATTGTTGATGGCTTTCATCGCATGCCCGGAGCCGATAGGACCGGTCCTAAATACTTGTGATCCAAGCGGTTTCAGCAGAGGTTCCGCCTCATCAACATCGGCCTCTGCACCTCCCGCCATAATGGTCAAAGTGCCGGAAACGGCTCGCTTCACGCCGCCCGATACCGGAGCATCGATCAGCCGCAGTCCGCACGAAACCAACTCCGCACTTAGCTCTCGTGTGTCATTCGGAGCGGACGAGCTCATGTCGATAACGAGGGCATTGGGCTTTAACGCTGCGAACGCATTTCCGCCCAGAAGGGCCTCCCGAACGACCTTGCCGTTCGGCAGCATGGTAATGACGAAATCGGCATTATCCATGGCTTCGGAAACCGTTTGAGCAGCCCGACCACCTTCCTTGGCAAGGCTTCGCTTGGCATCTTCCGAGAGATCAAACCCGGCGACGTCGAAACCTGCCGCGATAAGATGTTGGGCCATAGGCTGGCCCATCGCGCCCAGCCCGATGAAGGCCACGCGTGGCGTATTGATTGTCGATGGCAATTTATCCTCCGAGTGCAGACGAGCGACGATGTCGCTCGCTTTCTTCAAGAGCGAATAAACGGATTATCAGACAATCTGTCAATCATAAAATTAGGATTCGGTAGAAGCGTTCTTCCGAAGGTACTCCAATGCCACCTTTGCAGCCTGATCGATGTGATGCTTGCAGGCGGCGGCAGCCAATGGACCGTTGCGATTCTTGATAGCCTCGGCGATCTCCTTGATCTCCGCGATACTGTGCGCCAGCCGTCCCGGCTGCGTCATCGACGTCATACGAAGTAGATTGATCCGGTTGTGCAAGGAGATGAGCATTTGCCTGACGAATGTGTTTTTGCTGCCATCCATCAAACAGTCATAGAATGCATTCTTCGCATCGATCAGTCGACTCCCGACCCCGCTCTCAGCGGCCGCCTCGAACTCGACTACAGCGGCTTGCAACGTTGCAATATCCGCAGCCGTCCCGTGTTCGGCAAACTGCTGTCCGGCAAATCCCTCAAGAAGCGCGCGGACGGTGTATAGCTGGGCAGCCTCCTCGTACGTGATCGTACTCACGACTGGGCCCTTGTGCGGATAGCTGGTGATAATGCCCTCAGCCTCAAGCTGGCGTAGGGCCTCTCGAACGGAGGTCCTCCCCACCCCAAGCATCTCGCACAGCTCGCGCTCAACGAGGCGTTGGCCGGGCTTGAAGCGTCCGGTTGCGATCGCCTGGCGAAGAGTCTCCTCGACTTTCACGCGCAGGGAGGCACTTTGTCTCACAATCTGTAGATCAGTCTGCATCACCATCACCAAGAAGCGGCTTCACCACCGCGCCAACGTATTTCGAATACATATGGCGGCTTTCCAGCTAGATATCAACTTGGATTGTCTGATGATCTTCGCGAACTTTTGGCTTTAACAGCGCGGCACACGCGGTCGAAAGATGCCATGTCAAAGCGGAATCGTCACGGACGGCCAGCGTTTCCTTCGGTTTTGAAAAATGCTCCCTATCCCCGCGTAGAGCAGAGCGCTCAGACGTCGGCCAACCTTGCCGCTGTATTCGGCTCGCCGTATGGGATCGTCAACCGGCAATCGCGCTGGCATTCACCCCTTCAACCATGCCGCAAACGCCTCCTTCCACACCGGGTGCCAACGGGACAGGGCCGGACGGTTTTCGATCATGTCGTCTGCGGCCCATCGAATGCGTTTGGCGTCCATTGCCGATGTGACCTCGTTGTCAGGGCAGATTACGTAGAAATCGTCGTTATAGAGCCCTTGGAAAAGCCGTTCGATTACCTGTTCCGCAGTCCATGGAGCTGTGGGTTTTTCGTCGGTTTCCGGGTTCACTCCGGGAAAATTCATTGGGGTCCAGGTGTAGCCCGGCACGAGAAGGTGAGCGGATACACGGCCGCCGGTGGCCTTCAGTAGCTCGTGGGACAATTGCTCTGTCAACACTTTCACTCCGGCCTTCGCGACCGAATATGCGGCGTTTCCGGGAGGAGTGGTAATGCCCTCCTTGGAGCCGAGGTTGATGACGGCCGACGGACGCGGCACCCCAATCATGTGAGGAACAAAAAGATGTTGGGCTGAGAGTATCCCGCCGAAGTTCACATCGAGTTGCCGCCTCCACGCCGAAGGCGCATCCCACGGACCAGCACCTTTAATGATCCCGGCGTTATTCATCAGGATCGCGACGTCCCCGAGTTTCTCGAGGGTTTCGTCCCGCAGCCGACGCAAATCGGCTTCGTCGGCGACGTCACCGGCAATCGTAAGGACCTTGACGCCTAGCTCTTTCGCAAAGGCTACCAGCGCTTGCTCGTCATTGTCGAAAAGAGCAAGGTCCATGCCCTTGGCTGCGAAAGCTCGAGCTGCGCTTGCGCCGAGCCCCTTGGCGGCGCCCGTTACTACCGCGACCCTGCCCGGCGCCAGTATCGCATTCATTCGTTCGGTCATTTTTCGCTTGTCGCTTTCGTAGTTACGTCGATCTTGCGACGTGACGGGCGCCGGCCGCTTTCGCTAAGTCCGCGCTTCGCCCCGATCGATCGTTGGTTCCCGCAGCCCTTGGCACCCAGAACTGAGCGCGCGCCTCTGAGACATGGTCCCGCTTTCTTAGGGTGGCATAAATGACCGCTTGGAAGTACCTCTGCTTTCAAAAAAGGGTCCCGCGGTGTTCGCGGGACCTTGAGTTTCGGACGGGAGGGTTTCCGTCCGCTGGGAGCCTGATGTGACCGAACTTAGGTGAGCTTTCCGACGGTCTTCTCCAGAATGGCCCAAAGCTCCTCACCGTATTTCTCGCGCCAACCGGTATAGAAGCCGCCATCCCGAAGCTTTTGACGGAAGAGCTCGGTGTCCGGCTGATTGAAGACCAGTCCCTGTTTCGCAAGTACGTCCTTGAGGGACTCGGATAGTTTTGCCATGTCTTGCCGCTCGTCGAGCGCGGCCTGGTTGATGTTGCGGCTAACCACTTCTTGCACGTCAGCAGGCAGACTCTCCCAGTTGCGCTTGTTCGCGACGCAGAAGAAGGCGTCCCACATATGGCGGGTCAACGCGCAGTACTTCTGCACCTCGACGATGTTCGCCGTCTTGATATTGGCGAGGGAGTTTTCCTGGCCGTCGACGACCTTCGTTTGCAGCGCGGAGTAGAGCTCATTGAAGTTGATAGACGCGGGAGCAGCGCCGAACGTCTGGAACATAGAGGTCCAGAGGGCGCCGACGGGAACGCGGATCTTCATGCCCTCGAGGTCCGCCGGAGAGTTTACGGGATGGGTGCTAGTAGTGATGTGCCGGAACCCGTTGTCCCACATCTTTTCCATCGGGAGGAGGTTTACCTTTTCGATGAGCTTGTGCAGAGCGATACCGAGCTCGCCGTCCATCGTTTTCCAGACCGTATCGTAGTCTGGGAAAATGAACCCGAGACCATAGATCGATGCCGATGGCACCATCGTCGAAAGCACGTTGATGCCTGAGTTCAGGAACAAGTCGATGCCGCCCGCCCTCACCTGGGACAGCATGTCGGTGTCGCTGCCGAGCTGGTTGTTCGGGTAGACCTGAAGCTCCACCCGTCCGTTCGTCTCCTGCTGAATACGTGCGGCAGCCTCCCTGGCACGCGCAGTAATCGGATGGGTTTCGGCCAGGTTGAACGCGAATTTCAAAGAGTATTCGGCTGCCGCTGCGCGCTTCACCGAAAAGCCGAGCGCGGTGGCGCTTAGCCCCAGCGTTGTCGTCATGGTGAATGCGCGTCTAGTCAGATTTACCATTTCGTTCTCCTCCAAATGAACTCTGTGAATGTTGATTAAGCGACGGCGGATTACAGGAAACCGATCGAGAGCCACGGGACCGCAGCAACGACAGCAAGACCAATGGCCATGGCGATGATGTAGCCGACGATCGGCTTCATGCCCGCGTCCGGGCTGACCCGGCTGATCGCGCAGGCAGCGTAATAGCCAACACCGAATGGTGGCGCGAAGAGCCCTATACCCATCGCCAGCACAACGACCATGGCGTAGTGCACCTGGTGGATGCCCAACTGATGGGCGACCGGGAACAGCAATGGTGCGAACAAGACGATTGCGGGGATCCCCTCGAGTACACTTCCAAGGATAATGAAGATGACGATCGAGACGATCATGAAGGTAACGGCGCCACCCGGCAGAGTGGAGAGATTCTGAGCAAGAGCTGTCGAGAATCCTGATTGGGTCAGACCCCAAGCCATCGCCGTGGCCGCACCGATGATTAGCAGGATCGAACCGGATAGGCTCGCCGTCTCCACAAGCATCGGCTTGAGCCGCCGCCAATCGAACTGACGATAGAACAGTAGGCCGGCAACGACCGAGTATGCGATGCCAATCGTGGAGACTTCCGTTGCGGTGGCGACGCCCTCGATGACGGCCGACCGGATGACGAACGGCAGCGCAAGAGCGGGCAGCGCTGCGAGGAGCAACTTGCCGATCTGCTTTCGACTTGCTCTCTTCACTTGGCTCGGGTCATCGTTGCGGCAGCGCCACCGAACCAGGATGCAGAGGGTAATCGCCAGAATGAGCCCCGGAAGAAGACCGCCGGTGAAAAGCGCGGCGATCGAGACACCCGTCGCGGACCCCACCGTAATCAAGACGATGCTTGGCGGGATGGTTTCAGTCTGCGCACCGGTTGCCGACAAGAGCGCGACCAGGTCGCCTTCGTCTGCACCGCGGGCTTTCATTTCGGGGAACAGGACAGGAGCGACGGCAGCCATGTCGGCCGCCTTCGATCCGGAGATCCCGGATACGAGGTACATCGCTGCGACCAGAACGTAGTGCAACCCGCCACGTACATGACCAAGAAGGCTGGCAAGGAAGGCGACCATCGCGCGCGCCATGCCGGTCATTTGGATCAGTTGACCGAGAAAGACGAACAACGGGATCGCGAGAAGGATCAAATGACTGACGCCTTCGTCAATTCGGCCGACAATGATCAGAGGTGGAGTTCTGGTTGTCAGAATGAGATATCCGAATGTCGCGATTGCAAACGAGAACGCGATCGGCACGCCGCCAAACACGCAGGCGGCCACTCCCCCGACGAAGAAGATCAGTAGGTTCAGATTTCCGAGGCCAACGAGCACCGGTTTCAGCGCCCAGAACAGGCAGAAGATCGCCGCAACTGCAGCAACCGCGCCGAGTGCGAGACGTAGGTTCGAGCTCTGCAGAAGCCGCAGCACCGCGAACACGAGCATCAAGCCAAAGCTGGTTGGCAGCGCCGATGCACGCCAGGAGTTCTGAATGTCCATCGCCGGCGTCCAAATGTAGGACTCTTCGATCGCGTATTCCAAAGAGGCGGGCATGATCAGCACGAGGAAGGCAAGCGCCGCAGCAACGGATACCAATTCCACGAACCGACGCGTATCACCCCTCAACGCGGTCACCAGCGCCGTCATGCGCATGTGTTCCTGTCGTTGAAAGGCGGCGGCCGATCCCAACATGGCAAGCCAGAGGAACAGGATTGAAGCCAGTTCGTCCGACCAAACCAGCGGCACGTGGAATACGTATCGAGCCGCGACCGCGGAAAACAGCAGAAGTATCTCGCAGAGCACTAAGAGTGCCACCGGTATTTCGAGGCACTTTACAAGGGCGTATTCGATCCGGCGCGCTACGGCAGCCAAATCCGACGGCGGCTCGACGACATTTTCGATAGTTCCGTGAACAGTCATGCCAGCCTCCCCATTCGAGCAAGCGATCTCGTTTGCGTGCTGACGCAGCGCAGCCGTGTGTTCCTCAACGATTTGTCCTCCCACGTATTCACCGACAACGCCCTAGCGGGCACGGTCCTCCTCCCGGCAAGCCGCTCGGCTTCCGGCCCATAACAATATTTGAAGAGCGCCTTCCCACAGGCGTTTTGCGCTCGCTCCTCAGCGCGCACGTATAAGGTATGATGTCATACCCATAATGGCAAGTGCTTTGTTAGGAGCCCACGATCGATGCGGGCGCAATCCTCTGAGCCGGCCCTCGATGGGCGTCCGGTCATAAGGGATTCAATGGGTAGGTGAGGCCGGGCGGTTGAAGTCGGGCCCTGCGCCGGCGTCAAAGAACCGGGCCGGATCCCTGGTCACATCTTCCGAGACACGCCTACTTCAGTCAGCATGTGAACTCCCGCCTAAGGCTTTGATTTGCCGGGAATCTACGCGCTTGAGATCTTATAAGGTCAGCTCTGCACTACTTCTGTTTGACAGCAGCACGGGAAGATCAACGTTAGTCGATTTACGAAGAGAGTCTGCATCCATCTGCCTCATGTTGCGGGTTATCTCAACGCACAAAAAATCCCATCTGTTGAGCACAGTTCATTGGAGCTATCGCTGAATTCAATTGTTATCTCCTGACCGGCCAATACTTTCGCCAGACACCCGAGCGGCGTTGCGAACATAGCTCCCGGTGCACGCTCGAGTGACCACGACGAAATCACCCCTGGGAGGAGAACAATGGGTATCGAGGATCTTGAAATTGGGCGCCGCAAAGTGCTTCTGGGAAGCGTAGCCGCGCTCGGAGGAGCGGCTCTGAGCTCGGGCTTAGCCACGTCTTCAGCTGAAGCACACACCATGTCTACCGAGCAGTCACCTGCCTTCTATCGATTCAACCTCGGTGATGCTGAAATAGCCATCATATCCGATGGTCCCCTCCCGCTCGGCGACCCGACGCAGAGCTTTCTTGGCGTAAGTCCCGACGAGGTCAAAGCAATGTTGACCCGCAGCTTCTTGCCAACATCCGAGGTTGTCCTCGCTCAGAACGCGCCTCTTGTGAACATTTCCGGGAAGCTCGTCCTGTTCGATACCGGCATGGGATCCCTCAAGCAGTTCGGTCCAACGACCGGCCGCCTAAGGTCTTGTTTGGCGGCCGCGGGCGTAGCGCTGGAAGACATTGACGCCGTCGTCTGCTCGCACGCTCACTGGGACCACGTTGGCGGAATCTGGGGCGACGATGGCAAGCCGACATTTCCGAATGCCCAAGTCTACATTAGCCAGGCAGACTATGAGTTTTGGACCGACGAGAGCAAACTTGGGACCGACCTTGACGGCCTCGTGAAAGCAGCAATCCATAATCTCAAGCCGGTCCGGGACCGGACGATATTCTTCAAGGACGAACAGGAGTTCTTGCCGGGTGTGCATGCCCTCAGCGCGCCCGGACACACGCTTGGCCATCATTGCTTCATGATTGAATCGGCAGGCAAAACGATATGCTACGGCGGCGACCTCACTCATCACCCAGTTCTGCTTCTGGAAAAGCCTCGGATGGAGTTCGCCTTCGACACAGACTCCAAACTATCAGCCCGGTCGCGTGTGCGTGTTCTCGATATGCTGGCTGCAAACAGAATTCCATTCATGTCGTATCATTTTCCATGGCCCGGCTACGGTCATATCGGCAAAGCCGGAGACGGTTTTGAATACTTCCCGGAACCGCTGCATCTTACAGATCTGGACTGACCGCCACCGAAATCAATTCTTCCAGTTCCATCGGAAGCGCGCGACAGAAATGGCGTCGCGCGCTTCTCGCGTACTTTGTAAAGCAGACTGGCTAGCGCCGATCTCCACGCAACAGCGTATCCCTGCGCGGAGCCTCGCAAGACTGCGAGAAGATTTGTGCACGATACTGCATCTCTTCGGGGGCCAAAGAGGCAAAGATTGAATAGCTTCTCGATGCCCGGGGTTCCGTCTCCCATAGGAAGACGTCAGACGCTCGCAAGTTCGTCCAAGCTCTTCGACCGCTAGAACAGAGCTTTGCAACGTATATTAGAAGAATGGATCTATGCTAATGGGAAGCTGCAAGCCAACGCGATTCGCGGCAAAAATATTTTTTTCGATAGGGTTCCGGATGCGGCTTCCCGAGACGATGGAATCTTTAGATGGCAAATGCGGATGACGAGAGTAACGAAGACCTGCGGCCCCTAACACGACGACAGAAGGACGGAACGCAATTTTTCAGAGCCACTGAGGTAGTCGAAGAACTTCGGGAGGTCCTGCAGCGTCCCATCGACGATCTGGTGGCCAAGAAGCGTACTGTTTCGAGCGCGGTCCTGGTCTATGTCATGCGTAATCTTCGGCCATCTAAAGAAACAAGATGGTTCATTGAACTGTGGGAAGAGTTGCGTCGCCGCGTCAGAAATATGGCCTACAAGCAAGCAGAAGGGCTATCTTCGCAGCGTGCTAGGGACGTTAGCCAAGCTGTCTGCGACTGGTTCCGCGAGGAGCTTTTCTCCGGAACTGATAAGGCTGACGTGTTCGAGGCCTGCTTCAAGAAGGTGATCATTCGTAGAACGCTCGACGAAATCCGCAAAGTCCGACGCCGTGACCAAATCGAGAAAAATGACGCAGAATTCCAGAATGATGATGGAAGCTACCGTGACTGGGTAGACGCCATAAACCTCCGAAATATCGGGCGCAGCATGCCTCGTGGTGAAGCCGCGGCGCATTTGAACCGAGTACTGTCGCAGTTGACTCCCAGAGAAAAGGACGCCGTCCTCGCCGTTCATGGGGAGGGACTGGCAGAAAGTTCGAGCGACCCCGACGAAGTCACCGCTTCGTCGAAACTAGGCATATCCGATCGACGCATCCGCAAGCTTCTCGCCAATGCGGAAAAACGCGCCTCGGCGAACGAGGAAGAACAATGACAGACATCAAACACATTGAGGACATCCTTCTTGAACTTGCCGGAACCGACGGGTTCGGTGAACAAGAGGTCGTTGCCACCATAGAACGGTATCCGGAGCATCGTGAAGCCATCCTGGCGTTTTACGTTGAGTGGCTGGCGGACGACGATGAAGAAGGTGCTGCGCCGCTTCCTCCAGTCGGAAGCGACTCCGACCTCTCAAAGCTCTGGGATCAGAAAACCGACGCAGTAAATCCCTTCGAAAATCAGCGACCTGCGGTACTCAAGAGCATTGCGGAAAAATGCGATATCCCCTTGTCCATTTTGGTTAGGATCGAAGAACGGGCCATCCACGCCACATCGGTACCGCTGATCCTGATCCGAAGACTTGCCGAGGAACTGAAAACCACTGCATCCAGTCTACTTCAATTTCTTGAGCAAGATCAGGCGATGACCGCGTCGGATTTCCGCTCTGACAAAGCCCCTGTCCAGAGGGCGAAGCTTTCCTTTGCCGATGCGATCCGCAAAACTTCGATGCCGGAGGGGAAGAGGCAGAAGTGGCTAGAGCTTTCGGAATGATGCCATGGAAAACATCAACGCCGTTCGCCGGGCCGCAAATCGACTACGAGAAAAGATAGATCCGCAATTCCAACGGATGAAAGCGTCGGAAGTCCTTAACCGCACGCTGGCTGACCAGGAGCTGTCCGTCGAGGAACTAGCTGCCGATGATGACGTTCTTGGGGGTGGTTTGGGCGTCCTCAAGCGGAAATACCAGACGATCTTTGTCTCAAACGCGCTCCGTCCGGACGAAAAAGCGGAGGTAATTGCGCACGAGATCGCCCATTTCGTGATCCACCTCGAGAGCGAGGTTCGGATTGAACGCGCCTACACGGCCCCTGGCGCCGGCGACCCTGTGCAGCGGGTTGAAGCTTATAGCAAACGGGAGCGCCGTGAAGCCCAGGCCAATACGTTCGCACGCGAACTGCTGTTACCGCGAAGACTTGCTCGCCGGCTTTTCCAGGAAGGACTGCGTGCGGGAGATATCGCAACCTCCTTGGGGCTGAAACTCGAAACGGTCTACCAGCAACTGGGAGATTCCCTTCTGTTGCCGGAGCCTGCAGAACCAAAGCAGAAGAAGGCACAAGCGCCCCAGGGGCTGGACGAATCCCAGCGCACGGCAGCCATGCATCTAGGTTCGCCATTCCTGCTTGAAGCCGGCCCGGGAACCGGGAAAACCAAGACTATGGTCGAGCGCATCGTTTGGCTGCTCGGAGAAAAGCACGCGACCGCCGACGACGTCCTGGCGTTGACGTTCTCAAACAAAGCCGCCGAAGAAATCGCCGACCGCGTGGAGCGTGCGGTTGGACCGGAAGCGGTGAATATTTGGACGGGAACGTTCCACGCCTTTGGTCTGGAACTCCTCCGAAAACATCACGAGCGGTTTAACCTCCCGCCAGACCCACGCCTTATCGACACGAGCGAGGCGATCAATCTCCTCGAAGAGGCCCTACCCGCTCTTCCTATCGTCCACATGCAGAATTTGTTTGAGCCGGCGCTGGCTCTGCGCGACATCCTGAGGACGATATCAAGGGCTAAAGACGAACTGGTAGGTCCCGACGACTACTTCGCACTGGCCGAAGAGATGATGCGGGTCACCGACCGCAGTGACTCGAACGCCTGGAAGGCTGCAGAAAAATGCAAGGAAGTGGCCATCGTCTACCGGCACTACCAGAGAATTCTGGAGTCGATCCAAGCCGTGGACTATGGCGACTTAATCCGGCTGCCCGCGGTGAAAATGCAGACCGACCCGCCCTTTCAGGCACTTCTCTCCGCCAAATTCAAATGGGTCCACGTCGACGAATACCAAGACATCAACCGCGCTAGCGCTATGATGGTCAAGGGGATCGTAGGGGAAGGCGAACGGTTGTGGGTCGTGGGTGACGCGCGGCAATCGATCTACCGTTTCAGAGGCGCCTCCAGCAGAAACATGGCCCGTTTCACCCGGGACTACCCCAAGGGCGTCCGCGGTCAGCTCAAGGTGAATTATCGCTCGACAGAGCCGATCGTCTCGACCTTCAAATCGTTCGGCGCGAGAATGCTGGTCTCGGCATATGCCCTGCCCCTCGAATTGAGAGCGAAAAGAGGCGAAGCACCAAGCCGTCCGTCAACTTCGATCGGAGCAGATCCAGCCGGCGAAATCGACTTAATAGCGGGGAACATCAGAGAACTCGAACGCGAAGGCGTTCCCTTGAGAAATCAAGCCGTGATTGCCCGCACGAATGGCATTCTGGCAACGTTAGGCGCTGAACTCGAGGCGCGCGGTATACCTGTCCTGTACATCGGCCCTCTGTTCGACCGACCAGAAGTCCGTGACCTGCTGTCTCTGCTTTCCCTTATAGTGCACGACGGCTCCAGCGTATTCCGGGTCGGGGGGTTTCCCGAATACGGCCTCCGTGCCCCGGAACTCGCGCGGGTGGTCCAGGAAGCCAAGTCGCGTGAAATCACTGTGCGGGAATTGCTTGAGCGACAGATCGAAGTCGCGGGGCTGGATCGGCAATCACTAAGAAGCCTAGCAGTCCTATCGAGCCATATCGCCGAATACGGACCGGGAAGTACTCCCTGGTTCGTGCTGATGGACTACCTGTTCAATCGAAGCGACTACGTCGCAACGGTCTTGAGCGGACAAATGCCTTCTGACGACGTTCGCCGAGCCGCGGTTCGCCAACTGATCGAGGCACTCAGAACCATGCCGTTGAGTGGCAGCAAGGCTCCGATCGTTCGCAGCCTGGACCGCATCCGCCATTTGGTTCTCCTCTCTGATGATCGCGACCTTCGACGGCTGCCGGACGAGATGCAGGATATTGATGGTGTGAATTTGATGACGATTCACGCCAGCAAAGGACTTGAGTTCGAGGCGGTCCATTTGCCGCAATTGACCCGGCGCGCGATCCCCGCCGCCAATAGACCGGACGCCTGTCCTCCGGTCGCAGGTATGATTGCGGAGAACGTAGAGGTCGACGCGCACGAGGCAGAAGAAGAGTGCCTGTTTTTCGTGGCTCTTTCCCGGGCCAGATCGTATCTCAAGCTCTATCGCCCTTCCATGTCGGGCGGCAAGAACTCAAACCCTTCAAAGTTCCTCGATCGTCTACCCGTCTCGACGGCGCACGACCCCGTCCCTGTGCTCAGGATTCTTCCGCAAGTTGGCCTCGAACCCATTGCAGACATGGACGTCCCGGCAACTCTGACAGCCGCGGACATAGAGGCTTTCGAACGATGTCCCCGGCGTTTCTTCTACGATCGGGTGGCAGCGCTCGGCGGCTCGATGGCGCGCTCTGCATACCTCCAGGCTCATGGATGCATTCTCGCCGTCGTTGACGCTGCACGCGCAGCTGACGCACCACTGACCAGTGATGACATGCGTGAAGTCTTCGAGCGGGCCTGGAACGAGACAAAGCTGCCGGGGCATCCCTTCGAGAAACCGTACCGAGACCTGGTCGAAAAGATGCTTGGGAACCTGACCCCCATGCTCCTGTCTGCGGCCAAGGCCAAGTCGTTCTCCGTTTCTATAGGAGGCCGCGAAATCATCGTTGCTGCGGACTTTGTACGTGAGTCAGCCCAAAGTCCAACCCTGACCGTCGTACGTTCCGGAAAGCGCTCTTCGTCTGAGGCAGACAGGATCTCTTATTCCCTTCTCCTGGAGGGTGCGCGTCTTGAATATGGCTCCCAGTTCCGTCTTGAGACGTTTCACGTCATCGAGGGAAACGCTGGTCTTGTCGATCAGACGCCTGCGAAGAAAAGCAACCGTGTCGCGGCGGCTAGAGATGCGGTGAAAGCCATGGAGGACGGGTTTTACCCAGCTAATCGAAGCGATTTTCAGTGCCCGCGCTGCAAACACTTCTTCATCTGCCCTGCTCCCCCAAAAAGTTAACGACCCCCGTTCCGGAATCCACCACGCCCAACGATTGACTCTTTGAAAGCCCGGCATGTCGCTGCGCTTCCGAGAGGAAATAGAAATGACCGTGGTAGAAAAGAAAGACCGCAGCGACGCCCGAAAGGCATTTCGCTTCAGTGTAAGCGGCAACGAGCACGTATCGATCGATCGCCATATCGATACGCGCGAAATCCTTAATATATCCGGGAACCATCCGGCGGATGAGCACGTCCTCATCCGTATCGCCGATCGCCGCACATTCGCGTTGGATCTCGAGCGAAAGACAGACCTCGGCGAAAAGGGTGAAGAGGTATTTCGCGCCTTTCACGCGGATCGCGTCTACCGCTTCACCGTGGACGGACGTGGCTTCGACTGGGGCAACGCCTCTATCGACGAAGATGACCTCCGCGGCATTTGCGAGATCGGCGAGGATCAGGTCTTCAAGCTCGACCGCGAGGACCGACCCGACGAATTCGTCAATGACGGCGGTGAAATCCAGCTTGGCGAGAGCGGTACCGAGCGTTTGCGCATTGTCGCCCGGCCCGTTGTAAAGGTCACGGTCAACGGCAATCCGGTCAATCTTCCGCGCGGCTGGATGACCGGGTTGGAGATCAAGTCCGCCGCCATCGCCCAGGGGGTGAAGATCGAACTCGACTTCACCCTCGATGAAGAACCTGCTGGCGGGGGCGACACCCAGATCATCGGTGACGACGACCGCACCTTCATTGAGGGCTGCGAGCGCTTCGGCGCGGTCGACCACCATGAGGACAGCTAAAATGGCCGAACTCAAGACTGGGGTTGCCTCGGCCATTCAAGCGATCCGGGAACACTTTCGTCATTCCGACGTGAAGGTCCTGCCGAATCCCAGCGGCGGGGCCAACGTGATCATCGAAGATGTTCCGCTTGGCCCCCCATACAACCAAGCCAAAACGTGGGTGGGTTTCTATCTTTCGGACGCCTGTCCGTATGACGACACCTACCCCTTCTACGTCACCGGCAATTTGTCGCGCACCGACGGCACTGCACTTTGTCCGCCTCTTCACATCAACCAACGCTTCCCCGCGGATGGCTCGTCTTTGGAAACCCGGGACGCCGTGATGGTTTCGAGGCGGCAGCGAAATCGGGGATCGTTTGCCTACGAGTCCCCGCTTCTCAAACTCAAGACTGTTTTGAAATGGATGGTGCAACAATGACCCAATGCGAAATTCGCATCTCTTCGGAAATGTACGCGAAACTGCATGCGCATCTGTTTCCCGGCGACGGCGATGAGCACGGCGCCGTGATACATGCTGGCCTCATTCATACGCCCGGCGGCCCCGTGCTGACCGTTCGCGAAGTCGTCTTGGCGGTCGAAGGCAGGGACTGGGTTCCGGGGACGCGTGGTTATCGCAAACTGATCGCACCATTTATTTCCAAGCAGGCGCGGCGCTGTCGCGATGAGAAGCTGGTCTACATCGCTGTTCACAATCATGGCCCCGGAAACCGCGTCGGATTCTCCGACGTTGACTTGGAGTCCCATGAGCGGGGTTTTCCCGCACTTCTCGACCTTGTCGAGGGTATGCCGGTGGGATCTCTCGTGTTTGCGGACCAAGCCGTCGCCGGAGATATTTGGTTGCCTGGGTGCAAGCGCCTCGAGGTCAGTCGGATGATCGTCGTCGGCCCTCGGCGGAATGAACTCATGCCAGCCCCGCGCGTCATCGATCCTGTGAGGCGCGAACGATATGACCGTCAGGTTCGGATTTTCGGCGAACGTGGCCAGGAAATCCTCTCCCAAAGCCGCGTTGCCATCATCGGCCTCGGTGGCGTTGGCTCCCTCCTTGCCGAACTGCTCGGTAGGCTTGGCGTTGGTTCGTTTGTTCTCGTCGATCCTGATCGCGTCCAAATCAGCAACGTACCCCGGCTTGTCGATGCGACCGGATGGGATGCAAAGTCGTGGCTCACAGCCGAAGGACGTCCTGAATGGTTGCGACGACTGGGGGCGAGGATGGCGACGCGCAAGGTCGACCTTTCTCGCAGAGTCATCAAGCGCGCCAACCGGAGCGCCCATGTCGAGCGACATTTCACTTCGATGGAGACGCAAGCTGTTGTCGAGGCACTCAAGACCTGTGACTACATCTTTCTGGCCGCTGACGGGCATCGCGCCCGACTGCTCTTCAATAGTCTGGTCCATCAGTATCTGGTTCCGGGGGTTCAGCTCGGAAGCCGGATACAGGTCGAAGAAGTCACTGGTGATGTTGTGAACGTCCACACAGCCGCTCGGCTTGTTACGCCAGCCGGAGGCTGCCTTCTTTGCAACCAGGCCATCGACCCTCGCAAACTCCGAGAGGAAAGCACCTCGGTCGAACTACGTGAAAGAGAGCGCTATGTTGACCGCGCCGACGCCGCCGCACCGAGCGTGATGACGCTGAACAGCCTTAGTGCCTCACAGGCCGCGAATGACTTCCTGTTCTATATGACCGGCCTGACCGTGGCGGAAGCTTTCCAGGGTACCGTACAAGCTCGCCCGCTCGAGCGGCGTCTTCGTTTTGTTACGCCTCGTCGAGACGACGACTGCATCGACTGCGGCAACGGTGGCGAATCTCGGTTTGCCCGTGGTCAGAACTGGCCTCTGCCAATGATCGATTGACAGCGGGAGGTGATCCTCGAAGCTTGGGCATGCCGTTAGCGCGCGCCGCTTGCCCAAGCTAAACTCTGCACGGCGGCTTATTGTCACTCTTGCCGTCAGAAATCCACGCGGTCAACACGAACTGGCCCTCTCCATGAACCCAGGTAGATGGAGCCGTAGAAGGTGAAGTTGTCAGGCGCTTCACGGTATTGATCCAATACCGCTTCGCACAAATGGTCATAGTTCTCCAAGATACTGGGCATATCTTCGATATGTAGATCGGGATCATCGTTGAAAGCTTCTAGCAGCTTTCTCACGCGAGTTGTTGTCTGGGGGTGTGTATTGATCGACCCGAAAGCTGGGTCGATTTCAGCTGCAAGGGTCTCGAAAACATACAAGGCAAGGAGAAAGGAAACACCGCCGACGAACAGGCGCTGCTGCGTTGGCTTAGAATCCACCACAGATATCGAGTGCCAGTCTGCCTCGAACTCTTGCGCATGCTGGCGCAGGTAGCCAACAACCTCACCTATGTCCTCCCCATCTGAGAAGCGGTGCGTTTTTGAAAGCTGCAGTTGCCCGGATTCATCGTGGCACAGGATGTGGTGCGCGAACTCATGGCCGACGATAAACTTCATCTGCCAATTTACCATTGCCTTTAGCGCAGCATCGACAGGCTTCGGAACCGCGCCACGTGGGTCCATATCGAAATCGAGCGTTTCGCTCAGAAGCATCGTGCGCATTGCGATTCGCAGCGCGGAATCCCTCACGTCATCGGGAACTCCTGGCACATCCGACACCGCGAGATTCATGAAATAGAGAAAGTACCTAAGCACCTCGGAGACTATGATGACCTTCCCGAAGTCGGTCTGCAAGCACATGGCATCGTAGTTGTTGGTTAGGATATAACGCCTGGGGATGTCCTCGCAGAGGAGCTTCTCATATTCCGGCAAGTAGGAGAGGTACTCGGTAAAGTCGGATGCATGCTCCTCAATGAGGAGGGTATCGAGTCCTCGCTGCTGTGCTCGTGTCCGCATGTTTCGCTGTATTCTCATGTGACGCGTTATTGTGTCTGCCTGAAATCTGAGCAGCCAATCCTCCGCATTCTGAGGACGAATGATGCGGGAAAACTCTTCTGGGCTTGATGCGATTCGCAGGTAGAAAGTTTCAATAGCGGCGTGGTGGTCGTCATCAAGCATCTGTTTCTATCCAGCAGGTTGCATCCAAGGCAGGCCCCGAGAGGCCTGCATCGCTGGGCCGCATGTCTTCTTCGACTAGCAACAGGGCTTTGGCCGCTTCTCGTGTTCAGGGAAGGTTTTTACCGGGGTATCCGTACGGTTGCACGGCCGGAATGCGATTTTACCCCAAATTTTGCATTCGGCTTCCCTCTCGGCCTGGCCGGCGAGACCCGTCGTGGCCGGCTAGTTGAACTCGAGCGAGAAGCCGCCTCCCTCAACCGGCAAAGGCGCAGCGGTCGACGTTCCGGTATCGACGCACTTGTGATCTGGAGAGGATACCCCTCCACCGCTGGAGATACCCTTAGCGGCGCCAAGCAAAGTGAACACCCGCGGCGTCTACGGCGTCTATTACGTCCTACTGAGAGATCATTCTCACCTCAATGATCGATGGCTGAACCGCGTGCTAGCTGTCTCATCGCCGAGCGGTGGGGCGAACTCGCCCTTTGGGGAAGTGCAATCCAGCACCGCGGGATTTCGCCAAGTCGGCTAATCGCGCCAATGTACGGCATTAACGAACTCTTCTCGAGTAAGTTCGCAGAGAGCGAATTCTCCCCGCGCGAATGGGCCGCCCAAGCGTTGCGTAGCCTGCGCGCCGGCCAGATAGAAAATGTGCCCGCTCAAATCGAAAAAGACATGGGCCCGAGCCCGCTTCCATTTTTCGATGAACTGTTTGCTTCGTCCGCACCAACGCATCACCGCGAAGTTCTTTCCGTCAAGAACTTGGGTCCTTGATCGGAAATCCAGCGAGAACCCGAAATTATGAGCCAAAAACGACGACTCGTTGTGAATGTGTACAAGCCAAAACATGCGATGGGCTTGACCGTAGAAGGATTCACGCGCGTCACGCTCCTCCTCTGAGATTGAGGAATGCTGAAGTTCCAACACGGTCGCGCGATCGGTGCCACCCCCGCAAAGGACATCCGCCCTATGACGCTCGCCGGTTACGGCATCGATGAGCGCGATTTCACGGGATGTGATCTCAAACTGCTCTTTCCAGCCCAAGTGCCATGCACCTTCAGGCTCGCTCCACGGATCGCAGTCCCCAGCCTTATGTCGCCAGTGATCGACATTCTCGACTGGCATCACAGCGGTCAGGAGGCCACCGCAATCACGGCACGTTGTGCGCTCTCCCTTAGCCGCCGGCGGCCGCTTCACGCCGTCTACCCAAGCATATAGCAATGCGAACTCCCTGAGCAGAATCCAACCGATGGACCGAACCACCACTCAACGCACATTGAACTGCTCAAAACTGGAAATGAGTTGCCGAGCTTCGCCGACTTTCGGCAAATCGTCCCCCGCTGTGTCAAATGAACCCAACGCCGAGAGATTGAGACCGCTCCTTCGCTCGATGTCCTTGACCGTGGAACGGAACTCCTGAACGTCGGCGCACGCATCTTTGTCGGGACGTCCAGTGCCCTTAGGCCTTTTGATCGGTAGCAGACGCGTCTGGTCGGCCACCAGTCCAACCACCTTGAGACCGCTCTCGCCTTTCCAAGCGACCACCTTCCAGAACGCATTCGGAATCTGAACGTCGTCGGCGTACTTTGGCTGAGGGGCATCGTACAAAGGTCCCTGTAAGACTGTGAGCTTCTTGTTCAGACCAGTTTCCCACAGCCCTTGCTCCAGGATATACCGCTCGATCCCCTGCCAGAACCGGATCGACTGGTTGAATTGCCAGTGTTGGGGCGAGCAGTTCGTGAAATGGAACGTGTCGTAGTTCGCACGGCGCGCGTTCGGTCCCCACGTCGGATCGTTGCGCCTGGTCAGGTGTCCGCGATCGAAGTAGTGGCTCCACTCACCGTAAAAGTCGTTGGTGAGTGTCAGGCTTTCGTCGATACGTGTGTCTTTGTACCAGCTATCCCCTTCCCGGGTGGGCTGGTGTTCCGCCGGCAGACCCGTATCTCGATCAATGGCGATATAGCTCTCCCCATCGATGTTCGTCGCGGTGACCATCGCGATTCTGCGATCACCGTGCATGACGACACTGAAGTTTTCGTACGCGAGTTCCCCACTGGCGCGGCCTCGCTTGTTCTCAAGCAGAGGAGCAACGCTCTCCTTGAGTGGCTCGATCATCTTCCCAAGTTCTATCTTCAAACCGGGAACGAAATCGGCTTTGAAGCCAGCGCGATTGGAGTAGTCCCGGTCGATCCTCATCGCCTCGGCCTGCGACCTCGGCTCTGTTGCCAAGTCGCGTTCGGAAGAGGTCGAAACAGTCGACCGCAGGTCTTCCGTGGTTGCCCCCAGGCGGATGGTGACTTCCAGCGGAATGACAATCTTGGCTTCAGGGCCGTCAAGATCCACCGCATTAGTCTCCTGCTTCAAAACCTCTTTCGGCACCGAGCCGGATTCTGGTTGCTGCAGTTGGCCATCGAGCGACCTGGTGGGGGCCGGGCTGAGTTCCTTTTCTGTTGGGGCATCAGCCTTCCAAAGGACAAGGGCATCTCCGAGCAGCTCTCTTCTCCCTTCGGACAGGCCATCCATCTTCGCGCTGAGATCATCGTAAATGCTGCTTATGCGAATGCCTTCGTTGACGAGCCGTGGCTTCTCACCCTCTTCTGGCTTGCCCCCTGTTTCGACCTCACCGTAGTGATGGAGCGCGATGACGTCCCAAAGATCGTTGTAAACGGGCGCTCCCGATGAACCCTTGAGGGTATCCGTTTCATAGAGAAGACGGCCGTCGTCCTCATCGCGGTCGACGATTAGATTGTTCCGCAGAACGACATGCTTTCGCTCGCCCTCTGGATGCTGGATGACGTTGGCATAGATGCCCAATTGATGGCGGTCCGGTGTCCTGCTGAGAGGCGCGAAGCCAAAGTCGGACAAGTTCCCTGTACCCCGCACACGTTCGCCCACGGCAACGAGCGCATAGTCGAAATCCCTCTCGTCGGAAGAGAGGAAAAATGTAGCAGGGTCTAGGCGGAAGGCAGTTTGTGGACGTACGCGGCCCTTTTCGTCCAGTTCGTCGTCGAACACAATCAAAGCGAGTTCGGCATCGCTCTCGTCATTGATGACGTGCTGGTTGGTCAGGAAAAGGTTGCTGCTTATAAGAAACCCCGTGCCCGTCCGGGACTCTACGCGTGAATTCAGCGCGACCCGCGCGACGGCCCTCATGGCCTTTGCGCCTTCGGCTAGGAAAGCCGCAGGTTGGAAGTCGTTTGTGCCCACCTGCGCTTCAGCATGACCAGCCTTCTGGTCTACCCTCTGGGTGTACGCGACGGTCCTCGTCAGATCGGGCTCTGCCAAGCGCCATTGGCCATCAGCCACCAATTGCCTTGTGTTCGTCCGATTGGCTCGACTGGCCGCTATGCGCTGCCTTATCGCAGCAACCGTATCGTCACGAAGCCCCGAAGTATCCGTTGTCATCCCGCCGCTCCCCAAGCACGCAACAACCAAACTCGACGCGTAGTTGTAAAGCGCCCCATCAATTCCCTCAAGTGGCATGCACGCAGACCGAGTCGATGTTTGTATTTGCGCAAATGATGCGAACACCCGTGTGACGTTCTCGGCTCGGCACGAAAACGTCCCCGGCGAACAAGAGTTTTCGAGGGAGGCCAGGGCCAGCGATCCTAGCCTCCCGATTAGGTAGCTTAGATTGCCGTCTGGAGTGTTGTACCGCAGGTGGCAGTCTGCGGTAGCACCATCCTCCCCACGGGGAACGGATTCCCCCAAACGAGGATTAGGCATAGCAAAACGCCGTTCCACGAGCCTTTTGATTTCATGTCGCAGTTCTCCCGTTGCCGGACGAGACATCGCCGGCTTTTAGCTTGCTTCGATGTGAAGACCGCCCGTCACTTCGGGCAACTCACGTTGATCTGTGTAAATGCGTCGTGACTGCGATTTGGGCTGGTCGAAACGACATACGGAACGTCGTGTCCACTTCTGCGTCGCCAGCGTTCTATTGCTTCACCCGCACAGTTCGTTTTTCGTTTCCGGCGCCGGCCCCGCTCACTCTCATGAGTTGTGCTCGGCGCAATAACCATACTGGTATAGCACTGCCCCCTGCTCGCCAAGCCCCTGGGGCATTGCGCATAGACCTTCCTGAAACCAGCGGTATATCTGCTTTTTCACCGTCCACCCTCGCGGCTGACCGCACCTTTCGCTATGCACTTTTTACGTGTACATCCAGATTTCACGCAGGAAAATTCATGGAATATGGGAGAGACATGAAATCCTTGTATCGACTGAAGGATTCATCTCGAAAACCTTTGCCTTGCCTCGTGGCCCATAAGGAATTCGATGCAAAAGTCGCGGCAAACTGACGGACGCTTCGCGGGCAGGTCGATTTAGGGTTTCGTTTACTCGAATTTTCGCTTGTAACTTTGCGGGCGCTCACGGATGAAGCTGGCGGGCTCGGGACTTTGGGGAACCGATCTCGCCATCATGGACGATCGAGGCGGATTGCAGGGAAGGAAATGAATTCCTTTGCTGGGACCGGCCGGCCGAGTTGCGACAAGGATTCCCGTCGATAATTCGAGTTCAATTTCCCGCCAATGCGAATTATCAGATCCCGAAAGCCCGAATCCTTTGTCCGTACAGGGCTTAGATGGATCGAACTACAACTTCGCCGACAACCACAATCTCGCTCAGCATGCGGGTCGGCCTCCCGGCGCGGCTCCCCCGCATGCGCGCCTTTGGGCAAGCGAAGCCCGCTCCATCGGCTCCGCGAACGATCACGGCCTCGGCCGCCCGATCGATCACAATCTCGTGAGATGCTCACAAATTGAGCGTTCCGCTATGACCGAATGCTCGTGGGGCCTCTCTGCGAGAGCAATGCTCTGCCTCTAGGAGGCGGGCGAGGCCAAAAAAGCAGAACTATGGATCGGCCAGCGGGTAACGCGATCTGACCAACTTCTCTATTTTTTGAAGCGGTGGACACTTCGTAAGCCTTTTCTGAGACTTCTGCCTCAAGGAAGCTGGGGCAACTGGGAGTGGGGCATGGATACCGTAGCGATTGGTGACGTACACGGACGGGCAGACTTGCTCGAGCGAATGCTCGAATACATCTATGTGAGCCTTCCGCGTTCGCGCGTTGTCTTCCTCGGCGACATCATCGACCGTGGTCCGGATTCTCGACAAGCCATGGATCTTGTCGAACACGAGCTCAGCCGGCAGCCTGCCTCAGCCTTGATACAGGGTAACCACGAGGAGTTGCTCCTCCGCTTTCTCGACAAGGGTGCCGCGTATTCGCGCGGCTGGCGCCATAATGGCGGCGACGCGACGGTCGCTTCATACGGGCTTCAAGGCTACGAGTATGAGGATGAAGATGGATATGGACGGTTCACGGACGAGCTGGCTGCCATATTCCAGGAAGAGCATTCCACCCATGTAGCCCTAGTTCGGAAGGCATTGCCGTGTCTCGAAACTGAAGACCATTTCTTCGTCCACGCCGGGATCGTGCCTTCGATACCACTGGACGAACAGGACCCGTACCTCATGCGGTGGAAGAGCCAGCCACTTCTCACCCATACCGGATATCTTCCGAAGATCGTGGTTCACGGCCATCACGTTCCAGAGAGCCATCGCCCCGAAGTCTACAAATCACGCGTGAGCCTCGACACCGGCGCCTACTACAGCAACAAGTTGACGGCGGCATTGTTGCCAGCTGGCAAGTCACCACCCACGTACCTCGTTTCCTCCGGCTCGGTGAATGAACCGTATGTGGTGAACTGGGTTGAGCCGCATGTGTTGAGTGAGGCGCTTGTCCTTTTTGGTTGAGAGGTGCGCGCGCTACGGAAGTGAACCGCCGCCGAGTTCGGTACTCCCTGCTACCGCCTTTGCCGTGGTATGATCGCTCACCGTCCTTCGTTCGCGCGTATTCAGGTGCCAGCCCTGCCCCTTCCACGTTGCAGCACCGGCGCGACGTCTTCTTCAGCTATTCTGCCGCTTTGACGTCCATTAGGAGGATCTATAATTCCCCCAGAGAATCAGACTGGCCTCCTATTGTGAGAAGGTATCATGAGCGAAATCTTCGTCGGCGTTGACACGAATATCCTCTGCAACTTCGGTCACATCGAGAGGCTAGATTGGAAGACGCTTTTCCCACACGCAACGTCAGTCACCATCTTGGTTTCGGCGAAGGTCCAGGCGGAGATGGACGTCCACAAGGACACGGCGTCAGGTTATCTTCTGAAAAGGGCGCGCGAATTTCAACGGCTTCTGAAGAAGGCAGAGGAACAGGATTACTGTTACTCGATTGAGGATTGCGAGGTGCCCGTAAACTTCGTTTTCCTGAACCGCCCAAGAGCACACGAATTGGATCAGCAGCAGTTCGATCTCGAACATGCCGACGAACGCATTGTCGCCGAATACCATTTTGAACAGAAGCGCCTGTCAGTTGAAATCTGTATCGTAGCGAATGACGCGAGACCCATTCGTGTCGCCCGTGATGCGCACATGAGAGCCTTGAGGCCCGAAAAATGGGAGGCAGATCGGAGCGAGCCTGAGGACGAAAAGCTAAGAACGGCTCGAGCCCGCATCCGTGAACTGGAGCGGGCTCAAGGAGCGCGCCCAAAGACGCAACTGGCGAATTTCTCGACCGAACGCCGGCACGTCATTCCATCCGGCTTTTCTCCGACCTTCGACGTCGCCAAGTATCTCACGCAAATGGGTAGTGCGTTGAGGAACACCGAGACCATCCGATCCCCGCAATCTCTCATCGACAAATATGGCATCGACGACGGATTTTTCGGTGCGCTCAACACTCGGCACCTGACTGACAATGACATACGCGACTATGTGCACGAGTTGGAGGAGTACTACACTCGCTTCAATTTTGAGCCGCATGAGCTTTTGCGCAGGCTACAGGTGCTCGGGGCGGCATACGTCCTAACGATCGAAATCGAGAACGTGGGTGAAGCACCGGAGGAGATAATCTCTCTCGAACTGAGCCTGCAGAACGCCATCTTCGTCGAACCGAGCGATATGGAGGGCTTCAACGACTGGTGCCTCGCTCCGCCAACTCCCCCGGTCCCTGCAATGTGGTTGGCGGATGACGTTTTGCTTTCCGACCAATCGGGATCGCCTTGGGAAGCCGAACATGAGTTCGCATCGCTTGGGGGCTCCGTGACTACAGAGACACACCGATGCCGATCGATGCTGCATGGGCACAAGGCAAAGACGGAGAGCTACATCCATCCCTCGGACCCGGCGAAGCCGATCACGGTGTTGGTGACACTCCGCGCGAAAAACCTGATCGATCCCATTACACGGAAGCTGGAGATCATTTGCAGTCCCGAGGTCGTCGACGAGGCGTTTGTCGACGACTTTCTCGTACGCCAATCAGTTTTCCTGGAAGACGACCAGCGCGAAATTCTGCTGGCGGTGTTGGAGGAAAGGTGACGATGCCTTCTCATGCTGCCGGGATCACCGGCCCGAACCACCGGTATCCCTAAACAGACCAACGCGCCCTCAGGTCTTCATGGTGCCCTTACCCCGAGGCTAACCGCTACGCGATGTTCGAGGACAGCATCCCCTCTCGCTCCACTAGGACGCCATCGCCCTTTAGAATCTGGACGCGCGCCAGGATGACTTCGCGCAACTGACTGCTCGTCGCCTTGAAGCCGAGCCCTCTTGAAACCGCATTTACAGCCTCATCCGGAGTGGCTCCCAGACTGGATTGTACAGCTGCCTTCAACCCTTCATCGATCTCCATAGGCGGGAGCATCTCGACACGCCTCAATCCAAGCGAACTCACATTGCTACGATCACGCAGCGAGATCGTGGAGCCTGGCCACAACAAGAAGTCGCCGGATCGGTGAATCTCGCCTCCGTTGACGGCGACACGGATCGCATTTCCTACGTGGGTATCGATGCGGTTTCCTGCTCGCTGAAGTCCCCATGCGCTGCGGATCCGGGTGACGACCTCGTCGCGGTGGATCGGTCCTTCGACCGACACGGTATCCCTGATGAGCTCGACCATGCGCCCGGTGGGCAGCTCGTGCAATTCGCCGGAGATATGCGGTCGGAGTTCGGCCTCTCGGTAGAAGGCGTTACGTTCCGGTTCGGCAACGGCTTGAAGTCCCACTTCGGTAAGGTTGGCCCTCTCTATGGTGACTATCTCCACGGGAACTGCCGGGGACGGAGACGACTTCTCCGCGTTGGAGAGTGCGTCCGCTTTCGCCCGCTCGATGGCGGCAACCAAGCGATCCAGCTCCGCCTTAGGCCGCTGGAACCAATCGGTGCTCCAGATCCGGTGAATCGTCCAACCGTGGTCTTCCAACACCGCCTGCCTGAGGCGATCTCGATCGCGAGCCGAACGTGACTCGTGATACGAGGCTCCATCACATTCAATGCCCAGCAGGTACTTCCCGGGCACCTGGTCGTCTGCCACCGCAAGATCGATGAAGAAGCCCGCGATGCCGACTTGCGGGTGGACCTGATAGCCCTTGTCCTGCAACGCGGTCATAACCTGCTCCTCGAATACGCTATCCATGCTGCGATCGGTGCGCTGCGTGATCGAGAGCCGCCCGGTGCGGGCGTAATGCAGGAACAGTTTGAACGCGAAGACGCCCTTGCCCTTTCCGCGCTCGAGATCGATGTCCTCGTCGGTAATCGAGGAGTAGACTTCGCAACGGCGTTTTGCGCGCGAGATGAGGACGTTGAGCCGCCGCTCCCCACCCTCGGCACCTAGAGGTCCAAAGCGCATTCCCATGTATCCCTGCGCATTCCGGGCATACGCGACGGAGATAAGGATGACGTCTCGTTCGTCTCCCTGAACGTTTTCAAGGTTCTTTACGAAGAACGGCTCGGACGGGTGCGAATGGAAGAACTGCTCGGTTTCCGGATGGTGCCGACGCAGGAGCTCCAGCTGATCTTGGATCTCCCGACGCTGCTTGATCGAAAACGCAGCCACGCCCAACGAGAGGTTAGGGGACTGGAGCGCATGCCGGATAATGGCTTCCGCGACAACCTTGGCCTCCACCTTGTTTGCGCCGTCCTCGAATATGCCGGCTGGTACGTGATGGAAGCGAAGTCCCATGCCAGCTTCCTTTGTGTAGGGGCTGGGCACGATGAAGAGTTTGCTGTCGTAGAACTGCGAATTCGACACAGCGATCAGCGACTGGTGACGGCTGCGATAGTGCCACCGAAGCATGCGTTCGGGCAGCCCCCGTGCTGAGAACAAACCGAGGATGCTTTCGATATCGGAGACCTGCGCACCATCCTGATCGTCGTCTTCGTCGGAAGTGCCGGACGTCATCTTCGAGAAAAAGCGTGTCGGGGGCAGCTGTCGTTCGTCACCGACAACGACCACTTGTTTCGCACGCGCTACTGCGCCCAGCGCATCGACGGGCTGAATCTGACTGGCCTCGTCCATCACGAGGATGTCGAATTCCAGGACGCCAGGAGGCAGGAACTGGGCTATCGACAGCGGGCTCATCATAAACACGGGTTTCAGAGCCTGAACCGCAGGCGCCGCCTTCTGCATCAACTGACGGATCGGCATATGCCCACGACGGCGCGCCATCTCGCCACGTAGAATGCCGACCGGCCCCATTCCGCTGACCGGAGGAATCCGCTTGTGATGCGCCCGCACGACCTCCAGGCGAGACAGCGCCATCCGGCTTTTATCCAGCGTTGCGAACTCGGTGACCAATCGGCTGTGGACTTCACCGTCGAAGCGGGCGAGTTCCGGGTCGGCCGCGTGTTGATGCCGGAGTATGGCTTCGTAGAAGGCCATCTCAAACGACGCGATGGCGCCGTCAGGTCTTATACGACCATCTTCAAGACGTTGCACGACCTCACCGATCCCAGCGGCCGTCGCATCCTGCGCACGTCCCTTGTAAGCAGCCCATTTCGAAAGCTGCTCTTCGGTAGCGATCCACTCGGTAAGCTTCTCATCGATGCGAGAGAGGTGGGCCGAACCCAGGCTTGGAGCTCCAAACACGACGGTCGGATCTGCCTTCAGAAACTCGCCAATCTCCGATATCGTCTTGCCGAACGCTTCGCCGGCCCTAACGGCGCTGGCCGCATTTGCGGCAACGGCGGCCCGGTTGGCAACCCGTGATGCCAGTGTCCTAATGTCCTGGTTGTCGAATATCCATTGGCTGATTTCTGACAGGGACTGCCAGTTCGACTGCGGCCCATGCCATTCAGATCCAAAGGCGGCGCGTCCCATCTCGCCGGCAGCTTCGATCGTGGATTTGAGGTTCTGCAGCGAGAAGAGAAGCCGGAGCATTTGTACGCGGCCGCCCGCAGTTTCCGGCATTACGCGCGTCAACTCCGTATAGACGCGATCGGCCTCGCTTATCTCGCGTAGCGACGGCGCAGCCTGAACAAGCGAGACTTCCAGGGGATCGGTTGCCTCTGGGAAGAGAATGGCCGCCACCTCGCCGAGGTCGGTCCAGAGAGCAAGAAGATGCCGTCTCGTTTCGTACAGGAGCGACTGCGCTTGTTCACAACGGGTTGCGACCGACTGCTTGTCGGTTAATCGGCTGGCGATCTGACGCGCCTCGGTGCCGACACCTCGCAGGCTCCGCATCCATAACACAAGATTTTCGAGGGGTTTCGGATCCGAGCGCTCTCCTCGCCAGTCCGCGCCGAAAGCGGAACGTCCGAGGGAATCCCCGTCCTTGATGACCGAGCGAGCCTGTTTGCCCCGCTGCAGGAGATCAAGGATACGGACTGTCTCAGCCGGCGTCGTCTCCGCCATTACCGTTCTGAGCAACGCTTTTGTCTTGCGCCAGTCACCGCTCAGGAACTTGAAAAAACGGTTTCCGTGCATGGCAACCGTGGTCCGCGCTGCGACCAGATCCAGATCCCACGCCTGATCGGAGATTTTACCACCCAACTCCGCGTTGACTTGCTTGAAGGTCGCTACGGCTTCGGCCAGATCACTCGCCTGATCGAGGCCACGTTCCCAGATCGCCGCCACGAAAGCATCTGGGCTCGCGTCCGGGGCGTCTGCGACGCGCTGACCAATCGCGATGAGCCGCTCGATCGACGAGAGCGTTGGAGAGGCATTTACTCCAAGCATTGTCCGCAACCCGTTGGCTGCGGTGAGGAACCGCGGGACGAGCCCCGTTAGTTGCGCGATCGTATCAAACCCCGATTGGGGGAACTCCTTTGGAAGGCGTTCGAACTGGGAGAGGAGCGGCGCGGGCGCGACGCCCCAGGCCTGCTCGCTCATCAGCGACTTGAACTTGTCCGAAAGACGTTCAAACGTGGAGCCGCCTTCAATCGCTTTGGCGATCTGCTCACCTTGGCTGGCCCAAATCGCATTCGCGAGCGCGTCGTTGGTCGCTTGCCGCGGACACGTAGCGAGCCGGGCGGCAAGTGCCGCCTCGTCGGCAAAAGCCCCAATCGTCGGAGCAGCAGGTCGACTCAATTCGGCGGCTACGTCGTTTATCGCCGTCCTGACATGTGAGAGCTCTAGCTGCGCATCCGCCAGTCTCCTCACCAGGCGTTCAAGATCGAGAGGCGTGATCCCGGTCAGGCCGACGCCATACCAGGGATGAACTGTTGGTAATCCTATGTCCTTGATGCGTTCCGCCAACTCCGAAAGGAGCATCACGACGCGCTCTCTCGTTTCCGGTGACCACGTCGTTCCGTTGGAAAGCTCGATCTCGGAAGGCGGCATCCCCTGCCGACGCAAGCGCGACAGATGACCAATCACCTGATACGGCGACAATCCATATGGCAGATGCACGAGGTGCATGCGCCCGGCGTGGGCATTTAGGGAATCTCTTGTATCTGTCAGACGCTGATTCAGTGCGGCACCCGACTCTCCCTTTGGAGCCCCCAGCTCCCACGTGTGCTGCAGTTGGGAGAGAACTGCACGCTTGTTCGCCTTGTTGCTGTGTAGCTCAAGACATGCATCTCCAACCCCAGCCTGGTCGAGTCGACGCTTGACCACCTCGAGCGCTGCCATCTTCTCGGCGACGAACAGGACGGACTTTCCGTCGGAGACCGCAGCCGCGATGATGTTCGCGATCGTCTGTGATTTGCCTGTGCCCGGGGGACCTTGGATGACGATATCGCGCCCGCGGCGCGCTTCGTGGATTGCGATCGTCTGAGAACTGTCCGCATCGACGATGTGCGTCATCTCGCTGGGGCTGATGTGGTCGTCAATCTTGGCATCGTCGCCCACCAGCTCCTCGGTTTGCGAAAAACCGTTGGATACCAGCGATGTGATGAGTGGGCGGTCCGTGAACTTTGCATCCTTTGGCCAGTTCGCCGGATCCAGGTCGCGATACATCAGGAACTTCGCGAACGAGAAGAACCCGAGGACGATATCGTCAGGCTGAACTGACCAGGTCGGTTTGATCGAAACGGCTTGTGCTACGCCGGCAACGTAATCGGTAAACGAGAACTCGTCTGTTGCTTCGAAGGCCGGCATGCGGATCTTGTGCACTCGGTCCAGAAGCGCCTCCAATGACAAGTTGGAAGCAAAGTCATCCTGCCGGGCCCTCAACTTGAAGCGTTCGGCCGCACTGCCACGCTCAAGCTGGACCGGTACAAGGATCAAGGGAGCATAACGGATGTTCTCAGCGTTGTTGGGGTCGACCCATTTCAACGTGCCGAGCCCGAGGAAGAGGATGTTCACGCCCTGCTCTTCTTCGAGAGTCCTGGCATCGAAATAGAGGTCGAGCAATCTCTTCTGGAGGGCGTTCGGAGTCATCCGGGTTTGGAGCTTCGTATCTCCATGGCGAACAAGACGTCCACTTTCGTCCCGGTCATCATCATAGGGGAGAGCGAGCTCGACCAGTTCTTCTTCCGGTTCCCCTTCTTTGGGGGCCCTGCCCTTTGCTCCCGCCAGGAAGGTCATCGCCTTACCTTCGCCGACCAGGATGCGGAACACCTCCGCCGACTGCTCATCCACGATATCTAAGGTCTTCGCGCTCTTCGAAAACCGGGGAACATTCAGGAGACGGTTGCGAGCAGAAAGATCGAGAAGTTCGGTCCTCGCGCGCTCGATCTTCGCTTCAACGGACAGATTGCTGTCGAAAACGGACTGTTCCTGTCCTTCCGCCGTGCTTTCCAAACCGATGTCGCTCATGCTTTCCTCCGTCGCGAACTCACCGGGAGTCATGCATAAACACATCCAGGGGTCTAGTGCGTAACTACATCAACTTACACGTTTATAAGTTTCGCAGAATGAAATACGACCGACATGGCATGGAACCCGCGCTCGTTGAAGCCGCAGTGAGCAGGCAGGATCGCAAATCTCCCGTGTTTTTTGCCTACACATATATTTCATATCTATTATATAAATGGAATTAATCCTTGCGCGTTCCTGAAACGTCGGAGAGAACAAGGCCAGGGAGGGAAGAGTGCCCGATTCTTACGAGAACGAACACGACATCGGCCGTTATCTCGCATCTGTCGAGGAACGCGACGTCGATCTTCTCCTCATGGAGGAGTTCCACATTAGCGATGACTTTGCTTCGTGGTTCTGCGGCATATTGGGCTAGGTCCAGTCCGGCCCGGAGGGGCGTGGCACAGCGTATCAGACATTGATGGCGAGACGGATCTTCTTTTGCGCGTTCATTCTGGCGGCACGCGGATCGGTGTCCTCATCGAGAATAAGATCGGCGCGCCTGAGCAAGACCAACAGGACGAACGGTATCATATCCGCGGAAATCGATCTCGGGAGGCAGGGAAGTTCGACGCCTATCTTACGGTTATGTGCGCCCCACGGCGTTACCTTGAGGGATTGCCTTCCGACAGTCACTACGACCACCAGGTGGAATACGAATTGATCGCCGGCTGGTTCGCTTCGCTCGCTGGGCGTCGAGCCGCTTGGCGGCACCGCGTGATGTTAGAGGCGATCGAACAAGGGTGGCGCGGATACGTGTTGAAGGTAAGCGCCGTCCACACGGAGTTCCACCAGGAATACTGGGAGCATTTGAGACGCAAGCATCCTCGCCTGCAAATGGTCAAACCGGGCCCGAGGGGATCAAAATCAAACTGGATCATTTTGAAGACACACAAGTTTCCGAAGGGCGTCAAGCTCCGGCACAAGGTCGACCAGAGCGTAGTGGAATTGGGTTTCCCGAGGAGGACGGTGGAGGAAATCCTGAGCCTCCGAAATGAATGGCCAGATACCATTTCCGTAATCCAGAAAGACGGAACGGCATCTCTTTCCATTGGAGTACGCCAGATAGAAGTCAAAGCTGGCGTCGCCGCCCAGATCGACGCAATCGAGGAGGCGCTGCTAGCCGCCTACATACTGTCGGAATACGCAAACCTGTTCTCCGAGTAACCTCGGAGCAAGATCATGGATCTTTCCCACATGGCTCCAAGCATGCGCATTGTAAAACTAAGCAGAAGCGAATTTCCAGACTTGAAAAACGCGCGATCGTTCTTCCTGTCGGAACTGCCCGCCCGGAAACCACCGGGAAAGTTCTGCGTGACAGAGGCCAGGATTAGTCGCAGCAGCGGCCTCGCGACAGACGACTATCTCGTGTTCACCTTCAACCGTCGGATCATTTTTACGGCTCGCTCCGACAGCCGACTTCAACTCAATGCTGGCGAACACCGCGAGACCCACCCATGGTGCTTCACCGTGAAGCTTGCCACACTTAGCGAGACCGACGTGGAGATCGAAGCTTTGGAACACAAGTGCATTCAGTTGGGGATGAAGCCAACGAATGTAGCAAGTTCACAAGGTTGGAACCGACTGCCAGCGTCGCCACAGGTCGACGATCTTTGGATGTGGCTTCGGGAATGATCGCGGCGATTTCGCGCAGTCCAACCGAGCGATAGTCATCGAATACGACAGGATTGGACCGAACATTCGGCTTGCCTATTGTTGGGCGCATGCCCGCCGCAAGTTGGTGGAGATCACCCGCAAAGGAACCGCACCGATTGCCGAGGACGGCGTCAAACGGATCGGTGAACTGTATCGGGTCGAAACCGAATTGCGCGGCCTTGATCCACAGGCTCGCATGGCCGGGCGACAGGAACGGTCTGCGCCGCTGATCGCCGATATGCAGGCCTGGCTCGTCCATCACCGTGCCCGTGTTGCGACGAAGTCCCCACTCGGCGAAGCCTTGGCCTACATCGTCAAATACTGGGATGGCCTGAAGCTCTTCCTGACCGACGTTCGGATCGAGATCGACAACAACGGCGTCGAGCGCACCATTCGGTCGATAGCCCTCAATCGCAAGAACGCACTCTTTGCAGGACATGACGCGGGCGCAGAGAACTGGGCGACCATTGCCTCGCTCATTGAATCTTGCAAACTCAATGCTGTTGATCCGTTGGCCTATCTGACCAGAACGCTCACCGCTATCGTCAACGGCCACAAACAAAGCCGGATCGATGAGCTTCTACCGTGGGCCTACGTCGCAACGATTTAAGCTCGGGTTCTTTTCTTATGAAACAACCGGAAAAAAGCCCAAAGGGCGATCATTCCAAGAAAGGTGGCGAGCGCCATGGTAACGACAAAGCTCGCTACATCGGGGTCGCCGAGCAGTTGCCGCTTATACCATACTAGCGGCGAGCGAATTAACGCTATCGCCCCCGCCAAATACACGCCCCATTTAAAATCGATGTCACGATATGAAAGTACGATGAGGGTACCTATTCCCAACATCGAAAGCGCAGAAAAAATACTTATTGGTCCGAGCGTGAGCTCGCCCCAGATCGCACTAAGTTTGTCCACCGAAAGGCCTCCGTTCGACGTCAACGGATAACAACTCACGGTAAACGTCCCATGAAAAAACTGGTGACAGTTTATCGACAACGCGCGCTCAAGTTGATCCGGGAGATGGGCTCAAAACACCGCTTACTTTTGATCTCGACCAAAACGCACGTGCCGACTAGAATAGGCTCAACATTCGGGGCATTGCGATTGAGCCAGCCGAGGGATTTTCAAGCATGGTCCTCGATGTTTTTCTCCTCGACACCAACATTTTAAGCGAGGCACGGAAGAAGAAACCGCATCCGGTGCTGGCTGACTGGCTGCGAAGACAGGCGCGTTTAGCGATTCCCTTTCCGGTGTTCGTTGAGCTTGAACGAGGCGTGGTCAACGCTCAGGCAATCAATTCCCCAAATGCAATGCCACTACGGTCATGGCTCGATGAACTTCTAACACTTGACTTTGTCTATCCCGAAGTCACCCCGGCCTGCGCACGCTACCTCGGGGCTATGTACAACTGCCGCCGCTCCGAAACCTATGGTTCGTGAACCCGAAATCCGCAAACCGGAAGCCAGGGCAGGATTTGTTTATCGCCGCGATTGCGATCGCCCACGAGATGCCCCTCGCAACACTGAACATACGCGACTTCGCGCTCATAAATGCCTTTTTTCCCTTGCCCGGCATCTATCAGCCGATCCAGGATCAATGGCTCTGCCAACAGAGGCAAACCAACCTGCTGTCACCGCCACTGTTAGATCGCCTGCGTCTTCCGTGGTTACGGCGTCGTACGCCCCGAAGAGGACAAAAGCCGCTACTGGCAAATCTACCGCGATGAGCGAGTGAGTGAGCCAACAGCAAAATTTGGGGACCATCGTTGGTCTGATCCGCAGCCCGCGTGACCGGCGGCGCGATCATGTGGTTTCGTCGTCCGATGGACCCCCACGAGCCAGGAACTCGGCTGTCGACCGCTTCGATCCCGGGTCTTTGATAAATCGGAGTTCGAACGTGCCGCCGACGTCTTTGATAAGTTGCAGCGCACCAGTCTTCGCATCGTTGAGAACATCGGCGATGTCTTTCTCGGCGTCAGATCTGTTCCACTCGCGTGTGCGGCTCATCCGAGTTCCTAAACTGAAGGAACACACATTTTAGCGCGGAACAGCATCTTCGATAAGCCGCCGAACAGCAAAATTGCAGACGCCGCATCGAAGTTCCCGACCAACGGGAACTCCGTGGGGTCTAGTAAATAGCAAATGCTCAATCGCATTTCAGAGCGGAGGGGTGGTCCAAAACGAGAGTGTCGCAGCCACCTGAAACGCTCGCGTGGCTGCGGCTCACTTCGCTACCGTGGCTTCGATGGCTTGCGCACGGCGATCCTTAGGGGCGTGTGGGGCACTCCCTTCTTTATGACAATCCGCCGGCCGAGTGGCTGAAATCCGATCTCGTCCAGGCCTGAACCCAGTGAGTCGTTCTCGTGAGCGACTTCATTCGTTTTCCTGTCCCCGCGAAAAGCCGAATAACGATGAGCTTGCCTGTCTTCGTCCGGAAGCTGGACAAGCTAAACGACAAGCCGGCCGCCGAAAACACCCCTGTAATGATGGGGAGCGCCTGGCAACCAATCTAATTGTGGAAATCCCACAGAAGCGGCGCCGGCCGTTGTGCTTGCCGATGACAGGGATTCGCCTGCCTGCCAAGCTCTTCCGCGATCAACAAGAGGGGAAGATCATGACAACTACAAACGAAATCGCGGATGAGATTGCCACAACCCACGGCCTGACAAAGGTTCAGGGGAAGGCAATCGTCGAAGCGGTATTCGCTGCGATCACTGCGGCGGCAGTCTCGGGCAGCGAGACTTCGATCCCAGGCTTCGGGAAGTTCAAAGTGAGGGACACTCCCGAACGGGAAGCGCGCAATCCGGCCACGGGGCAGACCATTAAGGTCGCCGCCGCAAAGAAGCTGAGCTTTGCACCAGCCAAGGCCCTCAAGGACGCGCTTAATAAATAGGCTGGCGTATGAGGCTCGGGACAGGCCGGGCCTCATCGAAGAAACTGGTCGTCAGAACGATCGAACGTTCTCGGCCTTCGACTTTCCTGTCTTGCGGTCTTGGCCAAGATCGTAAGAGACCGATTGGCCCTCCCTCAGGACATCACCGTATTGCAGCGCGGAGACATGGACGAACACGTCAGTGCCACCGGCATCAGGCGTGATGAAACCAAAACCCTTGTCTGCGTTGAAGAACTTTACCTTACCCGTCGCCATGTTGCCCTCGCCTATTGCTACGTCGTCGGGCAACCTATTTTTCGCGGTATGCTAAATCAAGCCAGTAGTGCTGCCGCCCTGCGCAAATCGCCACAGACAACCGGCAAGCTCATTGTCGTAGCCGATCGCGAGAGTGCCTTTGAACGCCACGTGAAATCATAACAACACGAACTTGATCTGTCGCCCAGCCGTCCTTAGATTTCTTTCAGTGGGGCCTGTAGCTCAATGGTTAGAGCCGTCGGCTCATAACCGATTGGTTGCAGGTTCGAGTCCTGCCGGGCCCACCAATTCGTCCACAGACGTCCAATACAGTCCACAGACGTCTCCCAGACCCTAACGTTTCCAAGGTTCTTTGGACTACATGGGACACGTCTGGACACCCCAGCGATTCAATTGGTTGGCACCGTTGTTGGCACCGGAATGTCGCTCGTGTGCCGATGCCGAATACGGTATTGCGCAGCAGAGATTGGGAGATCAGAGTCCTGAAGGCTATATCTTCTCAGCCACGGACGAACTCGCCGCGGCGCTTTCGTCCGGTTTGATCAAATTATCTGGAAGGCCTGCCTGTTCCAAAGATGCGCGGACATTGATCTGCGCACGGCGAGAATCGATCGCTAGACGCTCGATAGATTCCGTATCCCGTTTCAGATCATCGGTGCCGGACACTTCGTGACGAAGATGTCGCAAAATCTCGTCGTGGAAATATTTTGCCCAGTGGTATGCGTATCCCTCACCCCATTTATCAAATCCCTCCTTCGCGCCAGGTACTATCTCCACCACCGTTTTGGAGAGGGTGCCGGCGTTAACAAGCCCGCTCTTGTTACGCAGAGGCAGACTAAGCAGCTTCATCATCATCGCAGCATGGATGATTATGCTTTCGTAAGCGTCGAAGACCTTCAACGACTTGTCACTGAGATAAAGCCTCGGAAGTGTCCTATCGATTGCGCCTAAGAGTTTGATCTTTTCGTCAATGTCGAACGGCTTCACAAGCGTTTCGATAAACTCAATGATCTTCGGATCATCGCCGTCCTTTATTATCTGCTCGGTGTTCAGGATTTTCAGGTATTCGACGAGCATCGAAAAATGAGAAAGTCCGTGACGGGCGCGCAACAACAATTCAGCCGCCTCCAGACGTTTCGTTTGGATAGCGGAATCGCGATCTCTCCGGGCCGAAACTAGAAACGACCTGATCTGCTCTAGCTCCTTTTCGTTGTCCCGGATGTCTGCCTTGAACGTCTCCAGCTTCTTCTCAAACCGGTGCTCGACTGACTTTGAAAAGAACTTTGCCAAGGTGTCACGCATTAAAAGGGCCACCACCCCTATCACCCCGCTAGAGGCGACAACACCAAACAACCACTTCCAGAATTCGACAGACATGAACCGACCCCGCAACGGTAACCGGACTGTTGTAGTTTCGATTCACCTGCGAAGGAACAGGGGTAATTTGACGATCAATACAATCCACAGGGCTGGACTCTCGCAATACTCAACTCCGTCCACAGAAATCCCATAAAATCCCAAGAATGTGTTGGCACCAGTGCTGGCATCGCGACATACTTCTGAGTGAAACACCGCAATTACAATAAGTTAATCGACTTAGACAGGTTCCTGCCGGGGCCCCACCACAGCACCATGCTTGTCGCCAGATGCTAAGCGAATGGTCGGTACGTCACCGCAAAATCGACGCAAGTGCAGCTGCCTTCGCGGCCACTTACGGCCTTCCCAGAGGCGGCTGGTGATGTTCTGCTTCTTATGGGTATTCTCGAGTGCATCGTTGTGTCCTTAATCTGTCGTGGCTCGTTTTCTTACAGCTCGGCAACGCAGCAATGCAGTGGAGATTACGCATTACTGCGTTGCCGCCTCCGCGGTACTTGGCGGGACGGACAACAGGTGATCTAAGGATCCAAACCTTCTATGGACACCACGAATGCACATTCCTATCAAGCCGATCTTCGTGTTCCACACCGCCGCCCGCGCGGGCAGCATTTCGCGTGCCGCCAAGGAACTCAGTGTCACGCCGTCAGCTGTTAGTCAGCAAATCCAGACACTCGAACTGCAACTCGGCGTCGCGTTGCTCGCGAAAGCCGGCCGCGGAATCGTGCTGACAGAAGCAGGTGAGCGCTACTTCTCAATGATCGCCGACCAAGTGGAGCATATCGCCGAGGCAACGGCGACGATAAAAGGCTTTCGGTCCGTCACGAGCCTCACAATTCGAGCAACGCCAACCCTCTCCAATAAATGGTTGCTGCCGCGGCTTGGCGCATTCCTTGATGAGCAACCTGATCTTGAAGTCCGGCTGGATGGTACCAACGAGCCGACCGATTTCAACCAGGAAATCGTCGACATCGAGCTTCGACACGGGGACGGGCGCTGGCCCGGCCTGTTTGTCGAAGGGATCGCAGAGGAGGAATTCCTGCCAGTCTGTGCGCCCGGCTACGCGGCTGCTGGCAGTCTCAAACCGGAAGAGCTCCCGAACTTTCGCCTCATCCATTCCGCCAAGTCGCAAGCCCAATGGACGACCTGGTTTCCCTTGGCGGGCGTGACGCCGACGGAGCGTTGGCAACGGGTGCTGTTCGACCGCAGCCATATGGCGATCGATGCCGCCGTGGGTGGCATGGGCATTGCGCTCGAGAGCACGTTGATGATGGAGGGAGAGCTTTCTTCGGGTCGTCTGGTCTGCCCGGTCACCACATATCCGACCATCCGACTGGTGACCCAATGGATCGTCTGCCCGTTCGACCATCTCCGCCGTAAGAAAGTCCGCACATTCCTTGATTGGTTGCGTGCCGAACTGGATGCCTGCTAAGTCCTAAACTGAATGCTCATTCTCAAGGCGGGCAAGCGCTGCGGCAACAATATCTTCCGGTGCCAAGCGTATATCCACGCGGATGACGCTCCCCTCGTCCTCTGACGGAGGTTCCAGGGTCGACATCTGACTTTCAAGCAGCGATCCGCTGGCAAAATGCCCCTTTCGGCCGGCAAGCCGCTTGGCGATCAACTCAGGAGACCCGGCGAGATAGAGGATCCAAAATGGCCCGATCCTGTGGCGCAGGAAATCACGGTAGCTGCGTTTGAGCGCCGAACAGGCGATGATCACGGGACCGGGCGTGCCGGCTTCAAGCGCGGCAACCGCCACAGCCGACAGCCAAGGCCATCGCTCGGTGTCTGTGAGACCGATGCCACGACGCATGCGCTCGACATTTTCGACGCTGTGGTAGCTGTCGGCTTCGATGAATGTGCCGCCAAGCGCAGCCGCGAGCCGGGATGCGATCTCGCTCTTTCCCGTGCCGGCAACGCCCATAACCAGGATTGGACGGACCTGCGCCCAGGAAAGGCGCAGGTCCGTTATAGCATCGACCATTCTTAGTACATTCCTAGCAGGCGTATCGGTCCCAGCGTCAGGACCGGAAAGAGGACCAGCGCGAAGATCGCGAGCGTCAACACTGCCATTGGCGCGAGCGAGCCGCGGATGACGTCCTCTACCTTCATGTTGGCAACCTGAGCTGCCGCGAACAGACAGACACCAACAGGCGGGGTCACGAGACCAAGTGTCAGCGTCATGACGGTCACGATCAGGAAATGGATCGGATCGATGCCCAGTGCTTGCACGGGAGGCATGAGCACCGGAATGAGGATGAACATGGCCGGGATCGCCTCCATGAAAATGCCGATGATCAAGAGAAACACGAAGATCACCAGCATCCCTGTCATCGGTCCAAGGCTCATGGCCTGCAAGAGAT
>NZ_JBCHVG010000022.1:0-79036 GCF_050474445.1 Ensifer sp. B1-9
GGCTAACTTGCGGCCGCTTCTCTATCGTTAAATCCACGGTTCTCACACTGTCTATATTGACGTCCATATAGACAGAACATCCAGTTCGCCTCACTTCTCAGCAAGGCGGCCCACCTCGGATGCGTACACTTGCTTTGACCGGGTGAGGTTTTTGGAGGGAAGCAGATCGTCACCCGGTGAGTGCTTGACATGGCGTTCGGCATTAGTGCAGTGGGTTGGAACGATACAACTGAGATGATGGCGACCATGAAACAAATGGTCGAATTCTGCGGACCCATGAATAAGCGGCGTTTAGGTCCCAAACTCTCCAAATGGCAATTGATCGGGATTGCGATCATTTGTGCCCTTGGGCTTGGGCAAATCCTGGGCAGCATTGTCTGGTATGTAGCTCATAAATGACGGTCCCGCACGCCGCGGCGAATGTTGCCGGGATGCCTTCATTGCTTGAACATCAGCGTGGAAGCTGTTGAGACCGTTGTTCGCGCTCGTCCTTGTGCAATTCGCCAAAGGACGGAGGCTCTTTCTGGCGCTCCGTTGAGGCAACCCCACTCGAGCTAGACGTCTTTCCCTCTCCGGGGTCATGCTGCCCTAGCAGCTTGGCCATAAGCATGGGGAGGGCAATCGCGAACACGAGGATTGCTACGAACGGCACAAAGTTCAGGATATGGCGGGTGATAGTTGCGGGAGGCCTGACCGCCAGTTCTGGAGAAACGCCGGAGGCCGCGCATATCCGGGTAAGAAGTTCGAACATCTTTGTCCTCCATCATCGACGATCCCAATGCAAGGGAGCCCGCAAACGTTAGGCGAGATCGACGATAAGGCGAACGGAGGGTCGGACGAACTGAAGCCATTCAGCACGGCCATGCATCACCCGCACACATGCAAAAATCTGACATGGGCGGAACACGCGCTCTGACTGCCGGCGTTAAAGATAATGGAAGCCCAAGGGCCCCAACGAAAGGCCCCAAGCAAGAACAGTGAAGCCAAAGCCTATTATCGTCCCAATGCGCCGCGCGATGGGAAATTGCTCACCATCTTCCATTCGTTCTCTCTCTCTCTCTCTCTCTCTCTCTCTCCCGTTGATCGAATATCCCACTCTACTTCTTTTTCCGATAAATGACGTTACTTTTTCGGGGACAACCGCTCTTGAAACGGTTGGAATGCCTGGATGCTGGACGCTTGGACATAATGGAACATTGTCGGCGCTGAACATGAAGACGGATTTCCGGGTGGCAAGGAGTGAGATTGCTCGTGCCGACCGGCTGCGGTAGCCCTGCGCCGCCGAGCGCATTTTCAACGCGCCGCCCTGAGCATTTGCGATAAGCACCCACCGTCACTGGACCACAGATGAACGAGGGCACGAGCCACTATTCAGGCAAGAATCCGCCGGAAGAAGATCGAGGACAGCGGAAACTTGCCCAAATTTGCGTGCGGCAGCGAGGAGTTTCCGGGGAATCGAAGGTAATGTGGTTGGCCCGGATCTTGCTACAGTCGAGAGGGACGCAAACGGAGAGGTTGCGTCCCCGAATACAAAGGGAGGAATTTGAATGAAAAATCTCATGACGCGCGCAGTCATTGCGGCCATCACAACCATTTCCATCGCCCTGCCAATGTCGTCCGCGAGGGCTGACGAGTTCGTCAACGTTTTGACGGGTGGCACGTCGGGTGTCTATTATCCGCTTGGGGTCGCACTATCGAAAATCTATGGCGACAAGATCGAGGGGGTTCGCACCCAGGTCCAGGCGACCAAGGCTTCGGTAGAGAACCTGAACCTGTTGCAGCAGGGGCGTGGCGAGATTGCCTTTGCGCTTGGCGATTCCGTCAAGCTTGCCTGGGAGGGCAACGCCGAGGCGGGCTTCAAGGCGCCTCTCGACAAGTTGCGCGGTATCGCTGCGATCTATCCCAACTACATCCAGATCATGGCGTCCAAGGAATCCGGTATCGCAACGCTCGCCGATTTCAAGGGCAAGAGCCTTTCCGTGGGCGCCCCGAAATCCGGAACGGAACTCAACGCTCGTGCCATCCTGGCAGCCGCCGGCATGAGTTATGAGGATCTTGGGAAGACGGAGTATTTGCCGTTTGCCGAGTCCGTCGAATTGATGAAGAATCGCCAGCTCGACGCGACACTCCAATCGGCAGGCCTCGGTGTCTCGTCCTTCAAGGACCTCGCGACATCGCTCGACGTGCAGATGGTGTCGGTGCCTGAGGCGATCGCCGCCAAGCTCGGAGCGCCCTACATCGCCGCAACGGTTCCGGCAGGGACCTATCAGGGACAGGAAAGGGACGTTCCGACCGTCGCGGTCGTCAACTTCCTCGTGACCCATTCCGAGGTTTCCGACGAAACTGCCTATCAAATGACCAAACAGCTTTTTGAGAACCTGCCGGCCATGGCGGCCGCTCACAAAGCGGCCGAGAAGATCAAACTCGAGGACGCAGTGAAGGGCATGCCGATCCCTCTGCATCCGGGTGCGGAGCGCTACTACAAGGAAAAGGGTCTGCTCTGAAGAGTTGAGGCCGTCCATGCGACGATGGGGGGCGCCGCATGGACATCCTTTTCCAGCGCATACCTCGGGAGGAACTAATGCGCCACAACGATGTACCGATCGGTAGCACGACCGTCGATCTCAACCAGCACGATGCGCTCGCAGGCGGCTTTCCCGCGACCGTTGAGGGGCGCCTGCTCTTTGCGATCGCATTCCTGTTTGCCATCTTTCAGATCGCCACGGCAGCTCACCTTATCGACCCGCCGAGCCAACTCGTGCGCGCAATTCATGTCGGTTTCGTTACCGTGCTGATTTTCCCGCTGCTGGCAGCGATGGCCGGCACGGGCAAGGCTGCGCGCGCAGCTGCCTGGGGTTTGTCGGCGGTGGGAATGGCCGTTGCTTTCTATCAATGCTACGAATATGCGGATCTTCTGGTTCGGGCCGGTGATCCGTTGCCGATCGACATCGTTTTCGGCGTGCTCGGCATTGGAGTCGTCTTTGCCGCCGCCTGGGCCCTGATGGGCCCGGCGCTGCCCGTCATTTCCGGGTTGTTTCTTGCCTACTGCCTGTTCGGGGAATATCTGCCCTCGCCGCTCAATCATCGAGGCTACGATTTCTCGCAGGTCATCGACCACATGGCCTATGGCACCGAGGGAATCTACGGAATCCCGACCCTGGTCTCCTCGAGCTACATCTTCCTTTTCATCCTGTTCGGCGCCTTTCTGGAAAAGGCGGGTATGATTCAGCTCTTCAACGACGTCTCGCTTAGCCTTGTCGGGGCCCGGCGGGGCGGGCCGGCGAAGGTGTCGATTATCTCCTCGGGGCTCATGGGGACGATTTCCGGCTCAGGGGTAGCCAATGTGGTCACGACCGGACAATTCACGATCCCCTTGATGAAGCGCTTTGGCTATCGCCCCGCTTTTGCCGGCGGCGTAGAGGCGACCGCATCGATGGGCGGCCAGATCATGCCCCCGGTCATGGGCGCCGTAGCCTTCATCATGGCCGAAACGCTTGGCGTGGAGTATCACGAAATCGTCAAGGCAGCGCTCATCCCGGCGATCCTTTATTTCGCGTCCGCGTTCTGGATGGTGCATCTGGAGGCTGGCAAACAGGGACTGCTCGGACTTCCAAAAGCCGAGCTTCCCTCGGCCCGCGCGGCAATCGCCCAAGGCTGGTACCTGATCTTGCCGCTTGCCGCACTCGTTTGGCTACTGTTTTCCGGCTATACGCCGCTGTTTGCCGGCACGGTCGGCCTTGGCTTCACGCTATTGTTGATCCTCGGCAGTTCCATCGCGCTCGGGATCAATTCGACAATCATCCGCGCCATTTTTTGGATCGGCCTCGGTCTTGTCGCCGCCGCTTTTTTCCAATTCGGCATCAAGGTCATCATGGTTGCGCTGGCCGCACTTGTGATTGCCAACGCCATTGATAAAGGCGGGCGGCAAACACTTCTTGTTTGCCGTGACGCGCTTGCGGAGGGTGCAAAAACAGCGCTGCCGGTGGCGATCGCTTGCGCACTCGTCGGCGTTATCATCGGCACAATGACGCTGACGGGTGCGGCCAACACCTTCGGTCAGTTCATCGTGTCTGTTGGCGGCAAGAGCCTCTTTCTATCTCTGCTGCTAACGATGGTCACCTGCCTCGTGCTTGGCATGGGTATCCCGACAATCCCGAACTATATTATCACCTCGTCGATTGCGGGCCCCGCGCTTCTGGAACTCGGCGTGCCGCTGATCGTCAGCCACATGTTCGTGTTCTACTTCGGTATTCTCGCCGATCTGACGCCGCCGGTGGCGCTCGCCTGCTTCGCCGCCGCGCCGATTGCCCGCGAAAGCGGCCTCAAGATTTCGTTCGAGGCCATAAAGGTTGCCGCCGCAGGGTTTGTCATCCCCTTTATGGCCGTCTATTCGCCGGCCCTCATGCTTCAGGACGGCGGCCCGCTTGCCGCGACCCTTGGTTATCCGGCGGCCGTTGCCTACATTGTCTTCAAGACCGGGTTTGCCATCGGGCTTTGGGGGGCTGCCGTGATCGGCTTTGCTGCAGTTCGTCTTTCACCCTTCGAGCGTGCGCTTGCCACCGCTGCTTCCTTCAGCATGCTCGCAGCCCTGCCGGCCACCGACGAGGTAGGCTTCGCGCTCGGGGCGCTTTTCGCACTTCTGAATTGGCGAAAGGCAAAGAGGGCTGCGAGAAGCCCAGCGGCGACCACGACGAGAGCGGCATGAGCGCCTTGCTTTGCATAACCGGCGGCAAGGCCATCACCATTGCAGCCGGCCTCTTCACGCTGGGTTGGACCCATTCCGTGGAAAGGACCGGCTGGCAGGAAAGCTGGGCGATTACCGCGGACGGACTGGTTCTGCAGGAGGCGCGCGCGAAAGGATCAGGCGCTGGGATGGAGCCCGGCGAGGGCGCGCGACTAGAGGATGGATGGTGGGTGTGGCAGCCGCATCTGCCGCCACAGTCCGAACTGGTGCTCGCCGCATCGGGCGCCACCCTTTCCGGCTGGACGCTGTGCGATATTGGAACTTGCACGGAACTTGGCCGGCGCAGCGGCGAGCCAATCGTGCTCCGCCCCTGTAGCCAATGATGAAGCGCCAGCTGCAAACCCATCCGGATCGACAAAACGACATCCGCAGCGGATCGGATGACGACCCGAAGGTACTCCCCTGTTTTCGCGCTGCGGAAGTGACGATAGAGTCAGCGAGCAAAAGGAATCGAAGGCGAATTGATCCGAGAATGACGCGCACCATCGGCCGAATGACGATAGCCATGCTCGTCCTGACGTGCATTGTGCCATTCGTTGCTTACTATCTCGCCAACGGCGTGGCGCTCAATACGTTGGAAAACCAGCTTCAGCGCAGCCTCGTTTTGACCAAACGGGCCATTGCAACGGAAATCGAGCGCTTTCGTTATCTTCCTGTCGTCGTCGGCGAAGACGCGCGCGTGCGTGCGCTCGCCCAAGGTGAGCGTAGCGCGTTGGCGCTTGCGGCCGCTAATAACTACCTGGAAACGATCGTTCGGCAGGCGGGACCGGCTGAACTCTATATTCTCGACGAGAACGGCACCACGTTGGCTGCGAGCAATCACGCGACGCCGGAGAGCTTCGTCGGCCACGACTATAGTTTCCGCCCATATTTTAGAGAAGCGATGCGGGCGGGAGACGGCCGTTTCTACGCTATCGGCGTGACGACTAAGAGGCCGGGCTACTTTCTCGCCTCGCGCATTGATGTCGCCGAGCAACCGCCGATCGTCGTCGTGGTCAAGGCCGATCTCTCCCCGCTCGAACTTGCCTGGGAAGCCGCGGGCGTTCAAACGGCGATCGCGGACCGGTTTGGCGTCGTCTTTCTTTCCGGCAATCCACAGTGGAAGTACCGACCATTGGTGCCGCTTGGCGAGGCGGCCGCAACGAGACTGGCCCAGGAACGCACATACAATGGTGCCGATCTCGCGAGAGCGAACCCCATCCTGGCGACCGGCAGCGACTTGCCCCCGGGCGGACCCGAAGAGCCGGCGTTTCGCATCAGTGACGTGGACGGTCAATTGCTTGCTCGCTTCTCGACGGTTGAACCCGACGGCTGGCGGGTGCTGGCGGCAACCAGCATGGAAGATACGGCAAAGCTTGCCGGCTTCTGGGCGCTTGCAACGCTGATTGGCTGCCTCTTGACGACGGGCGCTCTCTATTTCCTGCACCATCGCGCCCAGATCATCCGCATGCGGCTGCGTCAGGGAGAAACACTCGAGCGGATGGTGGCGGAACGCACAGAGGATCTGGCCTGCGAGATCGAAATGCGCCGGAAAACCGAAGAGGAACTGCGCCGAATGCAGGAGGGGATCATCCATTCGGAAAAGATGGCTGCGCTCGGCCGTATGTCGACGGCCATCGTGCATGAGGTAAGCCAGCCGCTCGCGGCACTCGACGCCACGCTCGCGACCGCCGGCGTCTTGGCGGACAAGGACGAGGTTACTGCCGTCGCCACACGAATCGTCGATGCGCGCGCGCTCGTCAAACGCATGCAACGCACGATCAAGCACCTAAAGACTTTTGCGCGCAAAGATGCCTCCGAACTGGAGGGGGTTGCAATCGATACCGTCATACACAACGTCGTGGATCTTGCCGCACCGCGGGCAAAGGTCCTTGGATTGGTCCCTGCCATCGAGGCAACCGCTCCTTCGCCGGTAGTCACCGCCGTCGCGCTCAAATTGGAACAGGCGATGCTGAACCTCTTGCTCAACGCGCTAGATGCCGTCGAGGCGCGTTCCGATCCATCGATCGTCATCCGGCGCACTCAGGACGACAAGCGCGTCGAGGTGGCGATCATCGACAACGGAACGGGAATAGCCTCCGAGTATCGCGAGCGCATCCTCGAGCCCTTCTTCACAACCAAACTGACAGGCGAAGGCCTAGGGCTTGGACTGTCGATTGCTACCACGATTGTTAGGGAATGCGGCGGGGAAATCCGCTTCGAAGCGGTTAATGGCGGTGGAACCTGCGCGACGATTTCCGTGCCCCTTGGTCACGCGAGATGCAATGATCTGGAAGCCGCGCAATGAGCCGAGGGCGCGTATTCCTGGTTGATGACGACCGCGATCTTCTCAAAGCCGCGGCGGACTGGCTTACTATCAGTGGCTTTTCCGTCGACACTTTCCATCGGCCGGAGGAAGCCTTTCAGCTCCTCGCGCGACAGGAGCCGGATGTGGTGGTGACAGACGTTCGGATGCCAGGCATCGACGGTATGACATTGCTGAACTCGATTGTCCGTCAGAGAAGCGATGTCCCGGTCGTTCTTATCACCGCACACGGCGACGTGAGCCTGGCAGTGCAAGCTATGAAACAGGGGGCGGAGGACTTCCTAGAGAAGCCCTATGATGCAGAACGCCTTCTCTCGGTTCTCGATAAGGCCGTCGAAAAACGGCGGCTGAAGGAAGAGATCGGACGCCTGCAGGGACTTGTGGGCGAGCGGCGGGAGATCGGCGGCATCGTTGGTGACAGCGCGGCGATTCGCGCATTGCGCGAGCGCGTCGCCATGCTCGCAGATGTCGACATCGACGTATTGATCGTTGGAGAAACCGGTACGGGCAAGGAACTCGTTGCGCGAGCTCTGCATCAACAGAGCCGACGGTCTGTCGGTCCCTTTGTCGCGATCAATTGCGCCGCCTTGCCCGAGAGCATATTTGAAAGCGAGATCTTCGGACACGCGAAAGGCGCCTTCACAGGGGCAATCACGGAGCGGGAAGGCAAATTCGAGCATGCCGGCGGTGGAACTCTCTTTCTCGACGAAATCGAATCGATGCCATCGGGATTGCAGGCTAAGATCCTGCGAGTGCTACAGGAACGAGCGGTGGAACGGCTCGGAGAAAATCGGCTGCGACCGGTCGACGTGCGCGTGGTGGCCGCCGCCAAAAGCGATCTTTCGGCCGACATCGCCGAGGGGCGCTTTCGTGAGGATCTCTTCTATCGGCTGGCTACCGCCGACGTCTATATTCCTGCCCTTCGGGAACGTCGGGATGATATCGGCCTGCTGTTCGTGCATTTCGTGAACTTAGCCGCCCGTCGATACGGCCGGGCCGAGCGATCTGTCTCGACCGAAATCACCAGCGTGCTCCAGCAGAGGGACTGGCGCGGTAACGTTCGTGAGCTCAAGGCGCTTGCTGAACGCTTTGCCCTTGGCCTCGATGAACCTGTGTCGTCTGCCGAAGCCAATCCGCCAGTGCTGTCGTTGCCGCAGCGGATGGCGGCCTATGAAGTCCGACTGATTTCCGAAGCGTTCAATCTGAGCGCCGGTAACGCCGCACGGGCTGCGTCAAGGCTTGGCATTCCGCTACGCACATTCAACGAAAAAATGAGCCGCCTCGGTATCAGTGGGCTTCGAAAGAGACGCCTGGACAACCTCGAACACTAACAGTCCAGCAAAGACGGTGGCCAGGTTCGCCGCGCATGGAATGGATAAGGACGTTGACAACCTAGGACAATTGACCTAATCGTTGCACTAGGACAGTTGACCTAATTCGATTTGAGGAAAGAATTGATGGCCGCAGATCTCTTCAGCGCCTTTCAGCTTAACGACTTGACGCTTTCCAGCCGCATGGTCATGGCGCCGATGACGCGCAACCGTGCCGATCGCAGCGGCAACGTGACGCCGATGATGATTACGCACTACCAGCAGCGTGCCACTGCGGGACTGATCATCTCGGAGTCTACCCCTGTTTCTGCACAAGCTGTCGGCTATCCCCACACTCCTGGCCTTTTCGCCGATACGCATATGACCAACTGGCTCCGACTGACCAACGCGGTGCACTCCTCCGGGGGCCGCATTTTCGTGCAATTGCAACATTGCGGCCGGATTTCCCATCCGAGCCTCCAGCCGGGAGACGCCGTCCCAGTCGCGCCATCGCCGGTTCGTCCATCCGGCAAGGCAGTCACATACACCGGGATGCAGGATTTTGTGACGCCGCGCGAACTTACGGTCGAGGAAATTCCAGGCCTCGTCGCTCAGTTTCGACATGCCGCGGAGTTGGCAAAGCGTGCGGGATTCGATGGAATCGAGATTCACGGAGCGAATGGATACCTGATCGACCAGTTCCTGCGCGACGGCAGCAACCGGCGAGGTGACGCCTACGGCGGCAGTGTCGGCAATCGCATGCGACTGCTGAATGAGATCCTCGACGCCGTCAGTGAGGTTTGGCCTGCAGGAAGGATTGGTGTGCGTCTGACACCGGAAAATAGCTTCAACGCCATGGCGGATTCCGACCCGCAAGCTCATTTCGAGTACATCATCCGGGAGCTTGGCACGCGAGGCCTTGCGTATGTCCACGTGCTTCAGGGGGACATGTCGAAAAAACCGTCCGCGGTTGACTACCGTGCTCTGCGGTCGTGTTTCTCTGGCACATACATCGCGAACAACGGCTATGACTTGGACCTTGCCAAACAGGCAATCGTAAGTGGCGATGCCGATCTCGTGGCATTCGGCCTGCCCTTCGTCGCCAATCCCGACCTCGTCCGGCGCTATCGACAGGGATTGCCGCTAAATACGGCTGATCCGGCGACTTTCTATGGTGGGGACGACGCCGGATATACTGATTATCCGTTCTTCACGGGCGAAGAGGCCTCCGCTGCCTAAGGCATCCGAAGACCAACAGGAGGCACTACGATGGCAAATCGAGCGACACGCGAGGAGATTGTCGGCGTAGCGGACGATCTGTTCTACCGCAGGGGATTTGAGCACACATCCTTTGCAGACATCGCCGAGCTCGTGAAGATATCACGAGGCAACTTCTATCACCATTTCAAGACGAAGGACGACATTCTCGAAGCGGTAATCCAGAAACGCCTTGCTGATCGCGATGCGATGCTGAAGCGATGGGAGATGGAGGCCAAGACACCGATCGAGCGGATCGCCAGCTTTATCGATATCCTGACCGTGAATGGGGAGAAGATCAAACGGTATGGATGCCCGATCGGAACCTTAACAAGCGAGTTGGCGAAGCTGAACCACGCGGCGCAGCCTGACGCGGGCAGATTGTTCACGCTATTCCGGACATGGCTTCGCCGTCAGTTCGTCGCACTCGGCCGAGAAGCGGATGCGGATGTGCTTGCCATGCATCTTCTCTCCCGAAGCCAGGGCGCAGCGACCCTATTCAATGCCTTTAAGGATCAAAACTTCGTTCAGCGCGAGGTCGATCAGATGAAGGACTGGTTGAAGGATATCGCGGCCAAGGCTTCAACTTGACCGAGGATAAACCGCCTCGAACAAAACCGCTCGATGCGTCGTAGCGCAGCGAGGCCTCTCTCATTCCACCATAGATCAAAAAGCAGGACAGTCCATGTTTATCGTATTTCTCAGATTTTCGGACAACAGATCGCAGGCCGCCCAATTCCTTGAAGATCACAATGCCTGGATCAAAAGAGGCTTCGACAGTGAGACTTTTCTTCTTGCAGGCAGCCTCCAGCCGAACGCGGGCGGGACGATTCTCGCCCACAATATTGATCGGAAAAGCCTTGAGGCGTTGGTTCAGGAGGACCCTTTCGTGACAGAGCGCGTCGTCAGCGCCGACATCCACGAAGTCACGCCGGGCCGCGTTGATGAAAGGCTCATTTTTCTCAAGGATAATTGAGCGATACGCTGACACTGACTTGGAGTCGTAACGCTGGAGAAGCATGGCTGCGGACCCGCATCTTAACGGGGGCCAAGCCCCGTCTGGGTGCCAAATCGCCGGACGCCGTCCGACGACACAGGAACTTTCCCCGTTAATTAATCGCGACACGTGTTCAAGGTCCGTATCTGACTATCTGCAACGAACAAGCGAAAAACTGATCTTAACCTGGGTTACTGTTGTCTTCGAACGATATCCAGGTTACCAGAACCCATCCACAAGGACCCGGTGAAACTCCGGGTGGCTCTTCTGGCCGCCGATCCGCCAGACAACACAGCAACGCAACTTCTGTACCCACAGGACCGAGCCCCCTCGGCCCGTTGCATTCAACTGTGAAATTTTCCCCATGCGCGCTTTTTCAAACTACCGTCATGAGTGGTTCTCCAACATCCGTGGCGACATTCTCTCCGGCATCGTCGTCGCCCTCGCCCTCATTCCGGAAGCGATCGGCTTCTCGGTGATCGCCGGGGTCGACCCCAAGGTCGGGCTCTACGCCTCCTTTGCCATCGCCTGCGTCGCCGCCATCACCGGCGGCCGTCCGGGCATGATTTCGGCGGCGACCGCCGCAACCGCAGTCGTGATGGTCACGCTCGTCAAGGAACACGGGCTCCAGTATCTCTTTGCCGCCACGATCCTGATGGGCATCATCCAGATCGCAGCCGGCTTCCTGAAGCTCGGCCGGGTGATGCGCTTCGTATCGCGCTCGGTCATCACCGGCTTCGTCAATGCGCTAGCGATCCTCATCTTCATGGCACAGCTGCCGGAGCTGATCGGCGTCCCGGTCGAGACCTATGTCATGATCGCCGGCGGGCTGGCGATCATCTATCTCTTCCCATACGTCACCCGGGCGGTGCCCTCGCCGCTGGTCTCCATCGCCGTGCTCACCCTCATCGCCTGGTGGACGGGCATGGACCTGCGCACGGTCGGCGACCTCGGCGAGCTTCCCTCGTCGCTGCCCTTCTTCATGCTGCCGCAGGTGCCGCTCACCTTTGAAACCCTTCAGATCATTCTGCCCTATTCGGTGACACTCGCGGCCGTCGGCCTGCTGGAATCGCTGCTGACCGCCCAGATCGTCGACGACATGACGGACACGCCGAGCAACAAGAGCCAGGAATGCATTGGTCAGGGTGCCGGAAACATCGCTTCCGCTCTGATCGGCGGCATGGGCGGCTGCGCCATGATCGGCCAGTCCGTCATCAACGTGACGTCAGGCGGCCGCGGCCGGCTGTCGACCTTCGTGGCCGGAGCGTTCCTGTTGTTCCTGATCGTCGTTCTCAACGATCTCGTGCGCATCATTCCGATGGCGGCCCTGGTCGCAGTCATGATCATGGTCTCGATCGGCACCTTCTCCTGGCGCTCGATCCTCGATCTCGGGCGCAATCCACTACCCTCCTCCGTCGTCATGCTGGCAACGGTCGCAACGGTCGTCGCGACGCACGATCTCGCCAAGGGCGTCATCACAGGCGTGCTTCTCTCCGGCATCTTCTTCGCCGGCAAGGTCGCAAAACTCTTCAGCGTGACCAAGAGCGGGGAAACCGCCGGCACCACGACCTACGGCGTGAAGGGACAAGTCTTCTTCGCCTCGGCCGAAAGCTTCGTGCAGGCATTCGACTTCGCGGACGTGGCCCAGAAGGTGGTGATCGATCTGAATGCGGCCCATCTCTGGGACATCACCGCCGTCGGCGCGCTCGACAAGGTCGTGATCAAGTTCCGCCGCCTCGGCGTCGAGGTCGAGGTGCTGGGCTTCAACGAGGCGAGCGCCGACATGGTCGATCGCTTTGCGTTGCACGACAAGGAGGAGCGGCGCGCCGCCAGCGCTGCGCTGCATTGATCAAGGAGCGGGGCTTAATTTTGCCACCCCGCTGACCCGGCATGTCAACGCTTTTTTCCTCATCGTACGAAGACGTTTCAATCTCGATGGAACGCTCGCACTCGGCGCAGAACTCGTCGTGGTAGCGGGAACCAATAGGCGTCTCAGCGATTGAAGTAGATCTGACACAGCCGCGGGGAGCGTTCGAGAGTTGTCGGCGAACGGGCATCTCACGCCGGCTCAAATCAAACTAGCAGCTAAACAAGAAACTCGACTCGTCGAAACGACAGGACGTACCCATTGGGCAAGCGTTTGCTCTTCACCCCTCAATGCGAGCTTCACCGCAATTAGCAATACTGAACCCCTTACCCGCGGATAGGTCAGCCGCGTGCCGCGTGACTGTCAGGTCACCACCAAGATCAAAACGCGAAGCCGGAGAAGATGCCCTGACTCTGGTTCACAAGATACTAGATGTTGAGTTACGCAATTTTCGAAGACAGGGCGCCTTTCTACAACCTGCTTGCCCGCTAACAGAAGGAAGCGGACGGTGACTGCCCTGTTGCCTCGGTGCAGCGCGTGCAATGTCATGCCGATTGAACTCGCCCCTTGCGGCGGTGGCGTTGGGACCTGCTCGGGCTCTAATACGATGCCGTAATGCTCACCACACCGCTTTCGATGAGATCATGCGCGTCCCATTTGGAGCTTGTCGGGGCGCCGTGGCCTGACCAATGGACCAATGAACGGGATGGTCGTTTCGGTAAGTGGCAGGAGGCAAATTTTGAACTCAAATGTTGCCGCGGCATTTGATCCGTCACCGCCGATGGGTACTATGCTGACGCTACAAACCGAAAACAGGAAGTTGATTCGCATGGCCAATGAACACGATCACCTATTGGACGCGGCAGTGGCTCTTGATGCGGGAATTGGCAGGAGATCTGCGAGAATTGGCGAAGCGGGCGAACTGCCGGAGGATGTGACGGAAGTTCCACACGAACGCGATGTCACGGCAAGCCGTGGTGGCGGAACCGAAGCAGATGGCGACAGGTGAACGGGTCGATACTGACCTCATCATACGCTTCGTGTTCGACACGAACGAGCAGCGCGGGTTTCACATCGTGCGCCTGGAACTCGCGGCATGGATATAGGAAGCGATTGTGCTGCGCCCTCGACTTCGGTCATCACCGATTGGCGGCTTGATTCAAAACCCAAACCAAACCCTGTTGCGGCAGGCACTCTGGAAGCTAATTTTAGCGGCTCGAATGCTGCATCAATGACATCTGCCGCGTAAAAGCGGTCACCGGAACGTTGATCAAGAGGAACCTCACGCCCCACTTGCTAGACAGACCAGCCGCCATCGGCGTCTATCCCACATCGAACCTTACAACGGCCAGAAGATTGGAATGACGAGCGTCGCCGTCGCCCACATGAGCACATTGAGCGGAAGACCGATTTTTATGAAATCCGTAAAGCGATAGCCGCCGGCATTGTACACGAAGGTGTTGGTCTGATAGCCGATGGGCGAGGCGAAGCTGGCGCTGGCTGCGAACATCACAGCCACAACGAATGGTCTCGGATCGACGCCGAGCGCGTTCGCAAGCCCCGCCGCTATCGGAGTGAGCAGGATGGCGGCAGCATTGTTGCTCATCACCTCGGTGAGAAGTGACGTGATCAGGTAGACCGCTGAAAGAACGGCGAGTGGTCCCATGGAACTAACGAGGCTTGCAAATGCTTCAATGATGAGGCGCGCAGCGCCGGTCCTGTCCATGGCGATACCGAGCGCCAGCATGCCAAAAATCAGGAACAGGATGTTCCACCTGATGGATGTGTATGCTTCCTCCGCCTCAAGACACCCCAACGCAATCACCGCTACCGCTGCCATCAGGGCCAAGGCGACGATGGGGAGCACCTCGAATGCGGCCAGCCCGATCACCAGAAGGACGACGCCGATCGCTATTGGGGCTTTATTGCGCCTCAAGGGTTTCTCGCTCGGTTGTACCAGGTTGATCAGTTCTCGATAGTTGAACATTCGGCGCATGCTCTCAGCCGGACCTTCAAGCAGGATCGTATCGCCCATCCGCAAGCGGACGTCACTGAAATTGCCGCCGATGCTCTCGCCTTGGCGATGTATAGCCAGCATGTAAGCCCCATACAGGCGCCTCGGGGCGAGATCCGCCGCATGTCGGCCGATGAACCGGGATTGCGGCCCTACTATACCTTCCATCACAACAGTCTCACGGGTCCCGATCGGTTCGACCGCGTGCGTCTCGCCGGTGCCAAACGCAACGGCGCTGGCCTCACGGAGGGCCAGCATGTCTCCAACTTTGCTGCGGACTACGACCCGGTCACCGGCCCTCAATGCCAGATTGTCCAGGCTCCACCGATGGGAAACGTCGTCACGCAAAACGTCGACAACCCTGAAACCGCGCTCCTCGGTAAAACCGGCGTTCTTGAGCGTCTTGCCGATGAGAGTGGAGTCCACAGGGATCAGCACCTCTGCCAGGAACTTGCGATCTTCCGATTTGGGCAGCAAGGCGGCCAGGCTATCGCGATCGGGCAGAAGCCATCGTCCGGCAATCGCCAAATAGGCCGTGCCGACGGCGGCCATGATTGCGCCGGCAGCCGTTATCTCGAACATGGCGAAGGGTGCGATCCCTTGCCGCTGCGCGACGCCGTCCACCAGAATGTTGGTCGACGTGCCGATAAGCGTCGTCGTCCCGCCAAAGATGCTGGCAAAAGACAGCGGTATCAGAAATTTGGAGGCGGGCTGCTTCAATGTGGCAGCAAGACTGATCACTACCGGTGTAAGGATGACAACCACCGGCGTATTGTTGATGAATGCCGACATCACGATCACGCCGACCATCATCGTGACCAGCGCAACCAGCGGTGACCATTTCGCCGCACGGGAAACCACTCGACCGATCCCGTCAATGACACCAGTGCGTTCCAGGGCTGCGCTAAGGACGAACATCGCGCCGACTGTCACCGGGGCGCTGTTGCTGAACACGCTCAAAACATCGTCCGTATGGAGGATCCCGAATGCGACCAAAAGAGCTACAGCGCTCATGGCAACCACGTCAGGGGAAATCAGTTCCCGGATGAAGCCGAAGAAGACGACGACCACGAGGACCAGAACGATGGCAATTTGTATCGAATTCCAATCCATATGCGCTTTCTCAAAGGGGAGGTTTGTGGGAGGGACGTAGCCCTATGCTTAGCTTACGTATGCTGCTACCGGGCCGAGAAAAAAGCGCGGATGTGAGACTTACTTTACCGTTTCATACGGGCATTGACGAGGCTGTTGGCGGCGCTTTCAGCCGGCGAACTGGATATCGGCTGATCGGACCAGTATCGCCGACAGTCGTTGACGATCGAAGCAGCGTTCTGCCCCGTTCAGCCTGGCGATCGTGATCGTACATTCCACCGCCATCGTCGCCTCCTTCATTGAGGCAACCAAGATGGCCATCCGGCACTAACAGTTCGTGCGTACCCCAGAAAAGTTACCAGTCTCCCTAACAACAGACCATTCGCGCCCTACATCAGAGAGTGCGCATATGATCTCCGACCTCTCAGCGGCTTCATCAATTGGTGGAGCCATTTTGGCCTCTTCATTTCCTCCGGCGAGGCCATTCCTTTTGATGCTTCCGAGCCCTTTTCTTTGTGCTCCCCCTAGCAAGGAAAGATTTGCACCCTAAATAAGGAGATGCGCATGTATGTCCCCGCCCTCCGGTGGCTGAATGCGAGCAGGCTTCATCATTAATGGAGCCATTTTGGCCTCGTCGCTTCCCCCACGGCGAGGCCTTTGACTTACAAGAGTCTATTGCGTCAAGCCTGTCAGAGGCCGATCATTCTCAGACACGAACGTGACATCGGACTTAAGTCTTATGCTCCCGCGAAAAGGCCCCATTCCGTTGTCCTTCCGAAATTTTTCGATCACGTCCCGGCAGGTGGTGTAGGTGGCGGGAGGTAGCAAAGCCGAACGCACGCGCGCTTCTCGTTGCGCTGTAGCGGGTGATCGGGTTTGCGGGCGGCCATCAGTGTTTTCCGCCGAGGTCGGGTTGTTCAAGACCAGCCTGATGGAAAGATCACCAATGACCGACGAGATGATGAACCTGCGCTCGCTTGTTGAGAAGAGTGCGGACGCGGATTTGCTGCGGGAGATGATCGGCTTTGCCGCCGAGAAGCTGATGGAGCTGGAGGTCGGGGCGAAGACAGGCGCGGCCTATGGGGAGAAGAACGCTTTTCGGCTTGCCCAACGCAACGGCTACGCGAGCGTGGCAAGCAAGTCGCGCGGCTATCTCACCGGCGCACACGCGTACCATACGGCTCACCTGTGGGAGATAGGAACTGACGCAGTTCCAGACGGATCAAGCCGCCCAGCGAGATCGGAAGTGCCAAGACTGTAACCGTCGTAGCTCGGTGCATGATAGTAGGTCAGCCGATATCCAGTTCACCGGCTGAAAGTGCCGCCAACAGCCTCGTCAATGCCCGTATGAATAAGAAGCGCAAATGCGATGGACGCCGATCGGCACTCATCGGGTTCTTCAAACCCGAGCCAACGTGGCGGACGGCCGTCTCAAACAGGCAAAGCTCGACCTCGCAGCCTAACCCCTAGCTTTTCCCGCTCCCTTCATCGTTTTACTCTGGCACTTGAGGTGAAGCTTCATCAGCCTGATATCATGGAGGTAATCCTGCTCCGGCCAAAACTCACAATCCGGATCGATGTGGTATTGGTTGCGAGTAAAGCACTCGAACAGATTGATGCCGTCCCAGCTGCTGCTCAAGGCTTTTCGCTATATGATGGAACGGCGAACCGGGCCCGTCCTTGTCCCTCATTTTATGAAGGCACAAATGGATGTGTTGCAACATGTCAGTCCGCACGTAGCTGTTCAAAAGCCTGAGCGAGTGGGCCGGTATCTTACTGCAAAGCCCATCTTGTCCTCCAGTGGCAGGTCCGACAAATCATGTCGGCGGAATTCTTCCGGCATCGGCCTAGCCTTCAAAAAGTATGGCGGCATAATCGATTGCACCATGCAAAACATGGACAATGATCACTTGTTCTGCTTCCACACGGTAGAAAATCAGATAGTTGCCATGCACTTGGCGGCGAATGCCGTAGCCTTCATATCGAGGCACCAAAGGGAAAGCCCGCGGGGAGGTTGCGAGAGACAGGCATTTCTGTTCCAGCTCATCAACAAACGACAAGGCTCGGGATGGATTTTCCTTCGCGATGTAGTCACCGATCTGCTGCAAATCCAACTTGGCTTCAGTCGTGAAGCAGACTTTCATTTGGCCGAGCCCGGCAACATGGCCTTGTAGCGCGCCCGCAGTTCGCTGAAGACTTCTTCAGAAGGATGTGTACGACCAGCATCAGCATCGGCAACTCCGCGCATGATGGAAGCATCGAGCGCAGCAAGGCGCGTCTCGCGGTCTTGAACGAGCCGCACGCCTTCACGCAGAACCTCACTCTTCGAACCATATCGGCCCGTTTCAACGAGTTGCTGGATGTAGCTTTCAAGCTGCTTACCAAGATCAGCACTGATCATGTGAATTTCTCCATCGGTCACGATGCCATCGTAGCTCGCTTATCAACTATTATCAAGTACAGGCAACCTCCTCCACGCGGCGAACAAATGTGACGCCGGTGAATGTCACAAAATGATGGACTTTGGGCCAATGTGACTGCCCAGGAACGGAACCACCCAAATGTGGATTGTGTATCCGTTAATATGCCGGCCTTTTTATGCGCGGCGATCAGGATGAGGTGCGCCAGGACAAGCTGGCGCGTTCCAGCCGGTGAAAGTCCGGCTCGGGTAAGGGGTAGCTCCCGCCCGATAGTAAGTGTTGCGGCGTGGGCGGTGACGACCACGGCGAAGCGTACACAGCAATCATGCGGGGTATGGGAGTGAGCCACGATAATGATCAGATCGCAGGGGCCGAGACTTTCTCATCCGTCGAAGGCAACATGGGCGGAGCCGATACGCGAGGCGCCGTCGCCCTGCCGGGGTCTAGGGCCATGCCACGCATGAAAGGAACGCGTCGGAACCTGGGAGTCTCCTGTCTGGCCGGGTGGCGTCAGCCACGCCGGTCCGCATCGGAAAGGCGAGGAGCCGTAGCCGATGATGGACGGACAGAAGTCAGACTCCGGCATAGTAGCTGGCGCGCCATCGCGCGCCCGGCGGCTCGTTCATTTGCCCGAAGACGAGTGCCGTGCGCGCCAGTACGCCCGACTCCTTGAGTTCTAGCAACAGTTCATGCCCTTCGCGCGAGCGCTCGCCGACGCCCGCGAACACGGAAATCCCAGCGTGCTTCTCGACTGTCGTGCGGATCAACTCCATGATGAGCACGGTCTTGCCGACACCGGCGCCTCCGAACATCGCCGCCTTGGCGCCTTGGACAAGCGGGGCGAGAAGGTCGATGACCTTGATGCCCGTCTGAAAGATTTCCTAGGCTGCGCCGAGACGGTCCAGCCCCCGGGCTGTGGCATGAATGGACCGATAAGCCGTCCCTGCTGGCAGAACTGGACCACGGTCGGCGGGGTTCCCGACGGCGTCGAGCAGTCGCCCGAGCACCACCTCACCCGCGGGCACGCTGATCGGCGCGCCCATGGCGCGTCCGACTACACCGCGACTAAACCCGCGGTGTCATCCAGCGCGACCGCACGGATTGTCGTGGAATCGAGATGCTGTTGGACCTCGGCTACGAGCGGCTTGCCTTCCTGGCGCACGATGGCGATGCCCTCATTGATCGCGGGCAGCACGCCATCCGCAAATCGAATGTCGACGACCGAACCATGGATCGCCGTCAGGTATCCCGAGAGTGCCACGTCATGGGAGGGGTCTGCCATCACGCACCCGCTCCTCCGTGGGTGCAATCCAGTCCTTCGCGGCAGCCAGTTCGGAGACTTTGAATAACCTGACTGCGCTGGGGAAGAACGGGGAGAACATGGTGACCGCCGCCCGCAGCCAGGTGCTATCCGTAACAACCGCAACGTGCGTGAATTGACGCCAGTGCTTGAAGCCGAACGTGGCATCATCCCATAGGGCTTCGAGTTCATAGCCGCCGAAATCAGTACCGGCGACATAGAGCATCTTGATCGGCCCCTGGACCATCTTCGCCTCGGCGGCTGGGATCAGGACTTTGTGATAATCCTCGTGTGTCACCTTGCCTGTCGCTTCGACGCCCAGCACGTCCGGCGGCAAGCCTTTGATCAGCTTCAGCATGACAAGCCTCCAGCCTAGAGTGGGGACCACATCTCACCGATTCCCGAAGCCGCTATAGTCTCACGCCAGCCCTTGGCGACATTGATGCGGGTCAAACGCCTGCACTTACGGTCAGGAGGCCGGCCTCGTTCAGGTGCCGCTGCCATACGCCTTGCGATGGCGACCAGCAAAAACCGTTCGCCTCGAGCAGGCGGCGGGTGCCCCTCCGCCGCCCAATAGCGAGGCGTTAGATCGATCGATATGCACCCTGCGCGATCTCGCCCAGCGCCTCAACAAATACCGCGAAGTCATTCAATCGCGCAGCCAGCTCGTCCAACTCGATATTCGCGCGCCGGTCAGAAAAGTGGGTGAGGGCGTCGAGCTGGTGTTCGATCGCCTTCGCCGCGATACTCGCGGCGAAGGTTCCGACCGCGATGACAAGCGCCCGGTTATCGACAATGGCGACACTTATGGCCGTGGTCAAGGGTGATGGATGAACTTTTCCGCCCCATGTCCTTTGTCACAGGTTTGTCCTTCGTTGATTGGAGACAGCACGTGGACGGGATGGGCCTTCAGACGACGGTTGATCCAGCTCTTATCCGCGGATTGGTTACCGCACTTCCGTAATTCGTCTTGGGCTATCCCTGTTTAGTTGTAGGGCGTTGGGGACGATGGAACGCCAGCCACATAGTACCAAACGGGAATTCCCCACCGTGGCCACATCCCGTCGCCGTGCTGCCCGGTTTTTTCCGCCGGGGGATCCGACGCGGACAGAGCCCTCAATCCGGCGGCGCCCGCGCCGGTGTGGGTTTTACTTTACCGTTTCAAACCGAAAATCGCCATATCGCCGCTGGGTTTAGACCCTAAACGTCGGACGATTTTCCGCTAACGATTTCAGCGCGTCACTTTTTGCAAGGCCATTGCAATACCGAACATCAACAGCAACTTAGGCACTTGCGAGCAGCGATCGTCGATAAGCGTTCGTTCTGGAACTTGGGCGTGCCAGCGCGGCTCAAACCACCGCGCCAGCGCGACCGCTCCGGGTCAATCTCACCAAGGTATCCGGGCTTTGAAGGGCCCCTCGCCCGTACCTCGCTGAAACCGCAAGATAAAAATCGAGAGGCGAAATTTCAGCTTAGCGCTGCAATTTAAATCCTTAAATAAAAGCCACACACCAAATCTGCCCCGGTTACGCCTTGTACAGCATCTTTGCCGTCTTCAGTGATCATTAACCATATGAATTAGCGCTTCAAATTTCACAAACGGAAACCAATTTACTACTTACTTCCGTCAGCCGGACGTGAGTTTTCGCAGCTATCACTGTCGATAGGTATCAAGTATCGATAGTGATGTGGTCTACTGGTTGACCAACTCGTAAATGGGCCCTATCTTCGAGCAGAACGTCAAATTCGCCATCGTCGACCATCTGCCCATTTGCCGACGAGAGACCGATTTCAACGGAGTTCCCCATGAGCGTCACCGTCAAGGTCGCCGAGGCCAAAGCCCATCTCTCCGAACTGCTGGTGCGCGTCGAAGCCGGCGAGGAGGTGATCATTTCCCGCGGCAACGATCCGGTCGCCCGGCTTTCGCGGATCAACAAGGACAACGAGCTCACGGCGCTGATCGCCGAGGTGCGTGCGGCCAGGATGCGGGCAAAACCGGTCAGCAACGACGAGATCCTCGACTGGAAACGCGAGGGACAAAAGTTTTGACCATCTTTGTTCTCGACGCATCGACCGCTGCTGCCTGGCTGTTACCGGAGGAATACAGCGAGGCGGCCGAGCGGCTCATCGCCAGCATCTCCAGCCATTGCCCGGTACCCAACCTGTTCTGGCACGAGACGCGCAGCATTTTGATCAGCGCTGAGCGGCGACAGCGGATTGCCCCCGGCCAGGCGCTGAACGCGATGGCCCGGCTCCGCCGGCTTCCTCTTGAGGACACGGGCGCCGGTCAAGACGGTTCGGTGCTCGAACTCGCAAGCGCGCATGGCCTGAGCGCCTACGACGCCGCCTATCTCGACGTCGCAGTCCGTCAATCCCTGCCGCTCGCCACCCTTGACCGCAAGCTCGCCGGCGCGGCCCGCGCCGAGAGGATTCAGGTGCTGGGGCCGTTTGAGAATGAGCATTGACCTTACAGCGTCGCAAGCAGAGCGGCGCGCCGAAGAACTCGACGCGCTCGACGCCATCCTGCCTTTCGATCGACGCGATCAGCTCGCCACTCTTCTGACCGACGAAGACGTCGCGACGCTCAAGCATCTCGCCAGCGAAGGCATGGGCGACAATACGCTGCGCGCACTCGCTTCCGACCTCGGCTACCTCGAGGCTTGGTGCCAGCTGGCCACGGAAAACCCCCTCCCCTGGCCGGCGCCAGAAAGCCTGCTGCTCAAATTTGTCGCCCATCACCTGTGGGACCCGATCAGACGCGCCGAGGATCCCAGCCATGGCATGCCGGCGGAGGTGGAAGAGGGCCTGCGCGCCCGCGATCTGCTGAAGGTCAACGGACCGCACGCGCCAGACACGGTACGGCGCCGGCTGACGAGCTGGTCAATCCTGACCCGTTGGCGCGGCCTCACCGGCTGCTTTGATGGGCCGTCGCTGAAAGCCGCGCTGCGTCTCGCCGTCCGCGCCAGCGCCCGACCGCGACAGCGCAAGAGCAAAAAAGCGGTCACAGCCGACGTTCTGGCGCAATTGCTGCTGGCCTGCGCCGGCGAAAGCCTGGTGAACGTGCGCGATCGCGCACTGCTGTTGATCGCCTTCGCCTCCGGCGGTCGCCGCCGCTCGGAAGTGGCGGCATTGCGGGTCGAGGATCTCACCGAGGAAGAGCCGGTGCGTGTTGATCCCACCGACAAGAACTCCCCTCCCCTCCCCTGCCTGTCGATCCGACTCGGCCGCACGAAGACGACGACGAGCAATGACCACGAGCAAGTGTTCCTGATCGGTCGGCCGGTGATGGCGTTGCGACGCTGGCTTGAGGAAGCCAATATCCAGTATGGCCCGGTGTTTCGACGCATTGACCAATGGAGGAATATTGATCGCCGGGCTTTGACGCCGCAGTCGGTCAATCTGATCCTGAAGAGCCGCTGCAACCAGGCGGGGCTCGATCCGGCTTTGTTTTCAGCGCATGGCTTAAGATCGGGCTACCTGACTGAGGCCGCAAACCGCGGGATTCCGTTGCCCGAGGCGATGCAGCAGTCACGGCACAAATCGGTTACCCAGGCGGCGAGCTACTACAACAACGCGGAACGCAAACACGGAAGGGCAGCACGGTTGATCATTTAATGCCATTTAATGCCCGTTTGAGCAGGTATTAATCCAGTGAGCGCATAGGTTCGACCGAGGACGGCGGGCCCCCAGGGTCGTTTGATTTCAGCCGAACGAGAACCTTGAGATCGCCTCTTCGCCGGAAGACTTGCCAGACTTGAGCAATTAATGATCAACAGCGCACTATTCAATTGGTCGAGCGGTAAAACAGAACCCGGCCAGTCGGCATCAGTTGCAGTAGGTAATCGAAGTCGCTGACGTTGGCGGTAAGAACGGTAAGGCCCAGTTTTTGGGCCTGGAGAAACAAGACGCAGTCGTGAAGAGCTCGTAGCCGAGCGTCGCGGTGGTAGCCCTGCAGCCGACACAACTTGCCGGACAGCAAAGCGGCCCGGCCCAGAACGTCCGCATCAGGCGTGAACACGCGATGGGCCGGCATCGCCTTAACCGTGGCTCTGATTTGTTGAATAGCTGTCTTCGTTCCTTTGTGTGCCCGGTCGAGCACGCCGACGGTTTGCATCAACTCCTGGATGGCGATTGTAGAGTGATTGCTGGGGCGAATATCAAGCAAGTCCGCCACAAGCTCTGGGGCTCGCCCTTGCAGTCCATCGATGTAGACGCAAGTATCAAGTAGCAGTTCCAGCCCGGCTTCAGCGGGCTCGTCGAGGAAGGGCAGCTCTTTGTCGCTGCGCCTTGAAAGGGGCCGCCCGGGATCGAGCCTTCCCCAGCGAACCGCGGCGTCGAAATCAAAATCCGACAAGTCAGAAGCCGAGTTTCAGATCAGGGTCGACCGTTCCGCGGGTCTTGCGAAAAGCCGATCCAAAATCGTCGTCCAGGGCGAAGCGTCGAAGAGCGCGGTGAGCTCACCAATGAACGGCGTGCGTGGAATGCGGCCAACGAGCAGCTGTCAGTAGAGTAATCGCGTTCGTATCGTTCCAGGAATTTCGCGTAGGGACTGAAGAATCTCTTCGGCATTTGCGGAAATTCCTTCGGCCTCGATCACAACATAGCCCGTGTCGCTATGCGTCTGAAGGAACTCAGCCATGATGTTTAGCCCGCGCGACGAGAAGATCTCGTTGAGTTGGATGAGCATGCCGGGGCGGTTTTCATGCACGTGAATGAAACGCGTGCCGTTCGGGCGTTCGGGCAGCTGTACCTGCGGAAAGTTGACGGCGCCCATCGTTGAGCCGATGTCGGAATACTCGACCAGCTTCCTTGAAACCTCCCCGCCGATGCGCTCTTGGGCTTCCTCAGTGGAGCCGCCGATATGCGGGGTCAGAATGACGTTGTTCAAGCCTTGCAACGGCGTCTCAAAACGCTCGTTGTTCGATGCCGGCTCCTTGGGGAAGACGTCGACGGCCGCACCCGCTAGATGCCCGTCTTTCAGGACTTTCGCAAGCGCATCGAGGTCGACCACCGTGCCGCGAGAATTATTGATGAACATGGCGCCCTTCTTCATGCGGCGCAATTCGGTCTCGGTGATCATGTTATGAGTCGATGGTGTTTCGGGAACGTGCATTGTCACATAGTCAGAAATTTCGAGAAGGTCGCCGAGCGAAGCCATCGACTCCGAATTGCCCCGGCGCAGCCGATCGGAAAGATCGAAGTAGCGCACGACCATGCCCATGCTTTCGGCAAGCGAGCTGAGCTGCGATCCGATATTGCCGTAGCCGACAATGCCGAGCGTTTTGCCGCGGACCTCCCGGCTGCCGACAGCGGACTTCTCCCACCCACCTTGATGCGCCGAAGCCGAGCGCGGAAAGATCTGCCTTGTCAGCATGATAATCTCGCCGATCACAAGCTCGGCCACCGATCGCGTATTTGAGTAAGGTGCATTGAACACCGGAATGCCGCGCCGCCGCGCCGCATCCAGATCGACTTGGTTCGTACCCACGGAAAAACAGCCAACGGCGATCAGTTTCTTGGCGGATTCGAAGATCTCGTCCGTCAGCTGCGTGCGGGAACGAATGCCGATGATATGAGCGTCGGCGATGTGGCGCCTAAGATCGTTGTCGTCGAGCGCCTTCGGCAAATGAATGAGGTTGGTGTAGCCGGACGACGAAAAGTAGTCCACCGCGGTCTGGCTAATGCCTTCCAGTAGAAGCACGGAAATTCGGTCGCGTGGGAGAGAAAGTTGGCGGCTCATAAATGTTGCTCCGATTTCCGAAAGACCGATGTGGCTTCGGCGCCTATGAAGGTTTAAGCGGCCAGACAGGCTAATATCAACGCCTTGGTACCGCGAACAGATCTCAACGTACCGCAGTTTTCCATACTCTCTACCCAAAGGTTGGCAACAAAGGATGACCTAGGATTCGCCAGCTCGCCACTGGCACTCCCCTCCCTTGGTTCGCGCCCGAGCCTGCTGCTCAAATTCGTCGGCTACCAACTCTGGGATCCGGTGAAGCGCGCCGAGGATCCGACCCCACGGCATGCCGGCGGAGGTGGAAGAGCGCCTGGTGGACGTGCGCGATCGGGGTCTGCTTCTGGTCGCATTCGCCTCCGGCGGCATCGACGGTCCGAATTGGCAGCACTGCACATCGAGGACCTCACCGACGAAGAGCCCGTCCGTCCCGATCCTGCCGATCAAGACTCCCCTCTCCTCCCCTGCCTCTCCATCCGCCTGGGCCGAACGAAGACGACCGCCAGCGACGACGACGAACATGCGCTCCTGATCGGCCGGCCGGTATCGCTGCTGAAACGCTGGCTCGGTGAAGCCAATATCCAGGACGGCGCGGTGTTTCGGCGCATTGGTCAATGGGGAAACATCGATCGGCGCCCGCTGACGCCGCAATCGGTCAACCTGATCCTGAAAGGCCGCGCAAGCAAGCCGGTCTCGATCCGGCATTGTTTTTCGGCACATGGCTTGCGGTCGGGCTACCTGACCGAAGCTGCCAACCGCGGCATCCCCCTCCTTGAGGCCATGCAGCAGTCTCGCTGCACAAATCGATCGGGCAGGCGGCGAGCTACTACAACAACGCGGAGCGCAAACAGGGACGAGCGGCAAGGCTCATCGTCTAGCAGGGTTGAACGCGGACGAATTCAACAAAGGACAGGTCAGTCCGGATCATGCGGCGAACACAGTCGCGAACATCACCACCGCAGCGGAAAATACGGCTAGGCTTACGGCTTCACAAATGAGCTTCATGGTGGTCTTTCGAGTGTCCAGTTAGAATTTTGACGCGTAGTCGGGGCTTAGTGTGCCGGATCAAACGATCGGCTGACGTGCTCGGGCTTCGCTCCGCAGTTGTTTAACTGTTGCAAACAGCATGACAAAAAACATCAGAGCCGAAAACAGAACCACTTCTAGATCCAATTCATTTGAACGTTTAGAACTGACACTCAATTAGCATTCGTCTTTAGCGGGAACTGTTTCCCAGGAAACAAGTCGGGTTCGGAATATGTTCCCCCTCGTTCGCGGCTACGCCGGGCTTCGCGAACCTATGACGACACGCTGCGATCAGCGGAAGTGGATCGCATGCTGGTGGCTGATTTGATGAAGGACGCCAGCGTGCGGCGAACATGGAACATATTTGTCGCCGCTGGCGTGCTTTGCGGTGTCGCTCATCAAGCGGGGCGTTGGGCGTCGGAGCTACCGATTGTGCAGCTACAGCTGCGTCACTTCAGGGGGAAACACCTCGGCCTCGGTCAGAAAGTCTGACCTTACGCCGTGTGCAGCAAACACGGCCGGCGCGAGCCCGCCTCTCATCCCAAGCACGGCGAACTCCAACAGCCACAACAACACGGAGCGAAAGGCTGGACGATCAGCTTGTCTGTACGTCTCAGCGACTACGCGCCGAAGAACGAATCGGCTCGCTTCTCGAACGACTGCCATTCTTCCGGTTCTACTTTCGCGTCCGATCTGACGCGTTGGTCGGCGGCGGACGCTGTCTTCCACCAGGCTTCAGCACGTTGCATCAACGACACCATCTCTGCCTTCAAACGATGCGAGCGCTCCAAGTCAGCGGCGTGCTCGGCGTTTTCGCGGAGATCGTAGAACACGTCGATCGCCTCGCTGCGCGCCTGTCGTGCCGCTTCCAATTGCCCTTTCAAGCTCTCCAGCTCAGCTTTCGCCGTAAAATACTGTTTCATAATCGCGATAAGCTCGCGGTCACTGACGCTCTTTTCCACGATCCGTCCTCCTCCCAATTCCGCGGGCAAAGCCTAGCCTATCGGAAACCTTATCGTTTCTCGATGCAAAAGGCATAACCTCCGCTCTAGTAACGTCGTCAGGTTGAGGTAGTGTAACGGCACGATCCGTGAGCGGGGGCGCATCAAGTGCAGGTTCGGTCATTAGCGTCGCATTTCGTGCCGGTGCTTTATGCGCTTTTGCTTGTCTTGCTGTCATCGGCGATCACGCCGGCGCAGCAAGCCGATGTGGTGCTGGCGGTCGGCACAATCACCGATGACAACTATCCCGGCCGAGAGTTTGCCGGCAATGGTCTGGCAGAAGCTATCCTGCACCACACCGTCACCATGCTGGGCGACGGCGGGGAAGCTGAATGGTGCGCGGGCAAGGTCGTCGAATGGCGGCGGATCGACGAGGTGATCAAGGAACAGAAGTTTCAGCAGTCGAAATATGCTGACCCGACCACGGCGATAAAGAAGCTGGGCACCGAGGCCCCGGACTATCTGATTGGCGGCCGCATCACATTCGGCGCCGGGAAAGCCAACTGGACCATAGAAACAAGAACCAACCCCGGCGGCGACCTTGTTGACAGCTTCTCCGGCTTCTCGGACGACGATGCGTTTCTCGACGAGGCTGCCCGGATTGCCGAACACGTGCTTGACAAGCTTTGCCCCGGTCCGTGGACGGTCACGGGCGGCGGCGCCCGGATCAAGGTGAGCGGAACCGTGGCGAAGTTGAGCGAGCCGTTCGAGGTCGTCGGCAAGTTCCCCGGTGGCACTGCGGATTTCGTCTACACGCCAACGTCGCGCTCCGGCGGGACTGTGAAATATGTGCTTGCGGGCGGCGGTTTTTCAGGCGCCGGCAGCGGCACCTATACCATCGGTCCGTCGGGCGACGGCTCTACGCTGACGATCAAGCAAACCACGAAGGGCTGCATCAACCGCGTACCGGGTTCGTGCAAGACCAACAGCGAGATGCTGACCCTGACCCCGGTTTCGCGCTGATGGTCCGCTGTGGGCGAGGCGCCTTTCAACAGGCCCCCGGATATCGACTGTCTTTCGTTCGATATCCCGACCGTAAGCAGCCTCAGCCTTCGCGAGCGCGTAATCTGGATGTTGCCGTACTCCATTGTGAGGCAACCGAGATCGATCGCAGACAAGGTTTCACCAAGAGCCTAGCCGCAAGACATTGGCGTGACCCGAAAACTCCGAACTCTTGCTAGACCCCATCTGGTCAGCATCTCCACGCTGCGTTCCCGATAGAAACGCGGAGGACAGGCCGCAAACCGCGGCATTCCACTGCCCGAGGCCATGTAGCAGTCGCTGCACAAATCGGTCAGCCAGGCTGCGCGTTACTATGACTATGCGAAGCGAAAACAGGAGCGAGCGGCGCGCTTGCTTGTTTAAGAGCCGCCGAACCCGGCGGCGCTACAGTCAAACGCCGAACAGACTCTTATCGCAGCAGACGGTTGGTGAAGGCTAACGCCGATCGCCGAATACTCGGGATGAGCAGGATTGATGAGAATATTGTTGTCGAGCCTTGCGACGGCGCCTGGCATAATCAGAACCGCACTCCGCTTTTGTAAGCGCCATTCCTCGCCAAACTGCTTGCAGACGACTGCCTGCATGGTGTCCCAGCCCGCATCGCGGTAGGGCTGACCGAAGCCGTCAATCGCGGCATTCCCTCCCGAGGCCATGCAGTGGTCACGGCATAAGCTCAGAAACCCATCAGTCTGGCAGCTCCCGAACTGGGGGGCTCTGGCGAACATCCCGTCGCAGAGCTGTGGGAGCCCAACATCGAAAACTTATGCTAGATATCAAACGAGAACCACTTGCTTTTCACGGAGGTTCCTAATGCCCTCCAATCTCATCAGGCGGGCCGACTACGATCCGCAGACGCGAACACTTTCAGTCTGGCTAGTAACGACACAGAACCGATACGACTATGAAAACGTGCCGCCAGAGACATACGAGGCTTTCCAACGCGCCTTCTCTAAAGGCCGGTTCTTCAACCGTCATATTCGCGATCGTTTTCGCTATCACGTGACGCCGCTCGGATAAGCAGTCCAATCGGCTCAATCCGCGCAAGAGCAAAACCGAGAACAAAAGAACGAACGAGCAGCCCGGATAATCGGCTAACAACGCCGTTTCCGATGAGAGGGCATAGCGCTGGCTTCCCACCGCGACGCACCTCAAATGGCGAAGAACTCCATTGCCCGGCAATTCTAGACAAGATCGCGCCGGTATATGCGAGGCTGTCGCACCATTGCGAGGCGCCGAGGTTTCATGAAGCGCTGACTTGCGCAAGCGAGGCGAGGAGTTAGGTCGCGGCCGCTGCTCGATCCAGTTCAGTCAGCCGCTCCGCGCAGATCGTTTCCACAAGTCGATGGAGATGCTCTGTCCGTTCGAGAAGCCAGGCGAGCGCTTCTTCGGTGACCTCGAAGTGCTTTGAATAGCGTGCCTTCACATAAGCTTCGTTGAGAATATTGTACCAGGCGGTAAAACGATGCTGGTCGCGCGGCCAGGCTTCGACGAGCCGCTGATCCCGATCCTCGGCGAGACCGCGGAGAAATTTGAGGTTGTGCGACGGTGGGCTGTAGTTGGTAAGGGTGAGGAGCAGACAGGAATAAGCCGTTTCTATCGATTGATGCAACTCAAAGGCCGAATGCCTCAACTGATTCTTCCCAACGAGATATTGGGCTGTGTCCAGAAAGCTAAGCGCTGACGGAAACTTGTCGTCGAAATGCTCCTTCGCCACCCTGAGCGCATCGCCGGGCGAGAGCCGTTTCGGCTCGGCCAGTGATCGGTCGTCGAGCTCGTAGAGCACGATGCCCTCGCGCAGGATATCGACGAAGAAATACTGTCCGTCCGCAAGGAAGTTGTTCACCTCCCGGGCGCCATGGACGATCAGTCCAACCGGCGTCGAGACCCCCTTGTCCCACATCAACCGGTCGGTCGCCTTGTCCCAATATTCCGGTTCTGCGAGCTTCTTCGAATTGACGATGACGAGGATATCGTAATCGGAGCGATAGCCCTTCATCGTATGCGGTTCGTCAACAAAGGTGCCGCGGGCGTAGGAGCCGAACAGGATGATCTTCAAAATCCGCCCGCGCTTCTTGAAGTCGGCCGAGCCACCCTCGAGCGCATCGGCAAACTCCTCGTGGATGATCTCCACGACGCGGGCAAGCTCGCGCTGCTTCTTCTCGGGAAGGTGTTCGAGGCTCGTTTTCATACTCAACCGATAGGATAAAGACGACTCCTCGTCTACTACTGGAATCATGAGTGAGCCGGCGCCTCTGACGCACGTCCAAGATCCTGCGTCGCTTGCTTCCGGCGAGCTCGGGATCCGATCCGACCGTTCGCACTCAGGCTCTGGGAATGGAGCTCATTACTCTCCGAACCCAGAAATCAGCGTGTCGGCTCCGCGCAAGATGATGGTAACCACTGGGCCTAGGACGCCCAGCGGATCGACAGTCGAATAAGTCGCCACTTAAGTCCCGCTAAGACCTGCGGTAGCGAGCAAATTCGACTGGATGCGGCATTGAGGTCACCAGAGCGCGCTGCCCGCAGGTTATCGTCTGGATGTAGAGACTAAGGGGCGTCTCCGCCTGGTCGGCGTGAAGCTGACAAAACTCGGCGCGGATCCCCGCTTGAATTGAAATGAGCCTTGAATGGGTGGAAATCCACCCGTGCGATCGGCCGCATGTTTCCAAATCCACCCAAATCAAAGCCAGCGCCCGACAAATGCGTTCCCTCGCCCGGCTAAACCGTTGTCTGTGCTAGGATTGCGTTTGCAAATGGGGCACCCAGAACCGGCGCGGGAGGAAACCTTGCCGGCTGGCCGATATTTCATCCGGGAGGAAGAGATGAAGACCCTGAATGCCCTGCTCGGCGCTGTTGCCGCCCTTTCGCTTTTCGCCGTTTCCGCCAACGCGCAGACCTACCCCGAACGTTCGATCACCATGGTCGTGCCTTTCTCTGCCGGCGGCCCGACGGATACCGTCGCGCGTCTCGTCGCCGAATCCATGTCCAAGGATCTCGGTCAGCAGATCATCGTCGAGAACGTCGGCGGCGCGGGCGGCACCCTTGGCGCCGGGCGCGTCGCCCAGGCCGATCCGGATGGTTACACGGTGCTGCTGCACCATATCGGCATGGCGACCAGCGCCACGCTCTACCGCAAGCTCGCCTACGACACGCTGAATTCCTTTGAGTACGTCGGCCTCGTCACCGAAGTGCCGATGACCATCGTCGCGCGCAAGGATCTCGAGCCGACCGACCTCAAGGGTCTCGTCGACTACGTCAAGGCGAACAAGGATACGGTGACGGTCGCCAATGCCGGTATCGGCGCTGCCTCGCATCTTTGCGGCATGATGTTCATGAGCGCCATCGAGACACAGCTCACCACCGTGCCTTACAAGGGTACGGGCCCGGCAATGACCGATCTTCTCGGCGGCCAGGTCGACATCATGTGCGACCAGACAACCAACACCACCAAGCAGATCCAAGGCGGCACGATCAAAGCCTATGCGGTCACCTCGCCGCAGCGCCTCAAGGTCTTCCCCGATCTGCCGACGACGACGGAAGCCGGCCTGCCGAACCTTCAGGTGGGGATCTGGCACGGCATCTACGCCCCGAAGGGCACGCCAGCCGAAGTGACCGAACGCCTGTCGAAGTCGCTGCAGGTCGCGCTCAAGGATCCGAACGTTGTCGCTCGTTTCGGCGAACTCGGCACAGAACCCTCGTCGGACGCTGATGCGACACCGGCCGCGCTGAAGGCGAAGCTTGAGAGCGAAATCGCCCGCTGGAAGCCGGTGATCGAAGCAGCCGGCCAATACGCCGACTGATCCACCGCTCGTCTCGCCGCGCTCCGGCTCGCCCGGAAGCGCGGCGCTTCTGACATTGGGACGCCGCGACGGTGCCCGGAAAGGGTTAAACGCCGTCAACCGCCGTTGACAGCTGTCAACCTTCCGCCGCCCAATACGCGAACCCGGCATTAGGCCGGCAATGCCAATGCGGGAGGCCGTAAGGAAAGCCTCGGCCGGCTGCCCCGCTAGTACAAATGGGGACACGATGAAATCACTCTCCTTCGATACCACCAATGCGCTCTGCGGCGGGATATTAACGGCGGTCGGGCTGTTCTTCGCCTGGCAGGCCTTCAACCTCGAGCTTGGCACCGCCTTCCGCATGGGTCCCGGCTACTTCCCGCTCATGCTCGCGATCATTCTGACGCTGCTCGGCATCGTGATCCTCGTGCAGTCAACCCGCGTCCAAGGCGAACCCATCGGCCCGATCGCGCTGCGCGGCATGGCCTTCATTCTGCCGGCCCCCATCTTCTTCGGCCTGACGGTCCGGGGCCTTGGCTTCGTGCCGGCGCTGTTCTTCACGGCGTTGATCGCCTGCTTCGCTTCAGGGCGGATGAAGCCACTCATGGCACTGGCGCTTTCGCTGGCACTGACGGCCTTCTCCGTGGCGGTGTTCAGCTATGGCCTCGGCCTGCCCTTCCAGCGCTTCGGCCCCTGGGTTCAGTTCTAGGAGACGCGCAATGGAACTCTTCAGCAATCTTGCGCTCGGCTTCGTAACCGCCGCCTCTCCTGCCAATCTGCTCTTCTGCCTGATCGGCGTTTTGCTCGGCACCTTGATTGGCGTACTTCCCGGTATCGGGGCCACGGCGACCATCGCCATGCTGCTGCCGATCACCTTCCAGCTCGAACCGGTCTCGTCGCTGATCATGCTCGCCGGCATCTACTACGGCGCCCAATATGGCGGCTCGACCACGGCGATCCTCATCAACATGCCTGGCGAATCCTCCTCGGCGGTCACGGCTATCGACGGCTACCAGATGGCCCGCAAGGGGCGCGCCGGCGCAGCGCTTGCAATTGCCGCTCTCGGTTCGTTCTTCGCCGGCACTGTCTCGACCTTCCTCGTTGCGGTCTTCGCACCGCCTTTGACCGAGATCGCGCTGCAATTCGGCGCCGCCGAGTATTTCTCACTGATGATCGTCGGCCTCGTCTCTTCGATCGCGCTTGCCCACGGGTCGATCGTCAAGGCCTTGGCAATGGTGGCACTTGGCCTGCTGCTCGGGCTGGTCGGTACCGACATCTATTCCGGCACGCCGCGCTTCACCCTCGGTATCCGCGAATATGCCGATGGCCTGAATTTCGTGGCGCTTGCCGTCGGCGTCTTCGGCATCGCCGAGATCCTGCGCAACCTGGAGAATGAACGTACCCGGGAAGTGCTGATGGCCAAGGTCACGGACCTGATGCCGACGCGAGATGATTTCAAGCGCATGTTTGCACCAGTCGTGCGTGGCACGATCATTGGCTCGGCGCTCGGGATTCTACCCGGCGGCGGTGCGATCCTTGCGGCCTTCGCCTCCTATACGGTGGAAAAGCGCGTCTCGGACCGACCCGAAGAATTCGGGCATGGGGCGATTGCCGGTGTCGCCGGTCCGGAAAGTGCCAACAATGCTGGCGCACAGACCTCGTTCATCCCGCTCCTGACCCTCGGTATTCCCGCCAACCCCGTCATGGCGCTAATGATCGGCGCGATGATCATCCAGGGTATCGTACCCGGCCCGAACGTCGCCACCGAGCAGCCCGCACTCTTCTGGGGCATCATCGCCTCGATGTGGATCGGCAATCTGATGCTGGTGGTCCTGAACCTGCCGTTGATCGGGCTTTGGGTGAAGCTGCTCAAGATTCCCTATTATGTCCTGTTCCCGATTATCATGGCGTTCTGCTCGATCGGGGTCTACAGCGTCAACTCCAACGTCTACGACCTCTATGCTGTCGCCTTCTTCGGCCTGGTCGGCTACCTGCTGTTGAAGCTACGTTGCGAGCCGGCGCCGCTGTTGCTCGGCTTCGTGCTTGGACCGTTGCTGGAGGAGAACCTTCGCCGCGCCATGATCCTGTCGCGCGGTGATCCCACGACCTTCGTGACCCGCCCGATCAGCGCCATCCTGCTCCTGATCGCTGCACTCGTGCTTGTCGTCGTGTTCCTTCCGAGCGTAAAGGCCAAGCGCCAGGAGGTTTTTGTCGAGGAGGACTGATCTCTGCCGTCCATTTTTGCGGAATTAACAATATTAATCAATGACTTAACGTGCCGTGCGCCCACTCGATCGCGCGGCACTTCGCTGCCATGCGGCATTCTGCCCCTGCGCGGTTTGCCACATTGAGCTTTGTCAATCCCCTCGCCTATTTCTGTCTCATCGAAGATGACGCGAGGACGAGCCTGAGCGATGACGTGTCGCACGAAATCAAGATGGGACAGAGCCTTGCGCATCCTGTGCGCCATGGCCCTTTTCCTGCTCGGTTTCGCTCATCTTCGCCCGGCCCTCGCCGCTTCGCTGCCTGCGGCCGAATATGCGCGCTATGCCCTTCCTGATGGCTCATTACCGGATTTTTGCCAAGCCGGCAGTAATGAGAACGGGAAGGAAAAGCCGGCCCCCGAACATGTCTGCAGCGCCTGCCGGTTCTTTTGGGCCTTATTGGCGCCGCCAGGCGACTGTGTCGGGGAGCGCCTGCAAGGAAGCCTCTCGTCCGCCGTTGCGGTGACGGCCGCGCCCCCAGCGATCCAGGTGCATTTTCCAAACTCCAGCCCGCGTGGACCACCCGGAGCCGTTACCCGGCTTTGAAACTGCGTTGACAGCTGTCAACGCTCTCCTCCTTCGACGTCGGATGTCAGCGAGGCGCCGTGCCTCCTTGCATCCGCAATGCGGACATCTCCCATGCCAGAAACCCAATCCGCCGCAGCTTCTGCTGCGGCTCCTCCCCTCGCGTCCTTCGCGAGACCGGCGCGTTTGCCTCCCCGCAGCCGTGTGGTCGATGAACATTTCACACTGCTTTTCGAGGGTGGCCGCAACCGCTCGCTCTTTCGCGTGCTCGACGGTTGCATCGTGCTCTCTCAACTGCTCGACGACGGGCGCAGACAGATCACCGACGTGCTCGGCCCGGGTCGGCTCTTCGGCTTTACCATCGATGGACGCAACATTGCCACGGCCGAGACTCTAAGCATTGCGCGCATCGAAGCCCTGGGAGATGCCGAACTTCTCGCGAACAGTTCGGCGATCGACAGTGAGTTGAAGATGACACTGCACCGACTGCAGGCGCATGCCACCCTGCTTGGTCGCAAGACCGCAAGCGAGAAGGTGGCAAGTGCATTGGTCGAACTGTCGCGCATCTTCAGTCACAGCGGTCGCCACGGCTATCCTGCCCGACTGGGCTTTCACCTGCACCTCACTCGGGCAGATCTTGCCGACTGGCTCGGCCTCACGGTCGAGACCGTCAGTCGCTGTCTCAATCGCTTCAAGCGGGAAGGGCTGATTGATTTCAGCCATCCGAAAACCATGCGCTTGCTCGATCCCGAACGCCTCGAAGCCGCCGCCGGTTTTACGCGCCAGCGGCTAGGAGAAAGTGGACGTCCCCGGACCTGAACCCCTCTCAACAGTCCACGCCCACCCGGACTGCCCCCATGAAAGGAAGAAGAATGATTGCAAGACTGGTTTACAACGTGCCGATATTTGGCTGGATGCTGAAGGAAGCGGTGCAGGGTTCGCAGACGGCAAAAGTGCTGTTTCTGATCAACTGCGCACTGATTTGGCTGCTCGCGATCTTCGCCTTCGGCTACCCGGCGATTATCATTCCAGCGCTGGCTCTCGTGCCCGCGGTCTTCGTCGTGTTGATCCTGATCACCATGGGCTGACATCAAGGCAATCTCACCTTAGCGTTCCGCCTTGGCGACGCGAGCGCCGCCCTGAAACTAAAGCACCCCCCAGCCGCGGTAGCGTCCGCGGCCGGTCATTTCACGGACGCCGAGTTCCCGTATGAGGTTCAACGCACCACGAGGCGTCACTCCAGCATGTTGAGCGACGAGCGCAGCAGAAACGATCGGACGGGACAGGAGGAGCTCGATCAACGCGGGCAGGCTACTGTTGGAACGGCGATCGCGGATACGCATCTCCATCTGGGTCTTAGCGAGCGACAGTCGGTCGAGCTCTTTCAGGCCCAGATCTGCGGTTGCAGTCATTACTTCGAGGAATGCGCTCCACCGTGTCACCGGATCCTGCGCGCGCCGCCGCTCATGGCGAACCGCTTTCTGTCCGGTGTTGAAGGTGAGAAGATGCGAGGTAACCTTGCCGCGCGATCTCAGATAAGCGCTAACGAGCAACGAGCCCAACCAGTGTTGACGACGCAGCGGCTCGATCCGTTCCCAGGCGTCGAAAAGAAGCGCGGCGCCGAGAGTGGCCGGTAGCTGATCCGCGGTCGTAACGGCATGGCGCCATTCGTTAATACGTGCATCTTCGTCCCATTCCTCGTCAAAGAGCAGGCCTAGCTGCCCGACAGGCTCCTGTGTGGTCACACGGGCCGCTCGTTCGGCTATTTCAAGGGTGTCCTTGTCGTGCGCCTCGAGCAGCTGCTGCGAACGGGCAATAGCCGCATCGATGGCCGCAAACTCGGCGGCCATGGGATATGCCTCCTCTTCCTCCTCAAGCTGAGCACTATCATCTGAAGTCGATGGTGACTCAGATCGAGCAGCGGCGACCACATCGCCGGCGTTGGCGACGTTCCCCTGTTCGCCTCGAAGGGCAGCTAGGCCCGACGGCGAAAGCGCCCAGACCGGCTCGGCCAGCCAGATACGCCGCCGCGCCCGAAGAATCGAATGCGCTATCGTCAGTTCGTGCGTGGGAGCACGCGCATCCATATGGGCATCGTGTAGCACCAGGTCTTCGACATGGACGAGTTCGCCGGCCACCCAAAGAGCCGCCGCTGCGTCGAAGAAGTGACCACGCTCACGAAAGCCGTCTTCGACCGCATGGCGGCTTGCACGTTCGTCCAGTCGCGCCAAGGCGTCTTCCGCCGAAATCAGGAGTGGAAGCAGCGCCGGATGATATGGATCGGGGATCTGGTATCTCATTTCAAACTAAGGATGTTGCCGTCGATACGGAACGTAACACGATAATCATTTCCGTCACAGAGGCGACGCCTTCGGGGTCAGGTCGTCCAAACGCGCCACCGCCAAAGGTGTCGATCGAGGGAATAGGATCCGGCAACGCGCAGGGAAAATCCTCGGATCTCAGTCCAACAGCCTGAGAATTCGATGCGCATCGATTGTTGACAGCTGTCAACGCGTGTCACCGCGAGCAAGGTCGCGAGTTGGAGACGCGCCACGAACACGTCTTGCGGGCCGGGACGATAGGCCATCAGACACGTTCGTTTCCCCGGGCCGGACGCGGCCAGATATTTGCAGGATTGGCAATTGCTTCGCTGATCGTCTGGGCGGTCAACTCCGGCGTCTCTGTATTTGGAACGACCTGCCCAAGCAGATGCAGGTTTCGTTCGATCGCCTGGTATGTCCGCAACACCATACCCCCCAACCGCTCGCGCTCAACGCGGTTTGCTTCCCGATCAATGACTCGATCGATCGGTGCCCAGAGCGTGAAAACAGAGACGGGCGTCTTATCGGGTAATCCGCTGCAGAACAGGTCAAGCTTTTCGGCGTCGTCGAAAATGTATTCGAAGAGAACCTTGGTAGCTCCCATCGTCAGATAGGCAGTGGTGAGTGCCGCGCCGGCCCTGTAGGTCGAACCAGGCCACAAGGTATGTCGAACGTCTTCAGGGGCAAAATGGCGCAAAGCATCGCCGGCGATGTTGATCGCACCGGGATGGCGTCTTGCCAGAATCCGACTCACCGTTGTCTTCCCGACCCCGGCCGGTCCGTTGATAACGATAACATGTGACATCGACTGAAGGCCTCTGCTGTTTGGTGCATCAACACTATTGTCGGAAGCTCATCGGTGTTGATGGCATGCACGTTTCGCTAAGGGGAAGGGCTAGTTTTATAGTTGGGTTTCGGACAGGTGCGTTGCTGGGGCGGGACTTGGGTGCTAGCCGTTTGGCTCAGAATAAAACCTATTCGCCTCATGCTGTTGACAGCTGTCAACATAAGAGCCGCGCTTCAGTCCGAAGCCAGACCATCTGCGCCGTTCCCGGACCCGACTAGCGTGCGAAACCTAGGCAATAGAACTGATCTTACCCTGGGCTCTCCGCTTCGCTGAGAGCCAGCCGTTCTCACCTTCGCACGCGTCCAACAGAGCTTACCGCACGGCCGTCCGAGCGACGGAAAAAATCAGCCAATTTCCTTCCGTAACGGGTGAAAACATCAATCTTTTCTTGGAGATGGTGGGAGGCTGATTTGAATCCCGAGCGTTAGATTATCCCAAAGATATCAACGAATCCCTTCACAGCAGTTTCCCGCATTTACGCGCCTTACACAAGATCACGCTGCCGACAATCGAAGAAGCATCTTCTGCCGGAAGATCGGTTTCAGTTCCCAGCGTGGCAATCATCCATCCATTGCAGCAACCGACGTCTGGGCCCGTAGGCGCGCCGCCAACATCGCGGAGACAGCAAACGATTGGGTCTTCGCGCGGCGCGTCAGATCCCTCAGATAGGCGCCCGCTGAATGAATGTGCTCTGCTCGCTCTAGAAGGCAGGCAAGCACGGTCGCGGTCGTTTCTGGGCCGAGTGTGGCGCAGGCTTCGTCATAAGCATCAGGGCTGATCGCAAGCATGTTTTTGACCACAGTTGCAGCCGTCAGAAGATCGCGCCAATTGTCGATACGACCGGATGGGCCGTAGTCACGGATCTGCGGGCAAGCCTTCAAAACGAGCGGCAGAGGCACTGTGCGGTTCAGGGAAGGGGCTTCCCCGCGATGCTGATGGAGCTTTTGCACCGCAGATGTTTCGATCTTTGCGGCTTTACCCATATCCTGGCTGAGTTCCGGCATTCCTGTTGAAGGCTTGCGCGACGATTCCACCCCAACTTGCTCATCAGCCGGTTCAGATTCAGAAAGATAATCGGATTCTGAATTCTGTATGTGCCGCTCATTTTGGCGTTCATTGGCAGCCGTATTTTGTGTTTTCAGTAGGTTTTCCAGACGATTAGTGAGTTCGTCCTGCAGTTGGGCAAGAACGGGAAGGACGCGCTCGATTTCAGCGATGGAAGGCTTGCGCGACAGCGACATATAAACGGCCTGGCAGCGGGCTTCCGCCTGCTCTGCATAGGCGAGGTCGGAGGAGCGCAGCAGATCGACCAGCTTCGCAACGTCGCGGCGGCTGAGGCTCATGCGTTCACGCATCACCTGAAGATAGCGCCGTTCCGCTTCGAGACGCGCAGCCTCCGCTTCGAACTCGGCCATACGGGCAAGCAACGGAGCAAGGTCGAACCCGAATGCCTGGCCGATTGCGCCTTGACGGTCGCGCCGAGCGTAGCGTTTGCCGTTGGGGCTGTCGCGCCGAAGAATAAGGCCGGCCTCGATCAGGGTAGCGAGATGCCGCCTGAGCGTTGTCTCAGCCATACCGTGCGTTCTCAGCGAAAGCTGAGCGTTGGAGGGAAACACGACGAGGCCGTTGGCCGCCGCAAGTTCCGTCTTCGGGTAGAACGACAGCAAGGCGTTCAAGACGGCAAGTGAGCGATCAGAAACCCCAAGGCTCGACTTGGCGGCGCAGACCGTTCGAAACAATTTCCATTTGTCGACCTTGCCTTCGTCGACGGCCGAAGTGCTGGAAAGTTGGTGTGCCAACATTCCAAGCGACATCGCCCGCCGCCCAAAGGGCGTCGTGACAATCCCACAATCCATTCGTCTTCACCTTTTTCAAGGCAAAAGAAATCCGTTCGCCGAAACGACGTTGAAAACTCTTGACACCGATTCGCGGAAATGGGATTCTCTAGTTGCTACACGAGAGAAGGGTTTCCGCAGCGCTAGTCGTTCGGAAGCCTTTTTCTTTTGCTCTGTTTAGTCTCCTGTTTCCTCTTGGTATTCGAGGTACAGAGATTTGAGCCTCTGCCTCACGAAATCTGCAAAGCCCGGCGCCTGTCTCCTGTTGAAAGACAGCGTGGTTTCGCCGTCCGTTTCACGGATCCGGACCGGGGTTGTATCATCGGGCGCTACCCACGAGATGGCTTTGGCGCGCGCCTTGGGAGTGTTCAGGAAGGCACAAAGCGCATCAAAGCGCTGATCGCTTGCTGCCGCCTGGAATTGTTTGTCCTGCACGAAGACGTTGGCAGCCTCGCTCTTTCCACCTTGTGCCAGCAACTCGGCGAGCTCGAGCCAACGACGCCGGCCGACCGACGGTGCCGGCCCGACTGCCTCGATCAGTGCGATCGGTAGCCGACGAATGATGGAAATCATCTTTGACAGTGCCGCCTTGTCGACACCAAGCGAAGACATGATGGTCTCACGGGAGAAACCGCGATCCTCAAGCCGCGCGGCAAATAGCGCCCGTTCGATGAAGGACAGATCCGTGCGAGTGTTGTTCTCCTGCCCTTGCGAGACGACCAGTTGTTCGTCGCTGAGATCGCGGACAACCGCGCGAACCTTGTTCCCAAGCGCGCGAGCGGCTTCTAGCCGGCGATGGCCATAGGCAACCTGGTATCGCCCATCGGCGTCAGGATGCGGCCGCACGAGGATCGGAACCTGTTGTCCGTGTTCCCGGATTTGCTCCGCGAGCGCGGATTGTGCATCCGCAGTGATCTCAAGGCGGTCGACGATGAAGGAAGCATCGATAAGCGTCGGGTCTAAATCGACGACGACAAGTCCTTCGGCAAGTTGGCGCTCCAATTCCTGGGCGCGCTCAACTTTCTGAGTGATGTTCGACAGCGAACGGGTGATGCCGCCGACAGCGCTTGCAGGCCGGGTGCCGACGCTCAGGCCGGCGATCGGTCGCGCTGTGGTCAGACGTTCCAGAGCCGCTTCGGTGCCGTTTTCGAGTTGGTCAGCGGTAATTCCGATCAGATTTTTGCGGGCCACGGCTTACTTCCTCCCCCAAACCTGGCGGATCAGTTCTTCGATCTCGCCATTGACCTGGTTCAGCGAATCCATGGCGCGGTCGTAGGTGCCGCGGACGAATTGCGAGCGCTCGACTTCGTACAGTGTCTGCTTCGTCACGCCGGCATCGGAAATGGCCGTCGACTTCACCATCGCGTTCTGCAGCATGCGATTGCCGAAAATGGCGCGCATGAAACCGGTCATCTGGCTTTGTGGACCGTCATTCGGCTCGAAACGCGTGCCGAGATAGCGCATCCAGTCGTAACTGGTGCGACCGCCGGCCTTTTCGACGACGCTCATCAACTCGCTCGTCATCGACAGGAACTGCGACATCGACATGACGTCGAGCATCTGTGGATGCACCGTTATCAGTACTGATGTCGCGGCGCAGAGCGCCGACATGGTCAAAAAGCCGAGTTGCGGCGGGCAATCGATGACGACGATATCGTAGAAACTCTCGATTTCCGACAATACGTCGCCGATGCGTGCGAAGAAAAGGGTCTCGGCAGCCCCACCCATCATCATCGCCTTCGGGGTCTCGTGCTCGAATTCCATGAGCTCGAGATTGCCCGGAATGAGGTGAAGATTGGTCGTATAGGTCGAACGCACGATGTCGGCGATCGGCCGCGGCTCGTCGTAGCGGATCGCACCGTAAAGCGTCTCGCCTTCGCCAACGTCCAGTTCCGGCTGGTGGCCGAAGAGGGCGGAGAGAGAGGCCTGTGGATCGAGGTCGATCGCAAGCGTCCGATAGCCGCGCAGCGCCAGATACTGGGCAAGATGGGCAGACGTCGTCGTCTTCGCCGACCCACCCTTGAAATTCATGACCGATAGAACCTGCAGCTTCTCGTCGCCGCGGCGGTGTGGGATGTATTTCCCGGATTTTCCGCCTTCGTCGAGAACGCGGCGGATGCGTTCGATGTCCTCAACGGCGTACATGCGACGACCGTTTGACAAGGGAGCGGGCCCATGGCCCTCTGAGGCAACCTGCCTTAGATAGCCTTCACCGATTCCAATGAAGGCGGCAGCTTCGGCAGGACTAAAGAGGCGCATTGCCTTCTCAGCTTGCGGAGGGAAGATCTTCTTTTGATGCTGCTGCAGCTGATGCGCCAGTTCCAAAGCGTCGGCAGCCAGAAGCGTCGGCAGATGCTCCTGTACGTCGTGACCTTGAATTTTCTGTTGCAACATTGAGTTCCCCAAAAACTGCGCAAAAATCGTCAGATCGCAACAATCTGCGCAGCTGCACTATGCTCCGATTCGGTTCGGTTTTACAAATGCCTAGCGAGTTATACCCAATGCCCCATTTTGCCGGCGAACGAACGCCCGTTCCGGGCCCAGTTGTCCGCGGACAACTGGCGTTTTCAGTTCCCGAGGCGTTAGGGCGGGGATGCGATTTCTCTGCCATCGCGAGAAGATCTAAAAGAGTATAGAATTTATAGACTATTGACAGGTGAGCTGATTGTGTCACCATTGCCTCCATCAGAGACGTGACGCGAGAAGGTTCGCTATGTTCTATCTTGGTGGAATGACCCTTGGCTATCTGGCGCCGCCGCCACCGAAGGCCACACGGCAGTCGAGAGTAGAAGTTGGGCCGGCACCGGTTGAAAAGCCTGACTGCGAAGACTCCGATCGCAATCAGGAATGGGCGCGTGCTTTCCTGACGCCTTGGCATCTCCTCTATTGACGATCAAGTGACAAGCGCTTGGCCGCGCCACGAATGTTGACACCTGTCAACAGTGCGCCGGGAAAATCCGCCGCTATGGTGGAAAAGCGCGAAACAGCGAGAGAAGGGCTGTTTCGCCGCCCGGAAATGATTAAGTTCGGTGTCATGGACACCAAGCAAGACCGAACCGTTTCGAAGGCTCAGCCCGACGATGCCGTCGACAATCAAGGGCAGCCCTTGTCTTTGCATCAGCGTATCCTCGGGGACGTGGAAGGACGCATCCTCTCCGGCGAATGGCCGCCGGGCCATCGCATCCCGTTCGAACACGAGCTGACGGAACAATATGATTGCTCGCGGATGACTGTGAACAAGGCGCTGACCGAACTGGTCAAGCGCGGCCTGATCGAGCGGCGTCGCAAGTCGGGCAGTTACGTCACCTTTCCCCAGGTGCAGTCGGCGGTCATGGAAATCCACGACGTCAAGCTCGAGGTCCAATCCTTGGGCCTCGATTACAGTTTTCGACTGGACGAGCGAAAGATCCGCAAGGTGGAAGGCCGGGACGTCGAACGCCTGGATCTTCCGGCATCGGCGAGACTGCTGGAGGTAACGTGCCGGCACTTTGCCGGCGGTCGTCCTTTTTGTTTCGAAGAACGCCTGATCAGCCTTGCGGCGGTGCCGGAGGCGGAGGCGGAGTTGTTTGAGGCCGCCGCGCCCGGTTCATGGCTGCTCGGCAAGGTGCCGTGGAGTACGGCCGAACACCGCATTCGCGCTGTCGCGGCGAACAAAATGGCAGCGCAAGCGCTCGACATTTCGACCGGCACCGCCTGCCTGGTCATCGAGCGCCGCACCTGGAGCGGGCGCGCGCCGGTCACGCATGTTCGCTTGACCTATCCAGGTGACCGCCACGAACTCGTAGCACAGTTCGCGCCGAGCCAAATCGGATAGCCGGCTAACGCTCCTCTATCCCGCAGGTCTCAGTTGTCCGCGGACAACCACTATTCTCCGACCGCGCGCAGAACCGGTGCCGGGCCATTGCCGGAAAAGGCGAAAACCTCGATCGGCGCGCCAATTCCCCTGACCGGATAGGAACCCAGATGCTCCATGCTGGAGGCGCAGCCTGCCAGTTCCACGAACGCCCGGGACAGAAGCACGGGCCGCTTTGTTTCCTTGGTCAGGCTCTCCAGCCGCGAGGCGATGTTGACGGCGGGGCCGATCACCGTGAAGTCCAGCCTGCGTCGCGAACCGATATTGCCGTACATGACATCACCGACATGGACGCCGATCCCGTAGCCAAGGGGGTCACGACCCTTTTCGAGGTTGTCCTTGTTGAGAAGGGCGATCGCCGCTTCAGCCTCACGGATTGCCTGCAAAAGATTTTCGGCGGCATTGGCATTGCTGAGCGGAAAGATTGCCAGCAGGCCATCGCCCATGAATTTGAGGATCTCGCCCCCGTGCCGCTCGATCGGCTCCGACATCGCGTCGAAATAGGCATTGAGCAGATCGATCACGTCGTCACGCGGCCAGAGATCGGAGAGTTTCGTGAAATTGCGCAGGTCACAAATCAGGATGGCGGCACCGACCGTGACGCCGCTGCCGCGCGTCGTGGCGCCGGCGAGGATCTGTTCGCTGGCATGCGGGCCGACATAGGTTTCAAGCAGCGTGCGCACGAACCGGTTCTTCAGCCGGATCTCGCTGACCAGCGCCAAGGCAGGTAGAAGATCCGACAGAAACGCGACGTGCTCATCCTCAAAGCCGCCCTTTCGGTCGGTGGTGAAGGTCACGACGTGGCGTTTGCCGAGCGTGTGTTCAAGCGGCCAGGCAATGTATTCCGTCAGCCCTTCAGCCTTCAGGTCTACATAAAGGGAGTTCTGAGCGTGCTCTTCCGCGAGCGCTTCCAGGTTCGTGCGAACCTCGGTACCGCCGTTGTTGATCACATAGAGCGGGCTGTTGAGATAGAGCGCGGTGTTTTGGACCCCATAATCGTAGAGATCGATTTCAGCCTCCGCCAGGCCCTTTCGCCACAGAATGCGAGCACCAAGCCACTGCGGATGATTGATCCGGAAATGCAGGGTCGCACGCGCAACCGGCACACCTGCCGCCTGGAGCCGTTCGCACATTTCAACAAGGATGTTGTCGATAAACCGTTCGTTGCGCGTTTCGATGATCAGCCAGTCGAGCACGCTGCGGCGTCGAGTGGGCCAGCTTCCTTCCTCAAGCGAAGGGGAGGGGACCTGCGAGGACATCTGCATTTGCAATTCTCCATTCTGGTCGAACGCGCAGCCGCTCTTCGGTGAACGTTCGCGATGTATTGCTGCAAATGTGGAGCATCAGTGGCGCCTTGATAAGGGGGAGTCGGAAAGCTTTTGAGGAAAGGCGATGGCTAGCGTGTGTTTCCTTTGATCGCCGCTGGCTAAAGAAAAAAACATGCAGCAATTCAAAGTTCTGCGGCGACCTTTGTGCGTGTGATAGACGCGCGGCGCGGTAGGGCTATGGTCAAACGGATACCGGTGCCGATTGCTGCGCCGGGCAGCCTCCGTCGAGAAGCGGCAATTGCAGCCGTACGCGCGCGCCCTGCCACGGGCCGGCAAGAATATCGATGCGGCCGCCATGGAGGCGGGCGATCTCTCGGGCCAGATTGAGCCCCAGGCCGGCACCGGTGGACCGCGGGCGCAAGCGATAGAAAGGTTGGAAAACGCGTTCGCGCTCCTCGACAGGAATGCCGGGCCCCTCGTCCTGGATTTCGAGGCCGCCCTCGGTATTGACCAGCACGGTGATCGTACCGATGCCACCCCCATGTTCGATGGCATTGCGTAGGAGATTGGCGACGGCCTGTTCGATCTGGCGTGGCCGGGCGCTGACACGCGCCGTCGGCACCTCGGTTTCGAACGCCAGTTCGTAACCGGCTTCGAACGCTAAAGGCGCAAAGTCTGCAGCGATGGTTCTTGCCAGAGCAACGAGGTCCACCACCTCGAGCGCGCCACCGGCATGCTCGAGCACCTGTCGGTCGAGGAGCTGTTGGGCGAGGTGAGACAAACGTTCGATATCCAGCCGCAGACGGGTGTTTTCCGGAGCATCCTGGAGAAGTTCGGCCCGGGTCCTCAGGATCGCAATCGGGGTGCGCAATTCGTGCGCCGCGTCGGTGAGGAAACGGTTGCGCTGGTCGTATCCCTCGCCCAGCCGCGCCAGTGCCTTGTTGAAGGCGCGCACCAAAGGTGCGATCTCGGTCGGTACCTGTTCGGTCTCGAGCTGGACCGCTCGATTGTCGATATCGATGCGGCCGGCCTGATCAGCCGTCGATATGAGGCTCGCCAGGGAACGCCGAACGACCGCTGGCGCCGTGACCAGCGTCGTCACGCCCATGACCAGAACGATCGGTAGCAGAAAGCACAGGATAAGCAGTGCGATCATTGGAACGACTTCGGTCCAGGTCGTCGTGCCGTCGAGGTCGCGCGCCATGTCGACATTGATGCTGATCTGCACATCCAGCGGTCCGTTGTCGCGTCGGGACGAAACGGTCGAGGCGATGATCTGGACGCGGCCGGCGTCGGTGTCAGCGTTGTGGAGGACCGCGTCCGGCAGCGTTCCGCCCTCACCGAAAAGCAGCTTGGCGCCCTCCACGCGTCGCAGCAGGTCGCCACCGCTTTCGTCATAGGGAGGGGGAACGTTTCCCTCGCGCAGAACCTGACCGGCGTCGTCGCGGATGATGAACCAGAGATTGGGGTAGGACTGGCGCAGCTCACGAAGGTCTTCGGTCTCGCGGACGATCAACGCGCCGCTCGCATCGCGCCCGATGGCGCGGTCGAGAACATCCACCGCCGCTTCGTTGTCGACGAGAAGGCGCGGCTGGACGATGAACATGGCCAGAAATAGCAGCCCGATAAAGACAAACAATGTCGCGGCCTGCAGCAGGATGAGGCGGCGCACGAGCACCCATTGCAGCGAGCGGGGCCGAGCCTTCGTCATGTCGTTGCGCGCAGGAGATAGCCGAGGTTGCGGATGGCCCTGATCTCGACCTCGGCACCGACATCATCGAGCTTTCGACGCAGGCGCGACAGATGCGAATCGAGCGCATTGGATCCGATCTCGTCTTCCATGGCGTAGACCGATTCTTCGAGCGTCGCCCTGAGCACCGTACGACCCGGCCGACGCATCAAGGCTTCGAGCGCAAGGCGCTCTCGGCGCAAGAGATCGAGCGGTTTGTCGTCGACGGCCGCTTCGCGGTGGTGGAAGTCGTAGATCAGGCGTCCAACCTTGGTTTGCTCGGCTTTCAGTGAGACCGGGCGGCGGGCGAGCGCCCGCAAGCGGGCCATGAGTTCTTCAACGGCAAACGGCTTGGAAAGATAGTCGTCGGCGCCGGCATCGAGCCCGGCGACCCGATCGTTGATCGACCCCAATGCGGTCAGCATCAATATGGGTGCCGCGACCCCGAGGTTGCGCAGTTTCGGAATGAGGTTCAGCCCCTCGCCATCCGGCAACCGGCGATCGAGCACAACGACGTCATAAGGCCAGAGCTCGGCGACGGCCTCGGCATCGGCCATCGTCGAGACGTGATCGACGATCACCTGACGCCGCTCCAGCGCCGCCTTCAGGGCCGAGGCCATTTCCGGCTCGTCTTCCAGCAGCAGGATGCGCATGCAATTTCTCCCGATTAAAGGTATTTCTGAACATATCAGTCAATAAAACACGCATAAATTCAAATACTTAAGGAAGTTCCGTGTAGTCCTGTGTGCCTTGCCGAAAGGGGCGAAAGCCGTCACTCGCATTCCAGCTTCGGTTGGCGGAAATTGGTGATGTACCAACGGCCCTGCTGCATCCGGGCATAGAAAGTGTAGAAGCATTCCTGTTCCTCGACATAGCCCGGCGTCGTGTACTCCTCGTAGCGCATTCCGCGCCGGGTGTCTCTGATTTCACCGCTCGACGTGCCGGAGACGACATTCGTCGAGATCTTGCGCCATTGATAGGCTCGCTCGTTCCAGCCGAGATCGAGAATGTTCGTCGGCGGGCCGTAGTCGATGATGACGGATTCGACCGGCTGGCCGATGTAGGTTTTCATCGTGTCGGAAGCGCAACCGGTCAGGAAAATGGCGGCGGCGAGGCATGCGAGGGCGCGACGCCCATTGCTGAAGAACATGACGGATCCCACTTTACCCGCGGCGTGCCGCGCCACCCGGACGCACAAGGCCTGCGGTCGTTCATTGACCTGCCGCTTCCTCTGATCGATCGCGAGTCCGAAGTGGTGCAGCGCGAGACCGGGTGCTAAAGGCGCAAGATTACAGGGACATTGCGGGATCCGTGGCCGCAGCGCAGGACGTAGGCACGCTGCCAGCGAACCAGGACCGAATCGGAGAAGATGCGGCGGCTGGCGACGGGTAAGGCGATGCATAAGAGTTGCAGACCTGCGAACCGATATTGCGCGTGCTCGGCGTCGTTCTGATCGAGATCAGGGCTAACGAAAGCCTACTGGAGGCGCAGTTGCTTGCGAACGGCTTCCGTTCCGGCCGATAACTCCAGTGGATTCACTGCAGAGGTGATCGAGGCCAAAGACATCGCACGGGCGGAGAGACTCAACTGCCGACGGCAAACAGCCGCAATGTTCTGCGAGACGAAAATCGCCGAGACATTGAACCAGTCGGCGCCTCGTATCGTGCGCTATGGACCGGAACCCGGTAGGCCGCTGTCAGGCTGCGCGGTCCGCTTCGTTCGGTGTGGCACTCTCTTTCGCATCCGCCGCGTAGACGAGACCGGGCAACACGATCCATTCGCCGGAGCGAAGTGCCAGCACGTCGAAACCGCCGCCAGGCAGCCGTGGCGCCACGCCGACGAAACGGTAGCGCAGGCCGTCGCGATCGGTCACGGCTTCGCGGATGGGGCGACCGGCGAGGTAACCGATGACGCCGCCTTCGAACGCGATATCTGCGAGCACGAAGTATTCCGTCGGCAAGCGGCGGCTTGCCTTGGAGGTGAGTTTGAACCCATTCCTGAATTTCATTGTCTTGCTCGTTGCGAGGCGCCTCGCGAAACCGGGGGAGGGCCGGCGGTGGCGGAGGCTGCGCTCTTTTTTGCTTTCGCGGCCCGCGGCTACGGCAGATACCTGCCAACCGAAACCAGGCCGGTTTCTGTAAAGGTGGAACGTGCCGAGTGCTCCAAGGGTTCCGGGCGGCACCGCGCGTCTGAAGCCATCGAAAAGCGGCGTCATAAAGGCGAAGCCATTCATGACACCGTTGGCATTTGCTCGCGATCTCCTGTTAGCGCGAATGGAGGTAGGAAATCGCTTGGGAAGATTGGCCAGGCGAATAAGGAAAACGTAAGGGCTGGTGCACCGGGCGACGCTTGGGGGTACAAGATCGCTGGCATTTGTGAGGGCGCACCTTGGGCCAACCGCGTCAAAAAATTCTGTTCCCACCGTTGGATCGTATCACTCGGCCATATTCTCGACACCGAGATTGTTGACCTCTCCGGCAGGCTGGGACCACCCGGCGCTCACCGAGCGCCCGCTCCCGCTTCCTATCGGGGAAGCAGGAGCGGGCGTTTTGCGCCTATTGAAAGATCATCCACTTGTCATTCGACAGACCCTCCGGGCACGTCACGAAACGAATCGTGCTGCACTTTCCGGGCTTTGAGCCCTTGGACGCCGTCAAACATCAAGCGCGCTACAAGCGATCGGCGGTGAAGACCGCCACTCTTCACGATATCGAGGTCCAGGTGGGACCGGTGCAGATCGAAGGGCCCAGCCGCTACTTCGATGTGAACAGTCAAGGCGACGATTGGCGAACGATGAGCCGCGTCTACGTCTTCGATCACGACGAAATCGTCAAAAGGCTGAACGGCCGGTCGACGCTGCACAGAATGGTTTCGGGGTATTTGAGTGCTGCGCGGGTCGTCTGGGAAGGTGGCGCCTTGTCCTACTTCAAACATGCGTGGCGCTTTGGTCTGTTCTTCCTGTTCCCGTTCCTGCTGGTGGCAATCGGCCTCGCTCTGAGCGTGCTGACCGGCACGGCGCCCTATTGGCTCGGACTTGACACATCGCTTCTGATCTTAGGCGCAATCGTCGCATATGTGGTCTTCTTCCGGCTCTTTCTTCCCTGGTCGGACAGATGGCACACGCTGCATCTCTTTTCCGATTGGGAGCTGGCGGTCGCTGTCGCCAGGCTGGAGAAACCCTATTTCAAGCAATGGGTTGAAGATAGCTTGGCGTCCGTACGCGCTGCGCTTGCCGAGCCCGCCGACGAATATGTCATCAGCTCCCACAGCATGGGCTCCAGCATCGCCACTCAGGTCATCGGCACTTTGGTGGAAAGAGAGCCCGGCCTGTTTGCGGGAAAACGCATCACCTTCGTCACCCTCGGCGGCGCGATTCTGCAATGTGCGCTGCTTCGCTCGGCCGAGGTCTTGCGGGCACGCGTTGGCGCCATCGCCCGTATGAAGGAGATTTTCTGGTTTGACGTTCAATGCCTGACCGATGCGATCAATTTTTACAGATGCCAGGTCGTGGCGCTCGCCGGACATCATGATGCACCCCAGCCGCCGATCGTCTTCATCCGGCTAAAGCACATGCTTTCACCGGAGCGCTATCGCAGGATCAAGCGGGATTTCCTTCGGGTTCACCGGCAATATGTGCTCGACGCTGACGTCCGAGCGCCCTTCGATTTCACGCTGATGACGGCCGGACCGCGCCCGGCCGCCTCGTTCGCCAATCCGAGCTGATAGAGACATCTCAGGATTTCAGCAGGGAGATGCCGCTTTCCCGGTCAAAGAGATGCAGCCCTTCGGGTTCGACCGCGAAAGCGACGGCGTCACCCGGCTTTGGGCAGGCGCTGGCCTTGACCAGCGCGCCGATTTCCTTGCCGGCAAAAAGGAAGGTCACCAGCGCGTCATTGCCGTGAAATTCGACGAGATCGGCGATGCCCGAGATAAGATTGGTTCCTGTCTCAGCCATCTTCAGATCGGCCGGCCGGATCCCGAGCACCAGCGACTGGCCATGGCGCAGGGCGAATTTTCCATCCGAAATAGAGAAGCTGCCATCGGCGCTGCGCAGCAACCATCCGCCTTCGGTCTTCTCGGCGGTGACATCGATGAAGTTCATGTTCGGCGTACCGATGAAGCCGGCGACGAAAAGGGTGCGTGGCCGCTCGTAGATCTCGGCGGGCGTGCCGACCTGCTCAATCGCGCCGCCTTTCATGAGCACGATCCGGTCGGCAAGCGTCATTGCTTCCAGCTGGTCGTGCGTCACATAGATCGTCGTGGTCTTCAGCTTCTGGTGCAGCCGCGCGATCTCGACGCGCATGTGGTTGCGGAGCTTGGCATCGAGATTGGAAAGCGGCTCGTCGAAGAGGAAGACCCGCGGCGTCTTGATCATGGCGCGAGCGATCGCCACCCGTTGCTGTTGACCGCCCGACAACTCGGTTGGCTTGCGCGTAAGATAGGGCTCGAGCCCGAGCGTTGCGGATACGGCGCGAATGCGCGTGTCGATTTCGGCCTTCGGCACCTTCATGCGTTTCAGCCCGAAGGCGATATTGTCGTAGATCGTCATATGCGGATAGAGCGCATAGTTCTGGAAGACCATGGCGACGCCGCGCTCGCGCGGCGGCAGGTCGTTGACCGTCCGGCCGCCGATCGACACGGTGCCGCCGGAGATGTCCTCAAGACCGGCGATCATGCGCAGCAACGTGGATTTGCCACAGCCGGAAGGCCCGAGAAACACGATGAATTCGTGATCGGCCACATCGAGGTTGAAACCCTTGATGACGTCGACGGCACCGTATTGCTTGTCGACGTCGGAGCAGACGATGTTCGCCATGGATCAATCCTTCCCGCTGTCCATGAGGATCTGCAGCTTGATATCGGTCGGCCGCGCCGAAGCGGCGCGTTCGAAGGCATTGATGCTGTCTTCGAACCGGAACGTGTCCGTGATCAGTGGTTTCAGGTCGACCTTGCCGGAGGCGATCAGTTGTAGAGCCCGATCGAAGATGTTGGCGTAGCGAAACACCGTCTCGATGCGGACCTCCTTCGAGATCGCCCCCGGCACGTCGAATTGCACTGTTTCTACCGGCAAGCCCACCAACACGATGGCACCGCCCGGTCGGACCAGATCGAAGATCCCTGAGAACGCCTTGGCGCTGCCGCTCGCTTCGAAGACGACATCGGCACCCCAGCCGCCGGTCTCGGCGGCAATCACATCGGCAAACGAGCCCTCGGCGATATTGACCGGTGTGATTCCCGGATATTGCGCGGCAATCGCCAGTTTCTCGGCGCTGAAATCGGAGATGAAAACGCGACTGCAGCCGCCGGCAAGGGCGGCCAGCGCCACCATAATGCCGATCGGGCCGCAACCGATGACGGCGGCGACGTCGCCGGGCGCAATGCGCGCCCGGGCGGCCGCCTGCATGCCGATCGCGAAGGGTTCGACCATGGCACCCTCGGCAAAGGAGACGTTGTCAGGGAGCTTGTAGGTGAAGGCGGCGGGGTGCACGGCGAACGGGGCGAGTACGCCATGGACCGGCGGCGTCGCCCAGAAGCGTACCTTCGGATCGACGTTGTAGATGCCGAGCTTGGCGGCGCGTGACGCCAGATCGGGAATGCCCGGTTCCATGCAGACCCGATCGCCGACTTCGAGCGTTTCGACATTGCTGCCGACGGCGACGACAGTGCCGGCCGCCTCATGGCCGAGTACCATCGGCTCGCGCACCACATAAGGGCCGATGGCACCGTGGGTGTAATAATGCACGTCGCTGCCGCACACGCCGACTGTGTGGATGGCGATCTTGACGTCATCGGGGCCGAGCTCCAGGGGGAGATCGATCTCCCTGATCGCGAGCTTGCCTTTTTGCTCGAGGACCAATGCTTGCATGTGGGATTTCCTTGTTTTTACTTAGGTCTCGGTCTTCATTGGGTCTTGCGCTTGAAGGCGCTGTTGAGCATGCCGCTGAGAACCCCGATGAAGAGCAGGGGCGGGATGGAGAGCAGCACGACGGAAGCATTGAGGATGCCCCAGGGCACGTCGCGGCCGAGCTGCGTCAGTTCCGAGGCGACGATCGGCAGTGTCTTGGCGTCGGACGTCGTCAGCATCAGCGCGATCAGGAACTCGTTCCAGACGAGCACAAAGGCAAAGGCGACAGCACCGATCAGCGAGCGGAGCGCGATCGGCAGCGCGACCAGGAAGAAGACCGCGTAGGGGCCATAGCCGTCGACGCGCGCGGCCTCCTCGACCTCCTTCGGCACGCGGGCAAAGGCCGGGACGCTCAGCCAGATGATGGTCGCTAGCGTCAGCAGCGAATAGGTGACAATCATCGACAGACGCGTGTCGTAAAGCCCGAAGTCGAGCCAGATCACCATCAGGGGAATGGCGATCGCCACCGGCGGCAGGAAGCGCAGCGACAGAACAAAGAACTGGATGTCGCGCGACCAGCGGTTCGGATAGCGTGCGATCGCATAGGCCGCCGGAAGCCCGAGGATCGCGCCGATCAGTACCGAAGCGCCCGATATCAGCAGCGAATTGACGAGCCCCGCAAAGACGCTTTCGCGCCCGAGCACGTAGGCGAAGTTGTCAAGTGTCGGCTCGAAGATGAAGAGCGGCGTCGGTGTGACGATGTCGACGCGGTTCTTGAAGGCGTTGAGCGTCGTCCAGAACATTGGAAACACGGCAGAGAAGGCGGCGATGCCGAGGATCAGCCGGCCAATGAAGCGGCCAAGAGTGTGGGCGGTCATCACTGAACCCTCTTCCAGATGAAGGTGAAGGCGATCGAGGTCGCGATCATCATCAAAACAGCCATGCTGGAGGCATAGGAGATGCGGCCGGACTCGATGAAACCTTGCGAGAAGGCGTACATGTCGAGCGTTTCCGTCGCGATGCCGGGGCCGCCGCGGGTCATGACATAAATCAGATCGAAGGCGCGCAACGACTCGATCATCTTGACGAAGGCGAGCGAGATCAGCGGCGCCTTCAGCATCGGCAGCGCGATGAAGGCGTAAATTTCGAAGGTGCGGGCATGGTCGAGCCGCGCTGCCTCGAACGGCTGCGGCGGCAAGGTTTCCAGGAGCTTCAGCACGATGACGGCGAAGAACAGGCCCCATTGCCACACGTCCACCAGCGCCACGGTCGCAAGCGCCGTCGTCGGATTGGAGAGCAGATCGAGCGGCTCGCCGGTTATCACCTTGTAGGGGTAGGTGGCGATGCCGTAGAGCGGATGGAAGGCAAACTTCCAGACGAAGGCGGCGGAAACGCGCGGCAGGATCACCGGTACCAGAAACAACAGCGCCAGCAGGTTGCGCATGCGCGGCGAGACGCATTCGAAGAGCAGGATGCCGAGGCCGACGGCGATGAGGAGAGTCATGCCAACCGTGACCGCTTCCCAGGTCAACGAGACGCCGATCGCGTTGATGAAGCGCCGATCCGAGAAGAGGTCGACGTAGTTGGCGAAGCCGACAAAGCTGCCATCAGGACGGCTGAGCTCCCGGTTCTGGAAGGATATGTAGATCGCATAGGCCGTCGGCACGAGAGCCAGAACGGCAAGGATCCCCATGGCCGGGGTGAGGAATACCGCCGGCAGGCTGTTTTTCTGCTTCATGTGATTATGTCCTACGGCTAAGCGCGACGCGCTCCCGATGGTGCGGGGCCACCGGCGCAAAATACGCCCGCCGGTGGCCCCTTGGGAGGAAGCAGCTTATTGGCTGCGGGCGACCAAGTCCTTGGCAAAGCCGTCGAGTTCGTCGAGACCTTCCTTGATGTCGGTGCGCGTGCCGGTGATCAGCTCTTCGAGGATGATGCCCCAGCGGTCGCCGAGATCAGGCCATTGCGGGCTCTGCCAGAAGTTGACGGCGGTGACCTTGCCGGTGTCGGCAAGTGCCTGGCCGAGATCGGGACCATAGAGCTCAGCGAATTTTGGGCTGGTCATGATGCTGGTGCGGTTGAGTTCGCTGAACTGGTTGGCTTCGAGCCGGCGCGTCTCGTTTTCCTTCGAAGTCGCCCAGGCGATGAAGAGACCGGCACAAGCCTTGGAGGCCTCATCCTTATTGGCTTTGGTGCCGATTGCCAGACCATGACCATAACCACCGCCCGTCAGCGGTGCCGGGGGCGGCAGGTAGCCGACCTTGCCGGCGACCTTCGAGGACTTCGGATCGATCGCCATGCCCACGAGCGGGGTGGATTCGATCAGCATCGCCACCTGTCCCGAAGTGAAGGCGCCCACCGCCTCGTCCCAGCCACCGGTCTGGCTGCCCGGTGCCGAATACTTGAACAGTTCGAGATAGGTTTCGGTCGCCTTCACCGCCTGCTCGCCATCGAAGACGGGCGTCTTGCCGTCGAACCAGTTGCCGCCAAACCCTTTGAAGAGCGGCATCCAGCGCCAGACATTGGCACCCAAGCCACGCTGACCGCGAAGGGCGGTGCCATAGATGCCCTGGTCGGGCTGGTTGAGCTTCTTTACGGCCGCGATGTATTCGTCGAGCGTCTTTGGCGGCGCGATGCCGGCTGCTTCGAGCAGGTCCTTGCGATAGACCATGAGGTCGCCGCCGCCGGTGATCGGTGCAAACCAGACCTTGCCGTCATAGGTCGCGACCTTCTGCCGGCCGGGATCAAAATCGGCGTAGTCGTACTCTGCAGGATAGTAGTCCATCAGCGGCGCGACCCAGCCGGCGGACGCAAAGAGCGCCACATTGGCTTCGTCGATGTAATAGACGTTGTATTTGCCGATGGTCGAGGCGTCGGCCTTGGTCTTGGCACGCCGGTCGTTTTCGTTGAGATAATCGATCTCGAAGGATGCGCCGCCGGAGAGTTTCTCGAATTCGGACTTGTAATCTTCGAGCAGCGTCAGGCCGTCACGCGGCTGGGCGAGCACCTTGATCGTGCCGGAGCATTCGGCAGCAGCTGCCAGCGTCGTGAGCCCGGTGGAAAGAAGGCATGCGAAGGCGATGCTCGAAACGAGCGTCTTGGCTTTTGTCATGTGAAGGACCTCCCCAGGTCTGCGATGCGCGCTGGAAACTCCTCAGATCCGGCGCGTTTTCCCGATAGCGAACCGTTTCGCTGATCCCGATGATAGGCGCAATGACGTGTCGAACTAGCGCGCGCGATGCGGCGATTCTATACTTTCATGCGCTATTGCAAGCTCGATCGATCTATTTGCGGTGCAGCAAATGCAAGGATTCATTGTTTTGCTATCGCGAAAAGGATCTAGAGGCGTGCCGGTCGACGTTGTCCCGTCAGCCGCCGATAGGCCGACGGCGTCATCTTGTGCTGACGCAGGAAGGTGCGGTTGAAGTTGGAGATGTTGAGGTAGCCGACTTCGAAGCAGATGTCGGTGATCGGCATGTCGGTTTCGGCAAGCAGCTTGCAGGCCTGCCAGATGCGCAGCTTGTTGACGTGGTCGGTAAAGGTGTTGCCGGTGTTCTTCTTGAAGAAGCGGGAAAATGCCGTCTCGCTCATCCCGGCGCGTTTGGCGAGGTGGGCAAGGTGGATGTCGGTGGCGATGTTCTCGTAGATGAAGGCGAGTGCGCCGCGCAGTACGTCGAGCGATTGCGCCTCTAACTCCGGCGCGAATTCCGGCGAAGAAAGCAGCTCGAACTCGTCGGTGTTGACGAGAAGATCGAGGAGCTGGATGAACAGCGAGAAGCGTGAGAGCCCCTTGAGATCGCCCATGCGCTCGATCAGCTCGGCACCTTTTGCGCGGGTCTCACCATGAAAAACCAGACCGCGTTCAGCGCGGGAGAAGAAGGCCTCGAGTTCGGCAAACTCCGGCAGGGCATCGATGATCGCGCGCATGCGATCCGGATGAAACTGGATGACGATGTCACGCCCTTCGATGATCTCGTCAGGTTCGGTGGCCGTTACCCAGTCGTGCGGCAGGTTGCTGCCGATGACCGTGAGATAACCCGGGCCGAACTCTCCGATGTGATCGCCGACGAAAGCAAGGCCCGAGGCCTTCCGGATGAGATGGATCTCGATCTCCGGATGGAAATTCCAGACGTTTCGCTCCCAAGGATAGTCGTCGAGACGCCAGAGAAACGTCTCGTTGACGTTGGTGACGATGTGCTCGAACGTCGGCGGATTGGCTGCAAGCGAAGCGGGCCTGGCCGGCGCGCGCCTGGTGCTTCGCGTCGTGCTCATTGCCCAGCCCCTGTTCGTGCCGTGCCGATCGCTCGTCTCCCTCGCAGAGTATTTGCCTTAGGCGCGCTCCGCCCAGATCTTTGCCAGTTCGACGAGCGTCTTGACGCTCCTCTCCATGTCCTGCCGGCTGACCCACTCCAGCGGCGAGTGGAAGGCATGGCCGCCTGCAAAGAGGTTGGCCGAAGGCAGGCCCATGAAGGAGAGCCGCGAACCATCGGTGCCGCCGCGGATGCTGCCGCGTACAGGCTGCATGCCGGCGCGCCGGATTGCCTCGATCGCGTTCTCGACGATTTCCGGATGACGGTCGAGAACGGCCTTCATGTTGCGATACTGCTCCTTGACCTCGAAACTGAAGGTGGAGCCAGGGTAGGCGCTCATCACGTCCTTGACGATTGCTTCGAGCATCGCTTCTTTTTGGGCAAGTCCGGCCTCATCGAAATCGCGTATGATGAAACCGAGCTGGGCCTTGTCCATCGAGCCCGTGACACTCGTCGGGTGCACGAACCCATCGCGGCCTTCCGTTCCTTCAGGCGACACGTCACGCGGTAGCCGGCTGATGATTGCGCCGGCGATCTTGATGGCATTCTCCATCTTGTCCTTGGCAAAGCCCGGATGGATGGCGACGCCGTGAATGACGATCTCGACGCCATCGGCGGAGAAGGTTTCATCCTCGATATGGCCGGCGGTTTCGCCATCGACCGTATAGCAGAACTCAGCGCCAAGCTTCTTCAGGTCGACCTTGTCGACACCGCGGCCAATCTCCTCGTCGGTGGTGAAGAGCAGCTTGATCGTACCGTGCTTGATGTCGGGATTGTCGACGAGGATCTGCGCGGCCGTGACGATTTCGGCAAGGCCGGCTTTGTCGTCGGCACCGAGCAGCGTCGTGCCGTCTGTCGTGATGATGTCATTGCCGATCTGGTCGTTCAGGACCGGATGGTCGCTGACGCGGATCACCTGTTGCGGGTCGCCCTTGAGCTGGATATCGCCGCCTTGGTAGTTACTGACGATCTGCGGTTTGACGTTCGTGCCGGTGAAGTCAGGAGCGGTGTCCATATGCGAGCACCAGCAGATGACCGGCACCGGCTTGTCCACGTTCGAAGGGATCGTGGCATAGACATAGCCGTTTTCGTCGAGATGGGCGTCGGCAAGCCCGATTGCGAGCAGGTCCTCGACAAGCACGCGACCGAGGTTCTTCTGCTTCTCCGTGGAAGGCTGGGTCTTGGACCTGGCGTCGGACTGCGTGTCAATGACGACATAACGGAGGAAGCGGTCGAGAACGGTATCGGTCATGGCGGGAATCCAGTGAAGGTGGGCTTGGAACCGCTATACTCCCGCCACATGATTTCTCAAAATTGGAATTGATGCAGAAGTGGGCGCGATGTCTCAGTTGATGCCGATGGTTCATTGATCTTCGCGTGTGTGCCAGATACGAAGTATGTAGATCGTCGTCTCATGAGTGTCACAACGCATCTCGTAATGACCAACGAGCAGACGCTGAACTTCGCGAGGTGCAAATTCGTCAACCCGCTCGCCGAGACGAGGCTGCTCGATCAGCCGGTCGGGGCGCTTACCAGGGATTGGACGGTTCGCGCCGCCGCCTTCCTGTTGACGGGCGCCAGAAACTCGAAGAGGCGTGCCAGATCGGCTAACGCCTTTTTCGTCCATTTCAGTCCCATCATTGCGGAATGGAAAGCGGTGTGTCGCTGTCGAGGCTGTCCGCCCAGGCCTGCACGGCCTGATGATCGATAACACCTCCGGCATCCACATCGGCCAGCGCTTCGAGCGTCAACCGGCGCCGCTCTTCTTCCTGGTCCACCCAAGCGGGAAAACGGGATGGTTCATGGGGTTGGCTTCCGTCTACTTCTGATGCTTGCAAAGCGCAGCGGCGACTTCGATGATGACTTCGAAAGCGGTTTCTGCGTCCGCCTCCGTCATGTCGAACTGACCCGCCTGGAAGCGGATCGCGATGCGACCGTCGACACGGGTTTGCGTCAGATAGATGCGGCCGTCGTCGTTGATCGCGTTGACGAGCGCGATGTTGTGGGCGTCCGGATCCCCTTCACTGCGGTGGCGGAACAAAAACAGTGACAACATCGGCTGAGTCACGATTTCGAAGTCCTTGTGTTCCGCAAGCCGTTTCGCCAGTTGCTCCGACCAGCGCACATGGTTGCGGATCATTGTCTGCAGACCCTCCAGCCCGTGGAAGCGCAACAGGAACCAAAGCTTCAGCGCCCGGAAGCGCCGGCCGAGCGGGATCGTCCATTCGGAATAGTTGATGATGCCGTCGCGGCCATGGGTTTTCAGAAATTCCGGCTGGATCGCCAGCGTCTTGACCAGGTCATCCGGGCTGCGAATGAAATGCGCCGAGCAATCGAACTGCGCGCCCAGCCATTTGTGCGGATTGAAGACGATCGAGTCCGCCTGCTCGACGCCGGCCCACAGCTGCCGGAATTCCTCGCAGATCATCGCGGCACCGGCCCAGGCGGCGTCGATATGGACGTAGAGACCATGGGCGTGCGCGACCCGTACCACCTCCGCGATATCGTCGCAGGCGCCGGTGCTTGTGCCACCGGTGCAAGCGATCACGCCGGCCGGCAGCAGGCCCGCGGCCTTGTCTCTAAGGATGGCAGCTTCGAGCGCCTGGCAGTCCATGGCCCGCCTTGGACCCTTGGCCGGGATGCGCACCAGGTTTTCCTCGCCAATGCCAGAGACCCAAATCGCCCGGTCAATCGAGGTATGCACCTGATCGGAGGAATAGATGCGAAGCTGCGGCTGGCTTGCCAGCCCCCTCTTATTGCCCCGCCAGTCAAGCGCGCGCTCGCGCATGACGAGCACGGCCGAAAGCGTCGCCGAGGAGGCAGAGTCCTGGATCACCCCGGAAAAGCCTTCCGGCAGGCCGATTGCCTGGCGCAGCCAGTCGAGCACTTTCGTCTCAAGTTCGGTTGCTGCCGGTGAAGTCTGCCAGAGCATGCACTGCGCCGCCATGGCGGTGACGAGATACTCGGCAATGACGGAAACCGGCGCCGCATTCGCCGGGAAATAGGCGAAGAAACGAGGATGCTGCCAGTGGGTCATGCCCGGCAGAATGATCTTCTCGAAATCCTCGAAGATCGCCTGCATGTCCTCGCCCGTTTGCGGCGGCCGCGATGGTATCTGCGCGGCAATCGCACCGGGTGCCGTCCTTGCGCGCACCGGCCGGTCGCGTAGCGATGCACGATAGTCGGCACCCCATTTTGCGGCCCTTAGTGACCACTCACTGAAACTCTTCTGGTCCATTTGCTCCCTCCCGTTCGCTCCGCCTGCACTAGCCTTCGGTTTGGTTGGCATCCTCTACGACCGGACACTGCTCGGCAAGGACCTGACCGGCAGGCCGCGACCTGGAGATGGTGTCGGCGAGCCTGTTGCGCAGCTGGCCCGGCTGCAAAGCCTCTTCGGCGATTTCGAGGGCTGAACAGTTTCGGTAAAGGCACGCGGCCGCGCGGCACCTGCGGAATATAAGCCAGCCCAATGTCGATCAAGGCCGGCTGCCCTCCGAGGAAGAGTTCGCCGATGTCGACCCCGAGCCTCCTCGCGATAGCATCCAAGCGCGCTTTGCGGTCGCCGGCTAAAGACCGGGGGATGGGATCACGGCGCTATGTAGCTGCGCCAGAGAACGTAGAGGCTGACGGAAAAAATGATGCCGCGGAAGATCTGGGTCAGCGCATCGCGGTGGGTCGACAGTCGGGTGGAGACGATCGTGCCGACAATCCCGCCCGCAATGCCGCCGGTGATGAAGTAGCCGGCGACGCGCCAATCCACCAAGCCCGAGGATGCATAGTTGATCGCCGTCGTCAGGCCGAAGGTGCCGACGGCGAGAAGCGAGGTGCCGACCGCGTTGATGAGCGGCATGCCGGTCGCAAGCAGTAGTCCGGGAACGATCAGGAAGCCACCGCCGATGCCGAAGAAGCCGGAACAGGTGCCAGTCAGCAAGGCCGTCAGGCCGGTCTTGCCATGGGTGAGCGCAGAGAGCGATTGCGGCGTGCTGGCCGCCTGGCCCTTCGCCTTTCGCATCGCGAAACTGACGAACATCATCACGAGGCCGAAGAGAAACAGCAGCCGCTGTCCATCGACCAGCTTGCCGAGGCTGGAGCCGAAATAGGCGCCGAGCGAGCCGGCGACGGTGAAGATCAATGCACACCGCCACCAGAGATGGCCGCGAAGCGCATGGCTGATAAGGTTGAGATAGGCGTTGGCGGAAACGGCAAGCGCACCGGTGCCGAGCGCTGTATGCACGTCGCGGATGCCGACGACATAGATCAGCAACGGAGTTGCAAGGATCGAGCCGCCGCCGCCGATCAGGCCGAGCGTGAAGCCGGTCAGTGAACCGGAGCCGATCGCGAGCAATATTTGCTGGAAGGGGTCCGCCACGATGCCGCTACCCCCAGACCGAACCGGGAAGGGCGTCGAGCGGTATCTTCAGGTAGCGCCGGCCGTTGTCTTCGGCAGCCGGCAGTTCGCCGCCACGAACGTTCACCTGCAGCGCATGCAGAATGAGCTTTGGCATCGGCAAGGTCCGGTCGCGCGCCTCGCGCAGACTGATGTAGTCCGCCTCGGTCTTGCCGGTGACGTGCGGGTTTGTGGCCTTCTGCTCCGCTACGGTGCTTTCCCAGCGTGCCTCGCGGCCGCCGTGGCAATAGTCGTGGCCGGTGAAGAGGCGTGTCTCGTCCGGCAACGCCAGGATCGCCTGGATCGAACGCCAGAGATCCCTCGCACTGCCGCCGGGAAAATCGGCGCGGGCCGAGCCGCTGTCGGGCATGAACAGCGTGTCATGGATGAAGGCTGCGTCGCCGATTACATAGCTGATCGATGCCAGCGTATGGCCGGGAGAATGGATGACTCCGGCCTTGAGTTCGCCGATCCGGAAAGTCGCGCCGTCGACAAACAACCGGTCCCATTGCGAGCCGTCGCAAGCAAAATCCGGCCAGTTGTAGATCTCCTTCCAGATCCGCTGCACGCCTTTGACGTGTTCGCCGATCGCCGTCGGGGCGCCGGTCCGGCTCTTCAGATAGCGCGCTGCCGAGAAATGGTCCGCATGGGGATGGGTGTCGAGGATCCACTCGACCGTCAGACCCTTGGCGGCGATATGGTCGAGCATCGCGTCGGCATTCCACGTGGCGGTCGAGCCGGACTTCTCGTCGAAATCGAGTACCGGATCGATGATCGCGCATTTGCCGGTCGCCGGATCGGCGACGACATATTGTATGCTGCCGGTGCGGGGATCGTAGAAGCCGGTAACATCGGGCTTATGCATAGGCGAGGGCCTCTTCAGCCGTGGCGCACGGGAAGAAGATCGCGCGGGCGGGGTCGAAATCGTAGTCGGCTTCGAAGGCGGGCGCGTCCGCCGCGAGCTGCGTGACGCAGTCGAGAATGTACTTCACCTTTTCGTCCGAGAGCAGGACGCTGAAGTTCAACCGCGTGAAGCCGGGCTTCTCGATCTCCTCGCCGGCGAGGATCGCCTGGCGGATTTGCTCGGAATGCGCCGCATCGATCGATAGCAGCCGGTGAACGTAAGGCCCGGCACAGGCACAGCCACCGCGCGCCTGAATGCCGAAGCGGTCGCTGAGCATGCGGGTGACGAGCTGCTGGTGGACATAGCCGCCCTTGCCGTTCCTGATGCGGAAGGAAAAGATCGGCAGGCGATCCGGCTCTTGAAGACCGAGCAGCTCCAGTTGCGGCACGGCCTTCCAGGCGGCAAACGCCTGCCTGGTCAGCGCGCGGTTGCGGCTCGCGATCTCCTCAAGCCCGATCGCATGTTTGACGATGAAGGCGAGTGCGGCACGGATGTCGCCGACGACGTTCGGCGTTCCGGCTTCTTCGCGTGCCTCAAGGCTGCCGCTGTAGTCGTGCGTATCGGGCGAAACGAACTTGACCGTGCCGCCGCCCGGCCACGTCGGCTTGTTCGTGGCGACGCCGTCGCGGCGCACGATCAGAATGCCGGAGGCACCCGGGCCGCCGATGAACTTGTGCGGCGAGATGACGACGGCGTCGATCTCGGCTCCGGCGGCTGGCGCCATCGAGACCGGAACGTAAGGGCCGGCGCCGGCATAGTCCCAGATCATCTTGGCGCCGGCAGCTTTGACCATCTTCGTGATCGTGACGACGTCGCTGGTGATCCCGGTGATGTTCGACCCGGCCGAGAGGGTGCAGACCGTCAGCTCAGGCGAACCGGCATTGAGCGCTTCGCTAAGTTCAGCAAGATCTGGCCCGCCCGCCGGGCACTCGGTCAGTTCGATGATCTCGGCACCGCTTTCGCGCCAGGGCAGGATGTTGGAGTGATGCTCGTACGGGCCGATAATGACCCGGACCCGTTTGCCTGCTGCTGCAGCTTCGGCGACGCCGAACAGCTTGACCAGGCGGTTGATGCCCGAGGTCGCGCCCGACCCGGTGAAGATCACCGCGTGTTCTGCCGTCGCATCACAGAATTCGCCGATCAGCGCGCGCGCTTCCCGGCGCATCCGGGTCATGAAGCCTCCGCAATAGGAAGCCTCCGTGTGGCTGTTGGCGTAATAGGGCAGTACTTCTTCGAGCACGAAGTCTTCGATCACACGCAAAGCGCGGCCCGAGGCAACATAGTCCGCGTAGACCAGGTCCTTCATGCCATAGGGACCGGCGATCTTCGCCTTGGCACCGACGAGACCGTCGCGAAGGTCGGCAACCACGTCCGGGCCACTCAATGCCTGGCGGAAACGGGCAAGGGGGGTAAGTGCCTCTGAGGGCTGGCGGTGGACGGCAGGCACGATCATCTCGCTGACTCCTCGGAGCGAACATTGACAGCAATTGTAATCTCGTCCACGGTCGAAAAGTTCACCTATTTTCTGCAGTTTCGGCCATGGATTGTGTCAAATGATCGAATCTTCATTCAAAATCGATGGCTTCGATCTGAACATCCTTACCGCATTGCAAAAAGATTCGTCGCTCTCGCAGCGCGACCTGGCTGAAAAGGTCGGCTTGTCACAGAATGCATGCTGGCGGCGCCTTCAGCGTCTGCAGTCGATCGGACTGATCCGGGGCTCGCACGCAGACATCGATCTGAGTGCGCTGGGGTTGGATCTGACCGTGTTCGTGATGATCCGCACCCGTCATCACTCCAAGGAGTGGAGCGATGGTTTCCGCCAGCATGTCGAGCGACTGCCGGAGGTGATCGACTTCTATCGGATCGGGGGTGATTGGGACTATCTGATCAAGGTGGTGACCAAGGGCATGCGTGGCTACGATAGCTTCTATCAGAAGCTGATCACCAATTTCGACCTCGCGACCGTCACCGGCTTCTTCTCGATGGAAGCGATCATCAACAATCGCCCCGTGGACCTCAGCCGGTTGAAATGAGGCGCCGGCTCTCCCGGCGCTCCACATCGATCACATGACGCCGAAACGCTCGAACGCCTCGACGGTGCTTATGCCGGCCTCGATCGCGAGGCGAACCTTGTTTTCGGTTTCGGCCTTTTCCAAAGCCAGCGCGATTGCTTCCCGCTCAGCCTCGCGCGGAATGACGAGCACGCCGTCGCGGTCGCCGAAGAGAATGTCGCCCGGCCGGATACGGATGCCGCCGATCTCGATCGGAATGCCGTAGTCGACGACCTTGCCGCGCGGGCCCTGGTCCTGTGCATAGGATCCGTAGCAGAAGGTCGGGAAATCAAGCGCAAGAATACCGGCGCTGTCGCGGCAATAGCCGTCGCAAATCGCACCCGCCGCCTTCAGCTTCAGCGCCCGTGTCGACATCAACTCGCCCCAGACGGCATAACGCGGCGAGGAGCCGGAGCAGACATAGATCTCGTTGGGCTTCAGGCTATCGAGCGCGTGGAACATCAGGCCGAACGGCTTGGCGCTGAACGCCGAGTTTCCACTCGTCTCGGCGGCCGCGAAGAAATCGGCCTCTAGCACCGGCATTGCCCGCCCGACAGCGACCATGTCGTCGCGAAGTGCCCGGATCTGCGGTGGCAGGAACTGGTGCTGCAGGCCCATTGTGTCCAGGATATCGCCGACCACGGCCGTGAACAGCCGACTGCGCATGGCGGCAAACAGTTCGGTATCGTCTTCAAAATGGTTCATTTCTTCCCTCAAGCCTTGTGCGCCATGGCGGTTGCGATGCCCTGCATGACGCCTCTGATTTCCGCGAGGCCCTTCAGCCGGCCGATCAGCGAGTAACCGGGATTGATCCGCTCCTTGCCGATATCGTCGGCCAGGAGGTGCCCATGGTCCGGCCGCAGCGGAATCTGCCAGTCGGGGCGGCCTTCGCGCACACGCCGTTCCTGTTCCTGCATCAGTGCGAAGATCACCGCCGGCATATCGCTCGATCCGCCGAGATGGTCCGCCTCATGGAAGGAACCGTCCTCCTCGCGCTGAACGTTGCGCAGGTGGGCGAAATGGATGCGCGGGCCGAATTCGCGGACCATGGCCGGCAGGTCGTTTTCCGCGCGGGTTCCATAGGAGCCGGTGCAGAAGGTGATGCCGTTGGTCGGACTGTCGACGGCGGCGAGGATTTGCCGGACATCCGCCGCGGTGGAGACAATGCGCGGCAGGCCGTAGAGCGAAAAGGCCGGATCGTCGGGGTGAATGCAAAGCCGGATACCGACCTCCTCGGCGACCGGTACGATCTCCCTGAGGAAGTGCGCCAGGTTGGCATGCAGGTGATCGGCCGTCACGCCATCATATTCGGCAAGGGCGGCTAGAAAGCTTGCCCGGTTGAACTGGCGCTCGGTTGCCGGCAGGCCGGCGATGAGATTGCGCTCGATCCGGTCGATCTTCGTCTGGTCCATCTCATCGAAGCGCTGGCGGGCGGCGAAAATCTGCCGCTCGGCGTAGCTATCCTCGACATGCGGGCGCTTCAATACGAAGAGGTCGTAGGCGGCAAAGTCGACCGCATCGAAGCGTAACGCGTAGCCACCGTTCGCCAAGGGCTGCATCAGCTCGGTGCGCGTCCAGTCGACCACCGGCATGAAGTTGTAGCAGACGATGTTTATGCCCGCCCGCGCCAGGGCGCGAAGCGTGTCCTTGTACCAGCCGATGTAGCGAGCGCTTTCGGCGGTTGCGAGCTTGATCGAATTGTGCACCGGAATGCTCTCAACGACGCTCCAGCGCATGCCCGCGGCTTCGATCAGTGCTTTCTGCTCCAGGATCGCTTCGTCGGGCCACGGTGATCCGTCGTAGATGTGGTGCAGCGCCGATACGATCCCTGTCGCGCCTGCCTGCCGGATATGGCTGAGCGGCACCGGATCGTTCGGCCCGTACCAGCGAAAGCACTCTTCCATCAGTCTCATCCAGAACTCCTACCCGCTTCCGTGTCTATTGTTGGACCACGTTGATCAATAATGTCCGATTGGTCCAACAATTCAAGCCGTGAAACGAGGATTTGGCGCAATTATCATGCCGCGATGCAGATTTTTCGAGTTTGCGCTTGACTGACGCTGTAATCTGGACCAACAAATAAACATCGCACGGAGGATGGCCGGTGAGCAGTTCGGTACGGGAAGATGTATTGTCGGGCGTGGAGGCGGTGGAGCCAGGCAAGACCTCGGCCGTCGATCGTCTCGTCGAGCAGATCCGCGACATGATCTCCGAGCGTGGCCTCGGCATCGGCGATGCACTGCCGACCGAGCGCGATCTCGGCGAGCAGTTCCAGGCCGGCCGCAACACCGTGCGCGAAGCGCTGCAGGTGCTGCGCGCCTATGGCCTGGTCGAGACCCGGCCGAAGGTCGGCGCCGTCATCAGCGGCGGACATGGCGAGGCGATCCGGCGGCTCTTCGCCTTTCACAATGGGATTTCACCCGACTCGTTCCGGGATCTCCAGGGCTTCCGGCGCATCATCGAGACAGGCGTCGGCGAGCACATCATCCTGACGGCTGCCGATGACGACTTGGCCCGGCTGGACGCGATCAATGCGCGGATCCTGGAGGCCGAGACCGTCGAGGATGCGGCGCGCTGCGATTACGAGTTTCATTCGGCGATCGTCGAGCTCTCAGGCAACCGCACGACGATGGCCGCCTACCACATGCTGCGCTCGGTGATCGAGGAGGTCATGCGGCTCGGCAAGGCTGAGCGCACAGTGCATGCGGAAACCTTCGAGGCGCACGCCGAGATCATCCGGGCGCTCAAGGCTCGTGACCGCATTGCCTATGTCTACCTGATGAGCCGGCATCTGGAGTTCGGTATCCGCTTCGTCGATGCCGTGCCGGGCGGTCAGCAGGCGCGATGAGCACATTGGAAATTTGAGCCACGCCGCCTTGGCGGTGCTGGCGGCCGTTTGCCGGATCCACTCGCCCGTTGGTCCGGCGGCACGAACAGGGCACTTGGGAGGAGAACCAATATGAGCAACATGAAACGTCTGGCGCTTGCCGCGCTACTTGCCACCGTCAGCTTTGCGCCGGGCGCGGCCTTCGCCGGCGGCAAGGCGATCGCCGGCATCGTCTTTCAGCAGGACCAGTATTTCCGCGGCATTCAGATCGGCATGGAGAAGGCAGCGGAAGCGGCCGGAGACGAGCTCCTTGCCGGCAATAGCGACAGCAAGCTGGAGAAGGAAGCCCAGCTGATCGACACCTATATCGCTCGCGGGGTGAACTCGATCGTCGTCGCGCCGCTCTCGGCCGATGCCTCGGTGCCGGCGCTGAAGAAGGCGCGCGACGCCGGCATCACGGTCGTGACCTATGGCACGTCTGCCAACGGTGACGTCGCCCAGGCGACCGTGACGAGCTCGGACCGCGATATCGGCATCGGCACCGGCAAGGCTGCGACCGATTTCTTGAAGACGCTCGGCAATGGCGAGAAGGTCAAGATCGGCACGCTCGCCTTCAAGGCGCTGCTGCCCGAACAGTCCAATGCCCGCGTCGAGGGCTTCCTGAGCGTCGTCAAGGATCAGGTCGACATCGTCGCTCAGCAGGACGCCTGGCTTGCCGAGAAGGCGCTCGCCGTTGCAAGCGACATGCTGACAGCCAATCCCGACATCCGGGTGATTTATGCCGCCAACGAAGGCGGCACGATCGGCGCCGTTCAGGCGGTGAAGAAGGCAGGCCTCGAAGGCAAGGTCTTCGTCTTCGGCACCGACGGTTCCGAGCAACTCGCCAACATGCTGCTGAATTCCGACAACGTGCTGCAGGCAACAACGGCGCAGCAGCCGCTCGAGGTCGGCAAGCAGGCGATCGAAGCCGCGCAGAACCTGCTCGACGGCAAGAAAATAGAGACGAAGGTCAACGTGCCGGTTCTGCCTCTGACCCGCGCCGACGCGGAAGGCGTCGCTGCCTACAAGGAAGGCCTCAAGGCCTTGAAGTAAGGGCCCGGAAGTGAGCTGGCGGCGGGAGCCTTGTCCCGTCGCTCCTTCACCGCGCACACTAGGAAATCCGCATGAGCTATCCGCAACCAAGGTCAGCCGCGTTGCAAGGGATGCAGGGACGGCTGGACTTTCGGGCCGTGACCAAGCGTTACGGCCCGACTGTCGCCCTTTCCGAATTCACCCACAGCTTCGCGCCCGGCCAGGTGCATGCCCTGATGGGCAAGAACGGCTCGGGCAAGTCGACGCTGGTCAAGCTTCTCGCTGGCGTCACCGAGCCGACATCCGGCATGATCAGCGTCAACGGCGAGGACCGCCACTTCACCTCGCCGCATGACGCCTTCGCAGCCGGCATCGTCACCGTACATCAGGAGCTCTCGCTGGTGCCGGAGCTTTCGGTCGGCGAGAACATCTTTCTCGGCCGGCTGCCGCATCGGCGGCGCGCCGGCTTCAGCGTCGTCGACTGGGCGGGCCTGCATCGGCGCGCCGGCGAACTGCTCGCCGACATGGGGCTTGCGCTCGATTCCCGCCAGCCGGTCTCCGCCCTCAGCGTCGGCCAGCAACAGGTCGTGGAGATCGTCAAGGCGATGTCCTTCAACCCGTCGATCCTGCTGCTCGACGAGCCGACCTCGGCGCTCGCGACCCGCGAGGTCAAGCAGCTCTTTGCTTTGATCGAGCGTTTACGCGCCCGCGGCGTGACGATGATCTACATCACCCACCGCATGAGCGAACTTTTCGAGATCGCCGACACCTGCACGGTGATCCGCGACGGCCACTATATCGGCTCGGTTGCGATGAAAGAGACGACGCCTTCGGCAATTGTCGGCATGATGTTCGGCGATGCAGCGCGTGCCACGCGTCCGCCGCGGCGCGCGCTCGACCGCACCAAACCCGTGCTCGAAGTGCGCGAGCTCAGCCGGTCAGGGCATTTCCACGACGTCTCCTTCGACCTCTATCCCGGCGAGATCCTCGGCATCGCCGGCTTGCTTGGCGCCGGGCGCACGGAACTGATGCGCGCGATTTTCGGCGCCGACCGGGTCGACGGCGGTTCCGTCACGCTCGATGGCCGCATCATGACCGGCGCAAGCCCGCGCGATATGGGCAAGGCGGGGCTCGGCTATACGCCGGAAAACCGCAAGGAGGTCGGGCTCGTACAGTCGCTCTCGACCGCCGACAATCTCTGCATGGCCAGCCTCGGCCCGATTTCGAACAGGGGCTTCATCTCGCGCCGGCGCGAACAACCGCATGTGCGCCGCCAGATCGCCGATCTGCACATCAAGTGCGGCGACCCGGAAATGCCGGTGTCGTCGCTTTCCGGCGGCAACCAGCAGAAGGTGGTGATCGGCAAATGGCTGAACCGGCAGCCCTCGGTGATGTTCTTCGATGAACCGAGCCGCGGCGTCGACGTTCAGGCCAAGCGCCAGATCTTCGACATCATCTGGCAGAAGGCGGCCGACGGCCTCGCCAGCATCTTCGTCTCGACGGAACTCGAGGAGGTCCTCGAAGTCGCCGATCGCATCCTGGTGATGCACCACGGCTCTGTTGTCGCCGAAGTCGATCCGACGAAAACCGATCTTACCGAACTCTACGGCCTGTGCATGGAAGGGGCCAAGCAATGACACTTGTGAGCCAAACGACCGAGGCCGGCGGACAGAACACGCCGCTCAAGTTCCTCAAGACCTATCCGATGGAGATCATTCTCGCGGCGCTGGTGATCTTCCTGATCCTGGTCGCGCCCGGCTTTGCCTCGACCAGCAACGTCTTGAACGTACTGCGCACGGTGTCGATGCTCGGCATCATCGCCTTCGGCATGACGGCGGTCATCATCAGCGGCGAGATCGACCTTTCGGTCGGGGCGGGCGCGGCGCTTGCCGGCTGCATCGTTGCCTGGTTTGCCGACCGCTTCACCGATGCGCTCGGCGATTGGGGCGCGGTCACGGTCGGTTTTGCCGTGGCGCTGTTGCTCGGCTTCATGCTCGGCTATCTCACCGGCCGTTTCCGGCAATGGTTTAACGTGCCGACCTTCATCACTACGCTTGCGCTTTTTGCGGCCCTCCGCGGGGTCGCCAATCTCATCACCGGCGGCTTCCCGATGTCGTCCTTCCCGCTCGGCTTCGATTTCCTCGGCGGCGGCTACCTCTTCGGCATTCCGTTCCCGGTCTATATCTTTGCGCTCACCTTTGCGGGCATGCATTTCCTGATGAAGTATACGAGCTTCGGCCGCGAGGTTTATGCCGTTGGCGGCAACATGGAGGCAGCCCGCCTCTCGGGCATCGATATCTGGAAGGTGAAGGCGCTGACGCTGGGGCTCACTGGCGCGCTTACCGCCGTCTCCGGCACGCTGATTGCCTCGCAGATCGGCGCCGGAACAGGGACGACGGCAACGGGCATGGAGCTCGACGTCATCGCGGCCGTGATCATCGGTGGGACCTCGCTCTTCGGTGGCAAGGGCCGCATTTGGGGCACGCTGATCGGGGTCCTGTTCCTCGGGTGCATTTCCAACGGCATGACGCTGATGAATGTCAGCGAATATTGGCAATACGTCGTGCGCGGCGGGATCATTCTCGGCGCCGTGCTCTTGAACCAGGTTCTGGAACGGGTGCGCTGAGACCGGCGCGGGGTGCTCGCATCCCGCGGCCTCACGAAAATCGATCACGCTTATGATCTTGGGTCGCCGCCGATCCAAATCATCGCGATCCATCGCGGAGACAATCATGACTGAATTCAAAGGGAAAATCGCACTCGTCACCGGCACGTCCGGTATCGGTCTCGCCTCGGCGATCCGCCTGGCCTCCTCCGACGCAACCGTGCTTGCCTGTGGCAACGACCCTGCCACCAACCAGACGTTCGACAAGATCGCCGGCGAGCGCAACCTGCCGATGTCGACGCGGCTGACGGATGTCTCCGTGGAAGCCGAGGTCGAAGCGGCGGTCCGCGAGGCGGTGCTGCGCCACGGCGGCCTCGACATCATCGTCAATGCCGCCGCCGTCCATCCCTATGGCACGGTGCTCGATACCAGCGCCGAGACCTTCGCGCGCTGCCTGTCGGTCAATGTCGGCTCGATCTATCTTACCGGTCGCTTCGGCATTCCCGAAATGGTGAAGCGTGGCGGCGGCGCCATCGTCAACATTTCCTCGGTGCAGGGCCATGCCTGCCAGCAGAACGTTGCCGCCTATGTTGCCTCCAAGGGGGCGATCCACGCGCTGACCCGCGCCATGGCCCTCGACCACGCTGCGGTGAAGGTTCGGGTGAATTCGGTCAGCCCCGGCTCGGTACGCACGCCGTTATTGTCGCTCGCGGCTCGCACCTATGGCGGCGAGGGCGTTAGCGAGGCGGAAGCCTTTGCCCGCTTCGGTGCGGCGCACCCGATCGGCCGCATTGGCGAACCGGAGGAGGTGGCCGAACTGGTCGCCTACCTCGCCTCCGACCGCGCCGCCTTCGTCACCGGCTCGGATTTCCGCATCGACGGTGGCCTCACCGCTGGTATCGGCGTCAAGTAATCAGACAGGAAACGTCAACATGAAGATCGGCCTTGGGCTCTACCGGGAGCAACTCACCCCGGATAATTTCCAATTTGCGTTGCAGGCGGGTGCGACCCATGTCGTCGCGCATCTGACCAATTATTTCGCCGGCAAAGATCCGAAGATCGACAGTGGTGATCAGGGCGGGTGGGGCGATTGCTCCCGCGACCGGCTCTGGTCTTTCGAGGAGCTGTCGGCGCTGGTGAAGGATGTGCGCGCCGGCGGCCTTGAGGTGGCGGCGATCGAGAATTTTTCGCCGCGCTTCTGGCATGACGTGCTTCTCGACGGACCGGAACGGGCGCAACAGATCGAGGGCCTGAAGCAGCTGATCCGCGACGCCGGCCGCGCCGGCATCCCCTGCATCGGCTACAATTTCTCGCTCGCCGGCGTCTATGGCTGGACCCGCGGGCCCTACGCCCGCGGCCGTGCCGAGTCCGTCGGCTTCGGCGTCGAAAACAGCGTTGCGCCGGCCCCGGATGCGCCGATCCCCGACGGCATGGTCTGGAACATGCGCTATCGCCGCGGCGTCGCCGGCGCCATCCCCGTTTCCGTCAGCTCGGCGGAACTTTGGGACCGCCTTGGTCGCTTCCTGAAGGAGGTCGTGCCGGTCGCGGAAGAGGCGGGTGTCGTGCTGGGCGCCCACCCCGACGATCCACCGGCGGAGGAACTGCGCGGCACGGCGCGGCTCGTCAACCGCCCGGAAAAATACGATCGGCTGATGGCGATCGTCGACTCGCCCTCGAACGGGCTGGAGCTCTGCATCGGCTCGCTGCAGGAGATGCCGGGCGGCGACATCTACGATCATGTCCGCCGCTTTGCCCGCTCCGGCCGCATCGGCTACATCCATTTCCGCAACGTGCGCGGAAAGATGCCGCATTATGTCGAGACCTTCGTCGATGAGGGCGACATCGACATGGCCGAGATCATCCGCATCCTGCGCGACGAGAACTACCAGGGCGTGATGATCCCCGACCATACACCGGCCATGACCTGCGGCGCCTCCTGGCATGCGGGCAAGGCTTTTGCGCTCGGCTACATGAAGGCGCTGGTGCAGAACGCCGAAGCGCTCGGGCCATCGCGCTCGATCCCTGAAACCATGGCGGCGGAATAGGAGGCAGCGATGGCCCGTAAGCTTGTCTGTGTCGCGCCCGTCGGCGACCGCTGCGGTGAGGGCGCCGTCTGGTCCGCGGACGAGGCGGCCGTCTACTGGACGGATATCAACCGTTTTCTCGTGCACCGCTACGACGAGGCAACTCAGGCGGTCAGAACCTGGCTGTTCGACGAACCGGTGGTCGCCATCTCGCTGACAAAAGAAACCGGCCGCCTGCTCGTTGCTCTCGGTTCGAAACTCCTCTGGTGGTGGCCGAAGGCCGACCGGCGCGAAGATCACGGCTTCCGCCTGCCTGGCGCGCCGCGGGTACGGCTCAACGATGGCCGTACCGATCCCGCGGGCAACTTCTGGGTTGGTTCGATGAAGAACAACGTCCTGCCCGATGGTGAACTTGGCGAGGCCGGCCCGGGCGAAGGCGTTCTCTACCGGATTGCGCCCGATGGCGCTGTCACCGAATGGCGCCATGGGCTCGGTATCTCCAATACGCTCTGCTGGAGCCCGGACCGGCGCACCTTCTACTTCGCCGACACGTTGGCAAACGAAATCTATGCCTTCGACTATGACGCAGCCGAGGGGGCGATTTCAGGCGAACGGCATTTCTTCGCCGGATTCGATCGCGGCTCGCCCGATGGCTCGACGATCGACAGCGAAGGCTTCCTCTGGAACTGCCGTTTCGGCGGAAGCTGCATTGCCCGGATCGCGCCCGATGGCCGCCTTGCCGAAGTGATCGATATGCCGGTGACCAACATCACCACCTGCACCTTCGGTGGTGCCGATCTGAAGACGCTCTATATCACCACCGCCAGCATTCTTTCCGGCCCCGGTGAACGCCTCGCCGGCAGCCTTTATGCCATGCGCGTTGAAGTTCCCGGCCTCCCGGAAAACCGGTTTGGAGTGACAACCAGGTGAGCGCGGAGACGAAACGATGCGCGCTTGCCTGGGCGCATGGCTGCCTCTCGGTGCAGTCGCTCGGCGGAATGCTCGGCCCCGTGCTATTTTTGCTGCCGAACGGGCGGCAGGTCAGTCCCTTGCATGTGGCACCTTGGGGCAATGATCTCGAGCGCGAGGCACTGCCCGAAATCCTGCAGGAATTACGCGGCGAATGGCCCTGCGTCCCCTTCGGCGGCGATGCCGATCGGGCGCTTCCCGCAGGCTGGTCTGCGACAGGCGAAAGTTTCGATGGCGCCGGCGTGCCCCATGGCCATAGCGCCAATGCGCACTGGGGTTGGGGCGCGTGCGACGACCATCAGATCACCATGGAATGCCGTTACCCGGAGGACCATCCGATCGGCCTTTTGAGGCGGAGGATTATGCCGGATCCAAACGCGGCCGCCATCGACGTCACCCTGGAAATCGAGGCGCGGCGGCCATGCCGCCTGCCGATCGGTTTGCATCCGACGTTCCGGCTGTCGAGCCGCCCGGGTTCGGTCACTATCGAACCCGGTGCCTATGATGGCGTCTGGAGTTTCCCCGGCGACGTCGAACCGGGCGCGGCCTTGTTCTCGCCCGATCGGCAATGGCCATCGCTCGGCGAAGTCGAGACGCGCAGCGGTGCGACAATCGACGCCTCGCAGGTGCCGCTTAACGAAGAAACCGAGGATCTGCTGCAGCTCTTTGGTGTCGACGGCAGCTTGGCGCTCCACTACCGCGACGAGGGGTTTCGCGCGCGGCTCACCTGGCAGAAGGATCATTTTCCAAGCCTGCTACTCTGGTTCAGCAATCGCGGCCGAAAGTCCTATCCCTGGAGCGGGCGGCACGTGGCGCTCGGCGTCGAGCCGATCGCCTCTGCCTTCGATCTCGGACCGGCGGTCTCTACGGCGGCCAACCCGCTGGCGTTATCGGGCGTTGCAACGGCGATTGCGTTCGAGCCGGGTCAGACCTTCACCACCCACTATCGGCTTTCGGTCGAAGTCGCTCCCATCAGCAATCCTGCCGGGCACGCGGCCGCGACAAGCCTGGCTGCAGTTCGACAAGTTTAGTGGTCACTGCTGGCCGACGAATGCCTGGCCGGTCAGCATTTTTCGTTGGGGCAAGTCATGTCTAGTCTTGCGTGCATACTCGGCGCCGGAAATGTGGATCCCGCCATTCTCGAATTCCTTCACAGGTCCGGGCAGGTCCAGGATGAGCAGGCGTGGGCGATCGAGCCGCTGACAGGCGGCGTCGCATCGGACATTTGGAAGGTCACGACGAATGAAACGAGTTTCGTCGTCAAGAAGGCGCTGGCGAGCCTGCGCGTGGCCCAGGACTGGAAAGCGCCGGTCACGCGAAACGCCAGCGAGGTCGAATGGATGCTCGAGGCTGCAAAGGTCGCTCCGGATGCCGTTCCGCGCATCCTTGCACATGATCCGTCGCTCGGTGCATTCGCGATGACCTATTTCAATCCTTCCGAAAACCCCGTCTGGAAGGAGGAGCTGCGCAGTGGGCGCGTCGATGTGACGTTCGCGCGTCGTCTGGGGAGTGTTGTCGCGGCAATTCATGCGGCGACCGCGCACTCGCAAGATATCGGCCGCCGGTTCGCCAATGACGAGGTCTTTCACTCGATCCGCCTTGAGCCCTATCTTGAAGCGACGGCACAGGTGCATCCTGATCTTGCTGCACCGCTTCTTGCACTGTCGCGGGACGTGATGAACACGAAGACCGCGCTTGTTCACGGGGACGTCAGCCCAAAAAACATTCTGATTGGCCAGGATGGCCCCATCATCCTCGATGCAGAATGTGCCTGGTATGGCGACCCATGCTTCGATCTTGCCTTCTGTCTCAATCACCTGCTGCTGAAGTGTATCTGGCGACGGCAAGATGCGGCGGAGCTTCTGCACAGTTTCGAGGCTCTCGTGAACTCATATCTCGCGGGCGTGACCTGGGAGCCGGCAATTGCGCTTGAGGCCCGGGCCGCGAGGCTTTTGCCGGCTCTTCTGCTGGCGCGCGTCGACGGAAAATCGCCGGTCGAATACATCACGACACGCACGGACAAGGACTTTGTCCGCCAATTTGCCCGTAACCTGATCCAGTCACCCCCAGCCACCCTGGCCGATGTAACGCGAGCCTGGGCCGAGGAACTCTGCAAATGAACGACACGCAAATCGCCGGGATCAAGGGCCGGCGCGTCTGGGACTCACGGGGAAACCCTACCGTTGAGGCCGAAATTACGCTTGCCAGCGGAGCGCAAGGCCGCGCGATCGCACCAGCCGGCGCTTCGAGAGGAACCCGCGAAGCAACCGACTTGCGTGACGGCGGCAGCAGCATGTGCGGCAAGGGCGTTGCAAAGGCCGTGGCAAATATCGATGGGCCAATTGCGAGGGCGCTGATCGGAAGAGACGTCCTCGATCAATCGGGAGCAGACGCTGCCCTCTGCGCGCTCGACCCGTCGCCATCAAAGGCGATTCTCGGCGGTAACGCCACAGTCGCCGTGTCACTTGCGGTATTGCGCGCCGCTGCTGAGGCCGCCCGTGAGCCGTTGTGGCGCCGTGTTGCCAGCGCATATGGCCGGCAGCCGTCCATCCCTCTGCCCGAGATCCAGATATTCGGCGGAGGAGCTCACGCAGGCAGGCGCGTGGACGTGCAGGATTTCATGATCATGGTTCCAGGCGCCTCGAGTTTCGAAGAGGTCATGGAGATCACCAACGCCGTTTACTTCGCCGCCGGCGATATTATGGCGAGAAAAGGCCGGCTTGCGGGGGTGGCGGACGAGGGCGGATGGTGGCCCGCTTTCGATAGCAACGAAGAGGCGCTCGAGACGTTATGCGACGCTATCGTGAAAGCGGGCGAGACGCCGGGCGATCGGGTCGTCATCTCGCTTGACGTTGCTGCCTCGGAGTTCGGACGGGGCGGCCGATACAAGTTGGCGCTGGAAAATCGCGAACTGGATTCGGGCGAGATGATCGACCAGCTGGGCCGATGGCTCGATACCTATCCGATCGCGTCGATCGAAGACCCTCTGGCCGAGGACGATATCGAAGGTATGGCGGCATTTACGACCCGTTTCGGGGGGCGTGTCCAGATAATCGGCGACGACTATCTCGTGACAAATGCGGCTCTCGTCCGCGATGCAGCCAGCAATGGCGCCTGTAATGCCGTGCTGATCAAGGTCAATCAGGTCGGAACAGTCACGGAAGCCGTGGAAACCTATCTCACCGCCGAAAGGGCTGGTTGGCGATCGGTCGTATCGGCACGTTCGGGAGAAACGGAGGACGTATCCATCAGTCATCTCGCCATAGGGCTCGGCGCCGGCCAGCTGAAGGTTGGCTCTTTCACGCGATCGGAGCGAATGGCCAAGTGGAATGAATGCATTCGAATCCAGGAGCAGCTCGGTGCCAGCGCGTTCGTGGCCGGCGCTCCGCTGCACAACACCTGGTGGTCTAAAAAGAACAAGAGGATGACGGTATGAAATTGGTCCGGATAGGCGACATCGGTCGCGAAAAACCGTGCGTACTCGACAAGGACGGCAAAGCACGGGACGTATCCTCGTTGATCGAGGACGTCACGCCCGAAACGATTGGAACTGTAAGCGCGCAGCTGGCAGACGCCGATTTCGACGCACTTCCCGAGGTTGCGCTTTTGTCGACGCGTATCGGCGCTCCGATCAAGCAACCGCGCAACATCTGGTGTATCGGCCTCAACTATTCGGACCATGCTGCTGAAGCCGGGCTGCCGGTGCCTGCTGAACCAATCCTCTTCAACAAGGCGGCCGGCACCTATTGCGGCCCGAACGATCCGATCCTCCATTCCAGGACGATGTCCAAACTCGACTGGGAGGTCGAACTCGGCATCGTCATCGGCAAGCGGGCATTGAATGTTTCGCGTAGCGAGGCGATGGACCATGTCTTCGGCTACACGGTTGTCAACGATGTCTCCGAACGCGCCTGGCAAATGGAGCGCGGCGGCCAATGGGTGAAGGGCAAGAGCTTCCCAAACTTCTGCCCGACGGGTCCGTGGCTCGTCACCCGTGACGAGGTGCCGGATCCGCAGGCGCTTTCGATGTGGCTCGACGTCAACGGCGAACGCATGCAGGCAGGCACGACCGAGCGCATGATCTTCGATGTCGCGACCATCGTCTCCTACGTGAGCGAGTTCTGCGTGCTTGAGCCCGGCGATCTCATCTGCACCGGCACCCCGCCAGGCGTCGGCATGGGCAAGAAGCCGCCGCGTTATCTGAAGCCCGGCGACGTGGTGGAACTCGGCATCGACCGGCTCGGCCGCCAGCGCCAGATCGTTCAGTCACTCTAGGCTTGCAGAAAGGGCTCACCATGAATCGAAAGACGGAACGTTTGGCCGGACGCGTGGCCGTCGTGACGGCGGCCGGCCAGGGTATCGGCCGTGCCGTCGCCGAGCGGCTGATGTCGGAGGGCGCCGAGGTTCACGCCAGCGACATCAACGCCGACCTGCTCGCCACCCTTGACGGCGCCGCGACGACGCGGCTCGATGCGACCGATCACGCAGCTGTCGCCGCCTATTTCGAGACCTTCGCACGGATCGATATCCTGGTGCATGCCGTCGGTTATGTGCATCAGGGCACGATCGAGGAATGCTCGGCTGCCGACTGGCGCCGCTCGGTAAACATCACCCTCGACAGCGCCTATAACGTCATTGCCGGTGCGGTCCCGAAGATGAAGGCTGATGGCGGCAGCATCATCACCATCGGTTCGGTCGCCTCCTCGATCAAGGGCTTTCCGCGGCGCGCCGCTTACGGCGCCGCCAAGGGCGGCGTCATAGGCCTGACCAAGGCAGTCGCGGCAGATTACGTGTCGGAGGGCATTCGCTGCAATTCGGTCTGCCCCGGAACGGTCGCCTCGCCCTCGCTGGAGGATCGCATCGGCGAACTTGGCGAGAAACTCGGCAGCCGGGACGAGGCTTACCGGTCCTTCATCAGCCGACAGCCGGCCGGGCGTTTCGGCACCGTGGAGGAGATCGCTGCCATCTGCGCCTTTCTCGCCTCTGACGAGGCGGCCTTCATCACCGGCCAGGCGATCAACATCGACGGCGGCATCACGATCTGACGCGATACTGTCGCTCAAGGCGTCAAACGCAAGACACCTCCGGATGCGCTCCGGAGGTGTCTGTTTGTCGGGTGGTGGCCGGCCTCAGGCCGGTGCCATGCGGCATCGTCCGCTGATCAGGCCGACAGCGCCTTGAACTCGGAAAGGATGGCGTCGCCCATCTCTGTCGTGCCGACCTTCCTCGCCCCTTCGGCCATGATGTCGCCGGTGCGGATGCCCTGGTCGAGCACATTGGCGATCGCCTTTTCGAGATTGTCGGCCTCCTTCGTCAGGTTGAAGGAGTAGCGCAGGCACATGGCGAAGGAGGCGATCATCGCGATCGGGTTGGCAATGCCCTTGCCGGCGATGTCCGGGGCCGAGCCATGCACCGGCTCGTAGAGCGCCTTGCGCTTGCCGCTGACCGCATCCGGGGCGCCGAGCGAGGCCGACGGCAGCATGCCGAGCGAGCCGGTCAGCATCGCCGCCACGTCCGACAGCATGTCGCCGAACAGGTTGTCGGTGACGA
>NZ_JBCHVG010000023.1:0-78762 GCF_050474445.1 Ensifer sp. B1-9
AAAGCGGTTTACGCTACCGCGACAAATCCCATAGGGATTTGCGCTGGACGCGGGGTGGAGCAGCCCGGTAGCTCGTCAGGCTCATAACCTGAAGGCCGCAGGTTCAAATCCTGCCCCCGCAACCAAATTTTACGAGACTTATCAAAGGGCTCCGAGGAAACTCGGAGCCCTTTTTGCGTTCAAAATGTCCTAACACACGGCTAGCACAAAACCGGCCCCTCATTTGACGCGTCCTTGTTCGCGTGATTCCCTGTTCCCATATCGAAGGCAGAAACAAAGCAGGGGGCCGGTATGGCGAGCCGTGAAATCCTCGGAGGGAAGGTCAACGTGTGGCGGCCTCACCTGGCATTGCTCTGCATCGGTAAAGGGCCGGGAGTATCGTGCCAGCACCAAGGAAACCGGGCTGGAGCAAGCCAAGGCCTTTGCCGAGGATTGGTATCTCGGGCTGCGCGGCAAGCTGGCTGCGGGGCTGATGAAGACTGAAAAGACCTTGGCCGAAGCGGCCAAGAAGTTCGAGCAGGAATATGCCGTCATCACCGAAGGTGAGCGCAGTCCCAAGTGGGTTGAGGGCCACAGCATCCGCCTGCGGCTTCATCTGATCCCGTTCTTCGGCAAGATGGGCCTGTCGGAGATCACGGCGGGGACGGTGCAGGACTACCGCGTTCACCGTATTGGCACGTCCACGACGGGCAAGCCTCCGGCCCGTAGCACGCTTCATGACGAGGTTGGTACACTCCGGCAGGTCCTGAAAACTGCCATCCGACACAAGTGGCTCAGCCACCTTCCAGATCTATCGCCACCCTATACGACGCAAGGCAAGATCATGCACCGGCCGTGGTTCAGCCCGGCCGAGTACAAGCAGCTCTACGAGGCGACCCGCCAGAACGCCAAGGAGCCGAAGGCTTCCTACTACCGGTGGGAGGCCGAGCAACTTCATGACTTCGTGCTGTTCATGGGCAATACGGGCTTGCGGCCTGACGAGGCCAAACAGCTCCAGCACCGGGACGTGACCATCGTGGAAGATCCCGACAGCCGTCAGCGCATTCTCGAGATTGAAGCGCGTGGCAAGCGCGGTATCGGCTGGTGCAAGTCCATGCCTGGCGCGGTCAAACCCTACGAGCGTCTCCGGGACCGGTCTAAACCGGTTCGGGAGGAGAAGGCTAATCGCAAGGTCGGGGAAGCTGAGGCGAAGCTGCCCGGCCCGACCGATCTGGTCTTCCCCGGCCACTATCTCAAGATGTTCAACAATCTTCTTAAAGCCCAACATCTCAAGCTGGACCGCGACGGCAAGCCCCGAACAGCATACAGCCTACGTCACACCTATATCTGCCTTCGGCTCATGGAAGGGGCAGACGTCTACGCCATTGCCAAAAACTGCCGCACGAGCGTCGAGATGATCGAGAAATTCTACGCGGCACACATCAAAACCACTTTGGATGCTTCCGTCATCAACGCTCGAAAGCCCAGGCAGCGGGTCAACCGTGCACGGAAGGCGCCGGGGGCGGCGGCAGCGCCGCCCTTCCAAGGAAACGAGGCTCCACAGCCTCGTCGAGACACCCGAACGGGTGTCCACACGAACCGCTTGCCGGTTCGCAGCGCCCGCTTGGCGGGGCACTCACGGAAGGTTTAGCCTTCTCAAAACTCGGCCACGCCTCCGGGCGTGGTTGGGCTTACTGAGGCGATTTGTGAAGAATATTGACAATATATGTTACAAAACCCACAATAAAAGGAGAACGAGAGTAGGCCATGGCATCGGGAAACATTCATGTGCGGGTGAGCGGGCAGTTGGAAGCTCATCTTCAGCAGCAGATCGGTGAGGATGGTCTCTACGAGAATGCCAGTGAGTATATTCGTGCATTGATTCGTCGCGATTTGCAGACCCGCGAGGAAGCTTGGGAGGTCTTGCAAAAGGAATTGTCCCCCGCCATGCGGGCCGATGACAGTGAATTTGTCACCGTCACGGCCGAGGATGTCATTCGTCGCAACCAGCGCCGCTAATCATGGCGACGTATCGGTTTTATCCGCGCGCGGACGCCGCTCAGGACAAGATTTGGAAAGATACCGTCGAGGATTGGGGCGAAGCGCAAGCCGTGACTTACATCACAGGCTTGCATGCCCATTTGCGGCGGCTATGCGACAATCGAATGATATGGCGGAAGTTGCCGCAAAAGCTTGCGGTTCCTGCTGATGTCAAACGCGATGCTTATTTCAGTCGGTACGAGCGGCACTACATCTTCTTTCGTGAGCTGGACAATGGCGATCTTGGTGTCATGAGCCTTCTCCACGAGCGTATGGACGTGCCGGTACGTCTGAGGGAAGACTTGGCGGCTCTCATCGCGAAGCAGGATAAGGCCGACGAAGCTTAATCGACGACCGCAAGGCGAGGGAACGTGTTGGAAGTTCGGCCGATTCACACACTCAATGCGCGCGGCAATGTGTTCCTTGAGGTGACCCGCGATTATCTCAAGGTCTCGCCTGCGGCCATGTTCCGTGAAATCCAGCGTCTCAGGCATGAGACCGAGGAAGCGCTGGCTCTAAAGGGGATTCGCTATACGGACCTGAAAACCGCGCTCGTTCCCGACAGACAACGGAAAGAAATGGCGCTCGTCTTCGATCGGAATGCCATTGAAAATAGCTGGTACGGCTTGCAGGTCTTTCGCAAGATCATTCCCCTCTTTGATCGAAACAGCAATCACTCCGTCTTGGTAGGGGACTACATTGGCGACCACGGTGCTCAAGATCTCTTATTCAACGCCATGCAGCAGTCCGTCGTCCTAACCAGGGATGTCGATTTCGAATACAGCCATCAGTTTTTCGTGGTCTACATCAACAACCTCACTGAGGCGATGATGGCGCGATTCCATCAGGAATTGGCGAGCTGGCAAGCTTATATCGGCCACGCGGATACGACCTATGCATCCCAATTTAAGTTGCTTTTATCCACGATGCTCGCAGATGCCTTCATCAAGCATCGTACGATAATTATCCAGGGCCATGAGGATGACCGGCCAAACACTGAAGACATCAATATGTGCGGAAAGATCGAACGGCCCGTCTATCCCGGCTTTGAGGTTGATACCGAATTCGCCCTGAATGCGATCAACCCCAATCCTCAGCCGCTTGAGGGTTTTTCCGTTGAGGTCGAGGAAGCGAAGCTCGGATATTTGAAATCCGCCAAATCCGGCTCCCTTGCGCGTGCCGGACTTGAACAAGTGACCGAGGACGAGCTTGCGGCGCTTATCCGATCCAAGATCTCGGCGAGCTACATCTACAATATGTCGTACGACGACACCCACCAGGTTTCCAAGTTCAACGTCATCGTGGAGTTGCCGCGCGTGGACGAGGCAGCAACCCGGCTCCTTGCCGCCATGGAGTATAAGCCCGACAGCCGATCGTTGCGCCTGATCACGCTTTACTAGCCGGTCCACCCAGAAGCCGCGCGCAGTGGCTATTCTAGGTACCTTCCTATCGTTCCCCGTTACCGTCTGCGCTACGCGGCCGGAACGGTCGGGGCATGCGCCCGGCTTCTGCCGCCGGCAATCGGCTGCCCGCTCCATTCGCTTCGCTCCCGTGTTGCCGTTGCCTGCGGTTGCCTTCGGCTCAGAAAACGCGGGCGCAAAAATCCCCCGACCGGCCGCGACAGGCGCAGCCGGATAACCAACGGGAGAACCGAACATGAAGCCAACCCAAAAGAGCAAACCCGACTACGCCGTTTATGTCGTGGAAGGCGAGGGCGACAAGGCCCACTGGACGAAAATAGGCGCGGGCTGGTTGCCCTTTTCGGGTAACCGTCATACTGATGGTAGAGTTCGTGCTCCTCGAAAACGCTTCTCATTTGGTTGCTTTTGCCCCCATTCTGGTCCGCGATGATCAAGACTAACGTATCTATATTCACGTCTGTTTCCTCGACAACGAAGCGTTCGAAAGTTGTTAGAGTTGGACAACTTTAAGGACATGCCGTTATCAATTGTTCACAGCCATGCATTGCAAACTCGGATTTCGACGGTTAGGACTGCGCCGACCTGGTCTTGTCCCCCTCAGGGCTTATTCATCTGAGAATTCGGTGCGCTCTCAAATTTAAGGCCACCGGTGGGCGAGATCTCAATGCTCTTCCCGTAGAAGGCAGTGACCCCGACGAGGATGATGACACCGCCGAGCATCAACAGCAGCTTGTTAAAGTCAAAATTCATCACTCGGGTTTCTCCGGGTTGGTGGGCGGTTCAAACAGCCAAGGTGTCCGTTGAATGAGGGTGCCCCCCTCATGAACGTAGTCACGCAAAAGAACCTCGATGGCTGAAACGACGGTTTCGGAACGGTTCTGACTCAGTCGCCGACATGCTTCGTCGAGCTTCGCCAGTTCCTCGTCCGACAATCGAAATGAAATGACTTTCTTGCTCATGGGTACGGTATAAACCGAAGGACTTAATCAAAGATTAACAGTGTAATACGGCGTTCGGATCCTGCTTTGGGGAGGGAGGGATAGTGAGCGTTGAACGCTGTCGTAAATGCATCATTGGTCGCAAGTATCTGATGTCGGGCAGGGAATGCTAACGCGGTTCCCGCGGCATTTATCGCGTGGTGGGGGCCAAGGGGCTTTGCCCCTTTTCTCCCCCAAAAAACAGGGCTTCCGCCCAGCTTCCTCCACTGCGTTCCGTGCAGCCGGTTCCCCGCGAAGCCTGTTGTCCCCTTCCAACCCCACCGCTCGCGCGGCCCCGGGAAGCAGAACGCGGTTCTGCCCCGTGTTCCACGAACGAAACAGGAAGGAACAACACCATGAATATCGTAACCGTAATATCAGCACCCGCTGCCGAAACTGCCAATGTGGAGGCTCTTGCCAGCATCCAACATACCGTGGAGCCCATCTCCCTCAACCGACTTGTGCCGAGCAAGGCCAATGTCCGGCGCGTCAATGCCGATATCGGTGTGTCCGAGTTGGCCGATAGCATCGAGGTCCACGGTCTTATCCACAACCTGACGGTACGGAAGGCGAAGAAGGGCAGGTACGAGGTGATTGCGGGCTCGCGCCGTCTTGCGGCCTTGCGTCTGCTAGCGAAAGAGGGGCGTCTGGCCGAGGATGTCGCAATCCCTTGCAATCTGCGGGAGGAGGGGAGCGATCCTGAAATCTCGCTGGCCGAGAACGTGCAACGGGAGGTCATGCATGTCGTCGATGAAATCCTCGCGTACCGGCAGTTGGCCGAAGGCGGCATAGCTCCTGAAACCATCGCCTCCCGTTTTGGCCAGTCGGTTATCACCGTGCGCCAGCGGCTCACGCTTGCTCATCTGTCACCCAAACTGCTCGATGTGATGCGGGAGGACGGCCTGACAATGGGCCGGAAGGAGAGGCAGAGGGCGGGGAGCATGTTGCGCCCTTGGAAAAGCTGGATCGGGTGGTGCTCGACATTGCCCGTCTGATCGGGAGGCAGATGGCGCGGGAAGACGTTGCCCGGCTGCAAGCATCCGCCGCCAATGAATGCGCCTCGCAATGAGGCCGACGAGGATTGATCTTTACGGAGAACCGCCCATGACCAGCGTTGCGCTTTACGCCCGCTATTCGTCCGACAATCAAAGCGAGGCGTCGATTGAAGACCAGTTCCGGCTTTGCCGGAAACGCGCGGCGCAGGAGCGGTGGCAGACCGTCGGGTCCTACGAGGATGCGGCCTTATCCGGCGCGAGTACGGTGCTGCGCCACGGCATCCAGCGGCTGATCCGTGATGCACAGCGCGCATCATACATCACGATTCAGGCGGCGCCGTCGCGCTGGTGGCAGTGCGGTAATCTGTAACGAAACTATCCAGTTCGGCGCGTTCGAGATCGGACACCGCCCAGTAGCTAAAGCCGCTGCTCGTCCATCTCACCATGTTGTAGCCGTCGGCCTGTTGGCTTTGGGGGCCGGAAGTTCCGGCCGCTGCCGGCTCCGCCACCACCGTGATGAGATGCTCGTTGTGGCGGTAGACGAGTGTCGGGACGGCATTGCCACGGATGACGTCGACGCGGCCGCCGACAAGCGAGAAGCCTTTCGCGGCCAGATCGGGCGCCGGCGGCGAAATGCCGATCCGGTTGTCGAGCCAAGGCTTTACCGTGTGGCGATCGGAGGAGGCGATGTCGACCGGGCTTGCGGCAAGCAGGCTGCGGTGGTGGGTGCTTGCCACGAGATCGCTGGTGGTTTCGCTTGGCCGGTTCACACCCAGCCAGTAGCCGCCGCTCCCCGCCGCGACGAGGGCGACGACGGTGGAGGCGGCCAGCGCCCGCCAGTCCACCTGCCAGCGTGGTTGCCGCGGAGGGGAAGTCGGACCGGAAGCGCCGGCGGCGGACTCGATCCTGTCGAGCAACATCGTGCCAACCTCTGGGCGTTCGAGCCTGGCTAGTGCCGCGCGCGCAGCGATGATGGTCTCATGGGCCTTCCCAAGCTCCGGTTCGTCCGCGATACGGCGTTCGAGCGCTGCAGCGGTGGGCGCGTCGAGCTCGCCGTCGACAAGCGCGTTCAGCAATACAAGATCGGCTTCCGGCGGCAATCTGGCTTCAGTCACGATGGGCCTCCGCGATCGAGGTGGCGAGCAGGAGGCGCGCGCGCGACAGGCGCGACATCACCGTACCGATCGGCACCGACAAAAGGTCGGCGATGTCGCGATAGCTCAAATCATTGAATTCGCGCAGCACCAGAATCTCGCGCAGTGGCGCCGGCAACGCATCAACGGCCCGCTGGATGGCGGCGGCCTCGGCCTTGCGGATCAGTTCGGCCTCCGGCGTCAGGATCGGGGTACCGGTCAAAGCTGCACCTGCCGTCTCGGCCAGCCGCTCCATCTCCACGTCGTCGCCGAGCACAAGGACCGCTTTCGGGCGGTTCTTCGCCATCCAGGTGAACGCGGTATTGCGCACGATGGCCAGCAGCCAAGCACGCGGATGCAGCACAGTGCCGCGCCCAGTCGCGGCGTACGCCCTCAGGCAAGCCTCCTGCACGACGTCCTCCGCATCGTCGCGATTGCCCATCAGCCCGCGCGCGAAGATCAGCGCGTCCCGAAGGTGCGGCACGACCAGTTCCCGGAATCGGATTGCCGGCTGATCCTCGTGCACAGCGCTCGTGTCCTTCTTTGCCGCGCCGGCTGAGCGCCGCCGCGGACGGTCATTTGACGATAATGCTACCCTTCATGAAGGGGTGCAGACCACAGAAATAAGCGACCGTGCCGGATTGCGCGAAGGTCCGGGCAAAACTGTCGTCGGTATCGAGCGGCCCGGAGCGGAAGCTGCCGTCGCCCGCCACGATCGTGTGGACCATGTCATCGGAATTGACGAAGCGCACCGTGTCGCCAAGCTCGATCGTCAACGCCTGCGGCTTGAATGTGAAATTCGAGATTACCACCCGCGTCTCTGCTGCGCCAGCCGGGGCTATCGGCTGGATAAGAAGGGCGACGAACGCGGCGGCAAGCGCCATCTTGGCGGACTTAAGCATCGTGCCGGGCATGGTGATTGCTCCTTTCCTGCGCGTTCATGACAGCCCTCTCAGGCGAGGGTGGTATCGGTGATCGCGAGCCTTTCCTTGCCGACCGTGAAGTCGACGGAGGTCAGGCCCAGCATCGACCGCAACTGGTTAGCCGGAACGATCACGGGGCCAGGCTTGTCGGCCGTGCCAGGTTGCGGTTGCGGAAAAGCCGTCGAGCGGGCGGTGTGGAAGACCATGTTGCCCTCCACCTTCTGCATGATCTGGTGGATGTGGCCATTGAGAACAGTCACAGAACCGAAGCGTCGAAGCAGCGCGAGTGCTTGCGCGGCATCGTCGGTGCCCCAGCCCCATTGCGGATAGATCGACCACAGCGGGATATGGGCGAAGACGACGATCGGCGTCGAGGCCGAGCGCCCGTCGAGGTCATTCTTCAGCCAGGCGAGTTGCTCGGCGCCGAGATTGCCAAGCCCCCCCGCCTTGAGATCGACGACATTGACCAGCCCGATGAAATGGACCCCGTCGCGGTCGAATGCATGCCAGCCGGCGCCGAGCGTTCCCTTTCCATAGCGATCGAGATAGGCCTTGCCCTGTCCCGGATCGATCAGGTCGTGCTCGCCGGGAACGTAGAAAACCTCCAGTCCCGTGCTGTCGACGATGCGGGCGGCGTCGTCGAATTCACCGTCCTTGGACAGATGGGTGATGTCGCCCGTATGGATAATGAAGGCGGGCTTCACCGGAAGCGCCTTGATCCTGTCGATCGCCTCGGTCAGCGTATCGACGGCGGTCACCTTGGCTTCCTTGTCGAAGCCGATATGGCTGTCCGAGATCTGCAGGAAGGTCATCGCGCCTTGCGCGGTGTCGGCGGCCTGAGCTGTGTCGAGCAAGCCGAGCGACTTGGGGATGCCGCCCGAGACGGTCCACACCACGCCCGTTCCCGCCCATACCATGCATTCGAGCGCATGCCGGCGCGTCAGCACGAAGGCAGCATCGGTCACTTGTTCGTCCTTGCGCATTTCCGTTCTCCTTTCGAACGTCCGTCGCCGGAGTAGGAGACCGAGGAAGCTGCGCGCTTATTCTGGGCGAGCGCTCACGTTATCGTGAGCGGTGGCGCGGCGACAATATTGGTCGCCGTACTCAGGCCATTGATCACCGAACGCGGCAACGTCATCCACGCTCCCGACTTCACAACCGATCTGCTGACCGATGTGCCGGATCGTTTCCGGCCCTCTGGAATTGCTCAACATGACCTGATGACCGGCCCTCGTTGGCCAGCAATCCAACTGCCTGCGCCATTCGCCCGGCGCTTGGCAGAAGCTCGACCAGAACCAGCCAGCGCCAATACAGGGAAGGCGACATGGCCGGCTACAGGGCCACGCGCTCGCAGATGGGCGACATGGCCAACAGCCTGCAACGCGATCCGCAGCTTGAATCCATCCTCGCCGGTCGCAAGAAAGACCTCGGCATCGGCGGCGAGCTCGACTCGGGCCGCAGCATCGGTCGCGCACTGGCCTTCACCCATGGTCTCGACCTCGGCCACGCCATGGCCGCACGCTCGGATTTTGCGCCTTGCGCGGACCTGACCGCCTGTCCTGTCTGGTCTCAGCAGCGACCTGAAACAGCCAGCAGGAGGCACGCCAGCCAAGCGCGAACCAGACCGCATCATCCGTTTGAAGACCGTCCTTGCCCGCACCGGACTGTCCCGTTCCACCCTCTACCGCAAGATCGCCGAGGGCACGTTTCCGCGTCAGGTCAGGATCAGCGCCAACGGCGCGGGCTGGCACGAATCCGACATCAAGCGCTGGGTCGCCAGCCCGGTGGGTGGCGACCGCAAGGCGAAGTTGGTTCTCGCGAATCTTGAGTTGGCGAAACAGGAGCTTCCTCGCTGTCGCAAAAGTCGATACTTGGTAACTGCGCAGAAATCAGGTGCGAAACGCTGATCTCATAGGGGACACACAGCGCAATGAAAGCCAAAGAAACGTTCATCGCTGTGCTGGCAATAATAACACTTTTGACCCCATCTGCTTCCCTTGCCGACAGCAGGAATGGAGAACGGATATTTTCGTCGAGATGCGCTATGTGCCACGGGGCTGATATTAAAGGCACAGGGCCGTTGGCTCAAAAAAGCGTTCCTCCTACGCCTGATCTTACAACGGCAGCGTTCAGGCAACGGCTGGCCGATTACCCCGGCGTCATTGTTTCATCCGTAATACTCCGTCCAAATGGGGATTTGATTCCGAGGACGCTGCGGGAAAATGGCGTAACGCTTCCTGCATTCACTTGGAGGGTTAAGGATTTTCGGGATCTGAACGAATATATGACCGGCGTAATTTCCAGCAGTAGATGATCGCATTGTCGCTGAATTCCTGAAATTTTTGAGCACGGCGGCGGCGCTGAAATCCTCAATTATTCCCCTAGCAAAACTCGCTCGCAATAATCTGCATTTCGCGACGGGGATGAAGGCTTATTCATGGTCCGCCCTTCGGGGCAGGCTCTACTCCGCAACGGCTTTGCCGCCGCTCCACGGAACCCCGTGCCGGGTTTCCGCGCCAGAGGCGTAACGATCCCTGATGCAGCCGGCTTTCAGCCGGGACGGACGCGCATTCGCGCGGACTCCTTGCATAGCGGGAACCGAGGGCTTTGCCCTTCTCTTTGCCGAAAGGGGCTTTCGCCCGCCTTCCGCACTCCGCTTCGCTTCCTTTGTGCAGGCGGTTCCCCGCAAAGCCCCTTTTCCCCTACCAACCCACCGCTCGCGCGGCTCCGGGAAGCAGGCGGGGCCTGCTTCGCCGTCCAATCGGGAGAGGAAGATGATTTTCTCGGTATCGCAAGGCGTTCAGCGAGTCCAAAGATTCACACCCCTAATGCCGTTCGTCTGGCTCAAGTCCCGCAGACCATCAGGCGCGCGGGGGAATTCGGCCTTCAGCAGGTGGCCTATCGGGACTTCGCCAGCGACGCTGCCCGTGGCTGGCTGGATCAATCACCTGAACTTCCTCACGATGCGACTCGATCGAGGGGCTCGATGTCGAGCCCCCGGATGCGTCTAAGGTCCGCGCGCGCCCCGTCCCGCGTCTCACGCGACCTTTCCGGGATCCTCTACTTTCCGTGCCCGGAACCTCTGAATTGCTGCGATTGCAAATGAAACGAGTTCGGAAGCCGAAGCTTCACATCGGCTCGACGGCAGCACCTCAACGATTATGGGATCCCAAAGGACACTGACCGAGGCGCAGAAGCAGGAGGCGGCCACTTCGATTTTTGCCGGTGCAAACTCCTCTGCGACGATGCCAGCAAGTATGAGTTCTGCCACGGCGGCCTCAAGCCGTTTCAAATGCTGCTTGAACGATGGCCAATTGCCTTGGGCCGCTAGAGCCATGAGGCTGAACATTTGGGCGTCGTTGTCCCGTGCCTGCAGCACCAGTCGATGCTGTTCCAGCATGATTTCTTTCAAGCGCACCGTTGCACTGGCCTGTCCGCAGTCGGCGGAGGAGGTGAAGCAGAAACGGTTCTCGAATAAGCTCGCTGCCGCGGCATCCAATATGGCAGCCTTAGAAGGAAAGACCTTGTACACGCTTGCCGGGGACTTCCCGAGCAGTCGGGAAACATCGGCGACGTTCGTTTTTGACGGACCGTATTGACGGCATGCTGCCGTGGCGGCTTCGACAATACGGGATCTCTCATCTGCGCACGGCTGACTACGTGCGATTACCCGACTTTCCAATTGCGGCTCCTACGGACGTACGGTTTCGAACTCTATCGTCTTGAAGTTCTTGAGACGGCCCTCATCACAGAAGCCCGCCACGAAGGCTTAGTACGAGATCTGCCCGTCGATGATCTTTCCATCGTCGGATGAAAGTTCCCGCTTCAGCACGGCGCGCGCCTCCGGGCTGATCACGGCTACGGGAACCGCAACGGCGACGCGCGCTGCCGAGCCTGCTAGATTGGCTGCTGACGTCCCGACCTGGTCGGCAACGCTCGCCTTTGCGCCCTCGAGACTCTGTCCCGCCAGCCGCCTCCCGAGCAGGCGCACGATCTCGGGACTGTCGGCGAAAGCGTTATGACCGAGCGGGTCGCTCGTCGTGATGCCGCTCGTATCGATCACGGAAACGCCAAGTTCTTCGAGAAGGGGTGCATAGGGCCTGAGATCGGTGCCGCCGACCCGGTTGACGCCGCCCGACAGCCAGCCGGACACCCCCAGCGCCTTGTCGCGCGTCGATGTCAGGATCGCAAAGTGCGGCCGCCTCGGCCCCATCTCCGTGAACTGACGGCGAAACACGTCGATGTCGATGTCCGGGGATGCCAGGATGACGTTCCTGACCTTGGGCGGGATCGATTTCTCGCGCATCGCCACCCCGCGCAGGGCCTCCGCTGCAAGCCAGCCTCCCATCGAGTGGGCGAGGATCGTCACGTCGTCGACGTCGGGGCTTTTCGCAGCCTGAAGGATCAGATCCTCCAGGGCGCGGCGCGAATAGTTGGCGCTCTCCTTGTCATAAAGGTAGTCGAATACACGACCTCTCGAGGGCCAGGTGAAGAGGATCGGCGCAGCGTCGGTTCCGGAATCATGAACGATCTGCGCGAAGCGGAAGACTGCGTCGGCATAGGTGTTGTTGAAGCCATGAACGAATATGAGCACCTGCCGCTTCGAGTTTCGATTCTTTCCAAACCAGTCGCGCGCCTGTCGTTCGGATGAAACGGTGGAGACCCCGGTGACGGCGAACTCCTTCTCCGGATTCTGGGGCAGGCGTGACGGCCACTGCACCTCTCCGATCTTCCGAACGCGATCAGGTGGTATCGATACGCTGACGCTGTTGAGGGAAATCGCCGTCCCACGGTCGCCGGAAAAGAGCTTGCCCGGATCCTCCGAGGGCTTGCGCGTTGTGGCGACCAGCATGGTGACCCGGCTGGTGTCAGTCGGGGCGACGGCGAGAGGGCGAAGGACGTCCTGCGTCCTGCCGGCGCAACCCGATGCGACAAGAGATATGGTGAGTAGGACAGGGACCCACGGCCTCACGCGGCCGCGACCTGTAGCGGCTGGCTTTGCGAGACCACGCGGCGGTTGAAGCTGGGCTTTTCGCCGAGCGTACGAGAGAAGGGCTGTCATGTCAGTGCTGCTCGACCTCGCGCGGTATCCGGAACCAGGCGACATAGAGGGCTGGCAGGAAGAGAAGCGTCAGCGCTGTTCCGACGACGATCCCGCCCATCATGGCGTAGGCCATGGGTCCCCAGAATATCTCATGCGAAATCGGGATCAGCGCCAGGGTGGCCGCCGCGGCGGTGAGCATGATCGGCCGCATGCGGTGTTCGGTCGCCTCCACCACCGCCTTCCATGCCGACATACCCTCCGCGCGCAGTTCCTCGATCTGTACGATCAGGATCACCGAGTTGCGGATGAGGATGCCGACCAGCGCGAGCACCCCGAGGAGCGCGACGAAGCCAAGCGGCGCATTGCTAGCGAGCAGAGCCACGACGACGCCGATGAGTGCCAGCGGGGCGACCGAGAAGACCAGGAACAGCCTGTGGAAGCTCTGGAGCTGGATCATCAGGAGTGTCGCCATGATGAGGAACATGGCCGGCGCTACCTTCGCGATCGGACCCTGCGACTTGGCGCTTTCCTCGACAGCGCCTGCGACCTGCACGGAATACCCGGCCGGTAACGTCCTTTCGAACGTGGCAATCTTATCCGACAAATCCTTCACGATGGTCGCCGGTTGCGTCGCATCGGCGATCCCGGCCTTCACCGTGATCGTCGGGATCCGGTCACGACGCCAGATCGTCGGCTGTTCCAGCTCGTAGCGGAAGGTCGCAACCGACGACAGCGGAACCGACTGGCCGCTGCTGCTTTGCAGTTGCAGGTCGAGGAGCGTGTCCACAGACTCGCGCTCCTTTTCAGCCGCTCGACCGACCACATCGACCAGGTAGATGTCATCGCGTACCTGGGTGACGGCGTTCCCCTGCACCACCGTATTGAGCGCCATCGCGATGTCCTGGGACGACACTCCAAGCTGTCGCGCCTTGTCCTGCAGCACGTCGATCTTCACGACGCGGGCCGGTTCGTTCCAGTCGAAGGCGAGGTTCCCCAGCGAGGGATGGCTGCCCACGATGGACGCCAGTTTCTGCGCCAGACCACGCACCGTCTGCAAGTCTTCGCCGGAAACGCGGTATTGGATCGGCTTGCCGACCGGCGGGCCGACTTCCAGAAGCTTCACGTAGCCGTCGGTGCCGGGAAAGGTCTTCTGGAGGTACGATTCAACGTCCCGCTTGAGTTTGTCCCGGACGTCGAGTCCCTTGGTGACGATGACGGTCTGGCCGAAGGCAACGTCGGCCGGTTGGACGTCGAAGGACAGGATGAAGCGCGGCGCGCCTCTCCCGACGTATGTCGACCAGTGGTCGACCGCAGGGTTGCCGGCCAGCATCTCCCGTTCGAACTGAGCCATTTGGCGGCTCGTTTCAGCAATCGAGCTGTTCTGCGGCAGGTTCCAGTCGACGATCAGTTCCGGCCGGTCGGAACTCGGGAAGAACTGCTGCTGGACCAATGACAGGCCCGCGACTGATGCTGCGAATAGCAGGACCGTTGCTACGATCGTGATCCAGCGCCAGCGCAGGCAGGCTTGCAGAAGGTTCGAGAACGCCTTCGCAAACCAACCCTTGTGTTCGGCATGCTTCTTCATCGTCTTCGGAAGAATGGTCACGCCGATGAGGGGTGTGAACAGAACAGCGACGACCCAGGATACGACCAGCGATACGGCGATGACGACGAACAGAGTGAAGGTGAACTCGCCTGCATTGCTCTTGTTGAACGCCACCGGTATGAAGCCCGCCACCGTCACGAGCGTGCCGGTTAGCATAGGGAACGCAGTCGATGTGTAGACGTGGGTGGCGGCTTTCCTGAGACTGTCTCCCAGCTCCAGCCGCGCCACCATCATCTCGACCGCGATCATAGCGTCATCGACCAGCAGACCGAGCGCGATGATCAGCGCTCCGAGCGATATTCGCTGAAGCGAAATTCCTGAATAAAGCATCACCATGAAGGTGATGGCGAGGACCAGTGGGATCGCAATCGAGACGACAAGGCCGGCCCGGACACCGAGACTGACGAAACTGATCGCAAGCACGATGGCGACAGCCTCGAACAGGGCCTTTGTGAAGCCTCCAACGGCCTCCTCAACCACCTTCGGCTGGTCGGACACCTGCTCGACCGAGACGCCGACCGGCATGTCCTGAATGACGCGGGCCATCGTTTTTTCGAGTGCTTCGCCAAAGTGGAGCAGGTTTCCACCTGTCTTCATGCCGATCGCCAGCCCGATCGCAGGCTTTCCATTGAAGCGGAACAACGACGTCGGCGGGTCGACATAGCCGCGGGTGATCGTGGCGACGTCAGTCAGGGGAAAGAAGCGATCGTTTACCCGGAGGTTGATTCCGCGCAAGGTATCTTCGGAGATGAACCGCCCGCCGACGCGCAATGCAATGCGTTCCGGCCCCGTCTGGACGAAGCCTGATTGGGTGACGGAGTTCTGAGCCTGCAGCGTGGCGATGATGTCGGCGCGATTGATGCCGAGGGCGGCGATCTTGCGCGTGGAGAATTCCAGATAGATGACCTCGTCCTGAGCGCCGACGATGTCGACTTTGCCCACGTCCGGGATCTTGAGGATCTGCGTTCGCGCGTTCTCGGCAAAATCGCGCAGCTCCCTGAAGCTCAATCCGTCGCCGGTGAACGCAAAGATATTGCCGTAGACATCGCCGAACTGGTCATCGAAGAAGGGACCGACCACGCCTTGCGGGAATTCGTGCTTGATATCGTCGATCAGGTTGCGCACCCGCGCCCAGGTGGGCTTTACATCCCGCGCGTTGGTATCCGGCAGCAGATCGACGAAGACGGTCGTCTGGCCGGCCGTGGTAATGCTGCGGGTATGCTCGAGATTGTCGAGCTCCTGCAGCTTTTTCTCGATGCGGTCGGCAACCTGCTCGGTCACTTCCTGGGCGGAAGCGCCGGGCCACTGGGCCTGGATGACCATGGTCTTGATGGTGAAGGATGGATCTTCCTCGCGTCCGAGGCCGAGATAGGCGAAAGCGCCAGCGGCCGCGAAGATGATCATGAAATACCAGACGAGGGAGCGATGCTCGAGCGCCCAGTCAGAGAGATTGAACTTGTTCACGAGCGCGGCTCCTGTTCGTCTTTGACCTTCTGTCCGTCGGCAAGTTCGTTCACGCCGGCGACGACGACTTCGTCTCCTTCCCGCAGCCCGGAAAGGACGCGGACGAAGCGGGCCCCCGCGGCTCGCGCCCCGAGCTCGACCGGTCTGAACTTCACCGTGCCCGTCGACCGGTCCACGACCCAGACGCAGTCGGCGCCATCCTTGTTGCTGATTGCGGAGATCGGCAGGGGGATGGATCCGTTCGTTTCCCCCGCCATGGCATTGACCGTGACCACCGCGCCGAGACGGAAAATCTCGGGCGCCTGGTCGATTGCGAGCTTGACCCTGTAAGTGCGGGTGCTGGGTTCGGCCTGGGGCGCGATCTCGCGCACCTTGCCCAATGTCTCCTGCCGGGAATCCAGTTGGAGCGCGACGTTGAAATTGTCGCCTACCCTGCCGGATGACAAAAGCGCTTCCGGTACGTCGAGGACTACGTCACGCAGTTCGGGGCGGGCGAGCCTCAGAACCGTTTGACCGGCTGCGACCGTCTGGCCCGCCTCGGCAGACGTGGCCGTGACGACACCATCGAACTCGGCTCTCAGTTCCGAGTAGCCAAGCTGCTCACGCGCCTTGGCAAGGCTTGCCGTTGTTTTTGCAACGTTTGCCTCGGCCGACTTGAGCTGCTGCTCCGCAAGATCGTAGTCGGCAACACTGGCGGCGTTGGTGTTCGCAAGCGCCCGCTTGCGTCTTTCCGTGATGGCAGCATTGTCGAGTTGCGCCTGTGCGTTGCGCAGATCGGCTTCCGCGCTCCTCACCGCGAGCTGAAGGCTGAGCGGATCGATCTCGGCGACGACCTCGCCTTTAGAAACAAGATCTCCGACCTCGACCCTGCGCGCTACTAATCGTCCGAGTGTCCGAAAGGCCATGTCAGTTTCGACGCGGGCTTGCACGACTCCGGGCAGGCTTCCGATTTTCTCCGGTTCCGCGGTCGCCGTCACGGTCTTGACGGGTCGGGGGTTCACCTGCTCCCCGGCGACCGAGCTTTCATCGCAGCCGGCGAGGAACGAGATCGATAGCAGAAGCGGAAGAGTTGCATATAAGCGGTTGACGGTCATCTCACTTGCCTTCCCAGGCTACTGCCTGGCCTTCCCTCAGAAATTTTCCTCCCTCCGTGACGATGAGGTCGTTCGGCGCGATGCCGCCAGCCACGACGAAGTCGGTCTTTCGGTAGCGGTCGACCGAAATCCTGCGGAGGGTGACGGTGTGCTTTTCGGTGTCGACCAGCCAGACGGCGGGATCACCCTGGTCGGAGGCGATCGCGTTATAAGGCAGGACGATCCCCGAGCGCGGAGAGGACTGAACCCTGCCGACGACCGTCGTGCCGAGAGGCCATCGGGTGTCGGCCGGAAGAGCTGCCTTGATGCGGATCGTACCGGCTCTGGTGTCTATTACCGGGGACACCTCGCGGACATTGGCGTGCAGTTCGTGAGCTCGGTCCGCGAGCGGCGCGACCGCGACGTCCGCCGAGGGCCGCCCGTTGAGGAAGAAGGCTTCGAAGACGTCGAAGACGGCGTCTCTTTGACCATCGTGTGCAAGGGTGAACACGGACTGCGCCGCGGAAACCACTTGTCCAACCTCTACACCACGCGCCGTGATGATCCCGTCGGCGTCGGCTCTTACCTCGGTGTAGGACAGCGCGTCCTGGGCGGTCGCCAGCGCGGCCTCGGCTGCCTCCAGCGCCGCTTGAGCGCTCAGCAACTCTTGCTGAGCCGTGTCGAAGACCTGTTTGGTTATTGCCTGTGACTGCACCAGGCTCTTCGCCCGCTCGAAGGCCAGGTTTTTCTGTCTAGTGACGGCCTTTGCCGAATCCAGTGCCGCTCGGGCGACGCTTACGTCTGCCTGCTGCTCGGTATCGTTCAGCCGAGCAAGAACCTCACCGGCGTGGACGCGCGATCCGACGTCGACCCGCCGCTCAATTACGCGGCCGCTGACGCGAAAGGAGAGCTCGGTCTGGATCCGAGCTTTCACCTCGCCTGTAATTTCTGCACTAGGCTGATACTGCGCACTGGCGGCGGCAACGACGCGGACTTGCTGCGGCGGCGGCGCTACCACGGACTTCTCTTCGCAGGCAGCCAGAAAAGCGCAGGCGAGACCAATTCCCAGCAATCGAAAGGACTGCATATTTGCTCCGGTTACGGTTTGTGGCCAAGGGCAGAGCCGCGTCGTCGCGGTCTCTCATCGGATGCGAACGAGGCATCACTCAATGTTGACAATGGCCACTTAAAACGAAAGAGTGGGCAGTGTCAACATCTGGTTCGTTAAAAAGTTGACAGGCGCAACATTATGTCGAGCCGGTCGTGTGACTGACCGCATCGTGGTCGTCGCTTTTGTCACAAAGACCGTTGAAGGAGGACTTCAGGGACACTCGCCAATTGCAGTGCGCGGCAGGGTGCAGATGCCCGATCCCGCAAAGTGCTGGTTGCGGCGGCTCTGCTGTCGCCGCTGAACCTCTCGTCGGCCATATCGGCCGTTCTAGTTCCCGCCGGACTCGCGGTTGAGGTCAGATGGCGGCTTCTCTCCCGTGACCACGATGTTCCCCTGGATCCCATATGCGATCCGCATGTTCGCGGCGGCGGCCTGTAGCCAATCGACCGCACCCTCCAGTGTCCACGTCGTGCCATCCGGCGGCAGGCTCTCGAACAGGCCAACAATCAGCGGGTTGCTGGACGCTGAGGTGTCATTGACGCTGCTTTGGCGCAATTGGCCATTCGCCTCGCGACCCAATGACGAGTTGGAACGGCTCCGGTTGGACGAACCCGCAAGGGACCTGGCCGAGGAGCCCGAACGGGTCCCGCCAGACGCATTCGAGGATGTCAAACCAGACGCCGCCGAAGAGGTCGCTTGAGAAGAACCCGACGAGGTTCTGTGAGAGGGGGCGGAGGAGTCCGCATAGGATTCGGACCGGGAGGTGTAGTATGTGCCGCTACTTGAGTTCGAGGCGATCGCGGCACCCGTCGTGACGCCGACTGCATATCCGCCGAGGGCGTAGGCTCCACGGCGATAGTATTCGTGTCCATGGCCACCACCATAGTCTCCGCTCCCATAATACCCGCGGCCATAGTATCCACGACCGAAGTATCCGTTGCCGTTGCCAGAAATCCTGACATCGCCGGAGTTGTTTACCGTGACATTGCCTGAGTCCTTGGCAAGGATGTTGCCACGGGAGTTCATGACGGTGCGGTTCGCGTTTATATTGCCACCGGAATTCAGCGTGTCGCGGCTGATATTACCTGGCAGAGCGCTCCGTGCGCGGCGGGGACTTTCTGCCAAGCGCCTCCTTTCGGGGCCGAGATTTGGCGCGTGGTTCGGATGGTCAATTTGCGGACGGTTCCGAGCACTCAGTGGCGGACGGTCCAGGCGCTCCATCGGTGGATGAGGCGGCCGTCCCGACGGCAGAGGCGGCGGTCCGCCGGGCGGCGGAGCAAACTGGGCAAAGGCAACGCTCGATGGCCCGGTGAATGCGAGGAGAACACAGCAGGTGAGCTTCAGATGGTTCATCGCTTGTTAACCTCGGACTGCGGCGCAACTGCTGGTGTCAGTTCGATCTTTGTAGCATCGGCGGGCGGTCGGAAGGCGAATTCGGCATCGGGCAGGCGGGACCGGACCTCCCAGCTCGTGAACTCCGCGACGAACCTGGGTTGCCCCGGGAGCAAGCGGTAGATGACGATCAGACGACGTGGCTTCGCCACGCTGTTCTTCTCCACCCACAGCTCCAGGTCGATTCCGGACCTCTGAGAGAAAAACAGATGCCGGCATTCCATGCCGTCGATATCGCCGGTTCCTACCTCCCTTGCGGCGGTGGCATCGTCCAATAGAACCTTGTCCGGAGCGCCCGCAAAAAGGACGCTGAGCGGAAAGTCTATGTCCAGCCTGTTCGCCACCTCGTCGAGCGCGGACGGTATGTCACCCGATGCCGAGATCGTCACGTACTTCCTGCTGTCGGGGAAGAAGACCGAGGCCTCTTTGCCGTCGTAAAAGAGATCGTGCTTGCCATCGTCGCCGCTAAACTCGACGGCGATCTTGTCGGGGCGGCGCGCGGCGATTTTTATCGTGTGAAAAATGTGAAGTGGCTGCCCGGATTCGTCCAAGTAGGCCCTGATCGTTCTCGCAGTGATTGTCATGTCGCTGGCACGGAGCGTCTTGCCCATCTGTGAAACGACGCTCTCGACTTCATCGGTGACCGCCGGGGGCGGGGCCGTTTCGCCCGCCCGGGCTGCTGGCAGCGCAGCGAATCCCACGAGAATGGCGAGCGCGGTCGCCCGAACAAGCTTCTCCAGGGTCGCAATCGTTTCGTGCCTGCCTGAGTCGTCGACGTAAGGGTTCGTCGCGCCCGGCCGGTACCGGGCAAGAGACAGGAGTTGGTCTGAATGGTTGCTAGAATGCAATGCTATTTCCTTTGCATGCTAATGGTCGCGACATCGTAGGAGGGGCTGAGCTCCTCACTGCCGACGAATGGAGTGCGTTCAAATGCCCTGGCAGAGCCAGAAGCCCCCGACTGCGATGGCGATTGTCGAAGCCGAAGCCATGAGCAGGTTTTGTACTTTGACGTTTCTGGTGGACGGACGGTGGGCGAGCCAGCCAATGGACGTTGAAAAGGCTGCCATCGCGGCAGTCGTGCCCAGACCGAACAGCAACAGATAGGCCACCGCGTCGGCGTCTGTTGGCAGGGCGAGTGCCGGCACGACGCCGAGCAGGTGCGAACTCCCGGCGAGCCCGTGGATCGTGCCGACCGCGAATGCGGCATGCCTGTGTCGAGCACCATGCGATTGTCCGCGGTGGCAATGGTCGCGAAGAACGGAGCGATCGGTGAATGCCGCCCTCAGTCCCCAGATGCCGATGGCGCAGAGCATGACGCCCACGCAGCGCTCGCCCCATGCGGACACAAGATCGATGGACAGAGCGTCCCGCAGCAGTAGAGCCAGTAACCCCACCCCAGCGACACCCGCGCTATGTCCGACTCCCCATCGAACCCCTGTCCGCCAGGCTCGCGCCTTGGCGTCGACGGCATAGGGTGCAATGGCGGCGAGGTGATCCGGTCCGGACACCACGTGAATGAAGCCAGCGAGGAGCCCGGAGAGGAGAACGGTTGCGAGGAAAATAGGAGTCATGCGGCAGCCTTCGGCGGGGAAGGATTCGTAGGGCAGGGCGTGGTGGGTGCTCGGACCATCAGTCGGGCAATCGAAGGCGCGGCCGGACGCGGGAATTGATCATGTCCGCAAGCCAAATCAGGCCGCCGCGCCAGAAGCCATGCAGCCGCGATTGGTGGCTGCGATAGAGGAGGACGTGGCCGAGCTGGGCCGCGCGTCCGCGGATGAAACCGCCCGTAAACAGACCGAATTGTCCAAGCGAGCCGTAGGCGCCGTAGCCGCCGAGCGACACGATCGAACCGAAGTCACGGAAGGAGAAGGGTGGTAACTCTCGGCCCTGCAGCCAACCGGGAAGATGACGGATCAGGTGCGACGCCTGCTGGTGTGCAACCTGTGCCGCCGGAGGCAGGGGCTTGCCCCCGTCGACCGCCGCAAGACTCGAACAGTCGCCGACCGCGAAGATTGCAGGATCGACGGTCGTCTGCAGGGTGGGTTTCACCACGATCTGGTTGTTGCGCGTCAATTCGAGGCCGTCGTATGCGGCACAGGCGTCCGAACCCTTCACCCCGGCCGCCCACACCTTCAGCTCTGCAAGAATCTGCTCTCCATCCGCAAGTCGAAGGCAGTCGGCCTCCGCGGCGACGACCCGCGCGCCTGTGACAACGGTGACGCCGAGCTTCTCCAAACGTTCGCGCGCGGCGATCGCCACACGCTCGGGGAATGCACCGAGCAGGTTGGGCGACCCCTCGACCAGCGTAACCTTGACTTGATCACGTAGCCCCGCGGCGCCGTAGTGAGCTGTGACCTCGGTGAGTTGGATGAGTTCTGCGGCGAGTTCGACGCCCGTGGCGCCGCCTCCGACCACCGCGATGTGCAGCGTGCCGTCGGCAGCGAGTGTTTCGAGCATGCGCGCCATGACTTCGCGGTTGAAGCTCATCGCTTGCGACCGGTTGTCGATCGTCAGGCAATGCTCGCGCACGCCTGGCGTCCCGAAATCGTTTGCCTGGCTGCCAACTGCCAGGATCAGGGTATCGTAGGGAACGGATCGTTCCGGCAGAATGCAGCGCCCATCGATCTCCAGCGCCCCGAGGCGGACGGAATGTTCCTTACGGTCGATTGCCTTTAGTTCGCCGGGCTCAAAGACGAAGCGGCGATTGCGGGCCTGGGCCACATAGGAGGTTTGCTGCTGCCAAACGTCGGTCGTTCCGGCAGCAATCGTGTGGAGCATCGGCTTCCAGACGTAGGCGGGCTCCCGGTCGACCAGCGTCACGGCAATCGACATGCTGCCGATGCGTTTCGGCAGCTTCGAGGCAATTTCCAAACCGGCTATTCCGCCGCCGACGACCAGGACGCGGTGAGGCCTCGTCATCATGGCTTGCCGCGAAAGGGTTTCACTGAGCATATGAGAGATTCTTGATGGTTTCGGCATCTAGCTGCTCCAAATCGTCATGGACGAAGCACGACAACGTTTGAGGTTTCAGTTGAAGTGTCTTCGGCCACTTGCGGGCGCGCCCGACGAGCCATCAGCCCGGCTGGCTCGACGATCAGCCGCCCACTGCGGCGAAAGGTGACCAGAAGGCGGGCCCAGTTTGCCAGGATGGAAAGCCTTGCGTGGCCCCCGCCTGACAGAGTGCGAAGATGAAGCAGACCCCACATCAACCAGGCAGGATAGCCGGTGATCGAACGACCCCGAAATTCCGCGATGCCAACATGCCGGGAGACGGTCGCCAGCTTGCTCGGTGTGAATGCTTCGTAGGGCTTGGGAGGAGCCGTGCTTGCTAGCCGGGCGGCGATAACTTTGCCGACATATCGGCCCTGATGCTGGGCAACCGATGCCAGGCCCGGCACCGGCCGGCCATCACGGCCGACCACATGGGCTGCATCACCTATGACAAAGCAGTCGGGATGACCCGGCACCGAAAAATCATTCAGCACTGCCACCGTTCCGTTCGGTTCGACATTCGCCCCGAGTGTGCGCGCCACCGGCACGCCCTCGACGCCGGTGCACCACAGGACGGTCGCCGCCTCGATGCGCTCGCCGCCGACGGTGACACCCGTCGCGTCAACATCGGTGACGGGAGCACCCAGCCTTACCTCGACACCCTGACCTTCCAGTGCACGGGCGGCGTAGGCCGAATGTCGCTCGCTGAATGCGGGCAGCAATCTCGGTCCAGCCTGGACAAGCACGATGCGCGCCTTGCGGAGGTCGATGTTTCGAAAGTCGGATGCCAGCGTCCTTTGGGTAAGCTCGCTGATCGTGCCCGTGATCGCGGCGCCCGTCGGCCCGCCACCCACGACGACCACCGTCATGTCGCGCGCCTGCTTCATGGGATCCGGCTCCAGTTCCGCGCGCTCGAATGCCCTTAGAAGACGGTTTCGGGCCGCGACGCCGTCTCCGAGCGACTTCAAACCAAGCGCATGCTGCGACCATTCCCGCTCGTGGCCGAAATAGCTTGTCTGCGCTCCCGTCGCGACCACGAGGATGTCATAGGCCAGAGGGTCGCCTTCGTTCATGATGACGGCCCGGCGACGCAGATCGATGCGCGTCGCCTCTCGCATTTCCACCCGGACGTTGGGCAGCTCGTGCAGTAGAGAACGGATAGGCGTGGCGATTTCCGCAGGCTCGAGGATCGACGTGGCGACCTGAAAGAGGAACGGCTGGAAGAGATGGTGATTGTTGCGGTCGACGAGCGTGACGTCCGCGTCGCTGTTGCGCAACGCGTGGACTGCCGCCATGCCCGCGAAGCCGGCTCCGATGACAACAATCCTGCGACGCGATGTCCGGTTCGCCCCGGCGGATATCTGAGCGTTCATACCGCGACCTCGCGAACAGGTGCGCCTTCGGCCGCGTTGCTTGCACGAGCAAGCAGCTTTCGTGATCTCGGCGTGTCGCGGAGCTTGAAATTCGCCAGAGCAAGCTCGAATGCCCGCTTCGGACGATTTCCAATTCCCATGAAGAAAGCCGCCGCATGGTCTGCATAGGCTTCAGGCCGACGCGCCAGAAGCAGTTCATATCCTTCCGCCGCACACTTCGCTTCTTCCCTGGCCGCCCCGGCGTCGCCAAGGGCATCGAGGATCTCCGCATGCACCGCGCGATACTCAGGGTCGTCGGAGGTTTCGACGAGCGACGCGACGAGAGCTTTCGCAACATCCGGCTTTCCGCGCGCGAGCGCTACTTCCGCTCGATGCCCGCGTCCTGGAACGTGCGCAGGCAGGATCACCTCGAGGTCTGCAAAGACTGCCTCCGCGCGGTCCAGGTCGCCGCGGCGCATCGCGCTCACGCCCCACTCGAAGAGAAGTTGGCCGCAGGGAAATGGGGAGATGCCGTGGTCGGCCGCGGCGGCATCTCCGTAGCAGACTTCCGCCGCGGCCCAGTCACCCATTTCGGCCAGCAACGTCGCGAGGCTACCCAGCGTGTTGATCGCCGGATCGCGCTTCGCCAGTCTTTCACGTAAGACCAGCGCTTCCTTGTAGCGCCCGGTCGCCTGCAGCAGGGCAGCCCGTTCTGCGTCGATTTCCTGTTTTGAGTAGCCAGCCAGGAGCGCCCCGGCGAGAAGCCCTTTTGCTTTCTCGAACAGGTGGAAGCGACCGGCGATCTGGGCGCGAACATGGAGCGCGCTTGCGGATCCGGGCGCAAGGGCAACGGCCTCGTTGGCGATTGCCTCGGCGCGGTCGTGGTCCGTGATGCGACCCAAGAGGTCACCGCGAAGGAAAAGGAGCTTCGAAAGCGCCAGCAGCTTTTCCGGATTTGCACCGTCGCTGCGGTCGCGCTCGAGGCTGCCGATCGAGGCCGACAGGTTGGCGACGGCGATCCGCCCGCTCGTATAGCGCCGGGGATCGGTCATCATGCTGCGGCGTCCTTGATACCCGTCAAGAGCGCCGGATAGCCCCGCGTCAGCGAACCACCGTCGATCGCGATCGTGTCGCCATTGATCGATCTTGCCTTGTCGGACGCGAGAAACACGGCGGCCGCGCCGATTTCTTCCGCTGCAACGGCACGGTTCATCGGAATGACGCCGAGGAAGAGGTCGCGCATTGCAGGGTTCTCAAGCTCCTTTCGGGTCAAGGGTGTTTCCACCAGACCCGGAGCGATGCCGACCACCCGGATCCCGCGACCGCCGAGCTCAAGGGCGCCGCAGCGGGTGATCATGTCCACCCCGGCCTTGGCCGCGCAGTAGGCCGCCTGGCCTTCGCCGGCTTGGCGCGCGTTCACCGAGGAGATATTGATGATTACGCCCGGACGTCCCTGCTCGATCATGATGCGGGCGCCGTGCTTGACCCCAAAGAAGACGCCGCCGAGCGTCACGGCCTGGACGGAATGCCACTTGTCGGCAGTCAGCTCGGTGATTGGCGTGATTGCACCGAATCCTGCGCAGTTGACCACTATGTCCAAGGATCCGAAAGCTTCGCGGGCTTGCCGCAGCGCTCCCTCGACCTGTCCCTCGTCGGAGACGTCGGTAACGCGGCCGATGGCGCGACCGCCAAGTTCGCGGGTAACATCGTCCAGTGCCTTTGCGTTGAGATCGCACAACAGCACGCTCGCGCCTGCCTCGATAAACGCCGTCGCGATCGCTCTGCCGATGCCGGATGCGGCGCCAGTCACGACGGCGCCCTTGCCCTTGAGTTCATTCATGGTCAATTCTCCATTGATGGCGGTAGGATGGCTATCCGGCCGCACAGGATTGTCTGATGAAGCCTAGCGGCGCTGGGCCTCCAGGTAGTCGTAGACGACTTCTCCGTCGCTGAGCGTCATGTCCCAGAGATGCTGGCGGCCTTCGAGGACGCGTACGACCGGGAGTGCCGCAACCGGGCAGCCGACATGCGGGACCATGAACAGTTCCGCGGGTCCGCCCCATGCGCCCTTCAACCTGACATCGTAGAGATTGACCTTCACGAGCTGCGCCACCTTCGGCGTGTAGTTGTCCACGTCGGGAAGGAGCTTCAGCACGAGCTGAGGGGCCTGCAGCTCCTGCTCGATCTCGCCAAGGCGGTTCGAAAGGTCGACCGAGCGATACGGCATGGTGGCAAGCGCGACCTGCGTGCCTCCATAGGAGAGAGTGCCGGTCAGCACCTCCCGGACCGCCTTCAGCTCGGGCTCGCCGTGCCGCTTCGGAAAGCCGAGGATCTCGCGGCCGGCGAGCGTTGGCGACTCGCTGTTGAGGAACGCCTGGAAGACGTAGGTCACCGGCCTTCCCTCGAAGGTGCAGGCGACCGAATGGCCGATCTCGACATACGGTCCGAATCCGCTGACCTCGGTCATGTTCCGCCATTCTATGGTGACGCGGTTCCCTTCGGCGGGCTCGAGGGGCCTTGGAACGACGGCGCGCACGGCCTCCGCGGTGCTCTCGTAGGTGACGATGAGCTGATGCATGTCCTTGTAGTGCCAGGGCCCGCGCGGGTAGCTGGGCCTTAGCGTCGACATCACTGGATACCGAAGGAACCAGTCGGTACTGCCATTGCCTTTGACGTTGTCCATGTTCAATTCTCCACAAATGCGGGCATGGGAAGATCCGTGCGCCGGTTCGGCTCGCGCACGTAGGGAAAGACCAGAGCCGCCGGCTTGGTTGGGCCGTCGACCCCGTCGCCCAGCCGCTTGCCGTGGCCGCTGTTGACGAAGAGCGTCAGCATCTCGTCCAGGATGTCGTCGTCGAGCCAGCGGCCGCCGGCGGTCGCGTGAGGTCTATGCTCGAGCGCCGCGTGTTCGATCTCCAGGAACCCTCCCGGGGCGAAGGGACGAGAAAGATCCAGGACCAGGTAGTCTTCCATCAGCAGATCGAGCGCGGGGTGGCGCCTGTCGGCAGCCGGCGGCCACGTAGTTGCGCCGTCGAGAGCATCAAAGAACGCGAGGGTCGCAGCCAGACGCGCCTCGTAGAGCGGCCGATAGTCCCGGGAGAGGGAAAACGCGTCCTCCCTGTTGTAGAGGTCGCGAAGTTCGACGCCCTTCGGCTCGCGCGTCGCGTTGGACAGCATGACGTTCTTGATTTCCGGCCGGCCGACCCGTTCGAGCCGGATGGGCTTGCCGCGCCGCGCGACAACGGTTTCCGCCACGGCGGCAATGAGGGTGACACCTTCGAAACCCTCGACAATCGATGCTGCCTCGACCTCGACTACGATCGACAGCACGTCGCGAAACTGTACGGTATTCGTCCCTTTCTCGCTGAAGGAGAGCTTGCCCGAAAGGTCAGTGCGGATGGTAGCCTCGACGTCCATGAAGAAGGGGTCACTGACAAGTCCCGCGAAGACTCGCATGCCGTCCAGTTCCAAGGATTCGCCAACAACGAAGTCCGCCTCGCGCCCGTCCGAGGTGATGACGGTCCCTTTCTGAACCGCGGTCACGCTCGGCACATCTCGGAAGCGAACGTCGATCGTACGCTCCGCCGGGCCGTGCAGGAATTTGCCGGCCGATCGGAAGAGCGGCCGCAGTCTGAAACGGTAGGTGACGACATCGCTGAAAAAGGCCTGCTCTGTAGCCATCGGAAACGCGTTCATGATCAGGACAAGATTGCCTGGACGCTCCGGGCTGGGAAAAGCGTAGAAATCGGTGATGTCCGCCGCTGGATCGTCCATCACGGCAGGGCCGCTGAAGTGATCTGACATTGAATTGATCTCGTTTTGTTGATTTCAGAATTTTTGTTCGATGATGCCCTTGAGCGCGTTGACGCCGGGCACGAACAGGTATTCACCGCCCTTGACGGTCACGAAGTTCGGCAAATCGAACAGGAACGGCCGTTTGGCGCCGGGCACCATCATCTGCGAGCCGGTGCCACCGACGCCGGCGATCGGATCCCGCTCATCACGGTCAAGTCCGATAAATTCGCCGCCGGCCATCCACTCTTTCTGAATGAACTCGAATTGCCGTTCGATATCCGCCTGGATCAAAAGTTGGACGAGTCCACGGTCAACGCCGTCGTCCTCGAGCACTCCCTCCGGCAATCGGGGGCCATACTCGACGCCGCGCCGGATCAGGCGATGTCGCCTGACTGTCGTCGCGCGCTTCAAAGGCGTCTCGCGCGGATTGACCCGGCGCAAATGCGAGCCAAGCGGGCACCGTTGCCCATGGTCATCGCCTGCATAGCTGAAGTTGTTGCGGCGCAGCGGGTCGGACGCGATCTCTGGATCGTCGGCCTCGGGTGATAGATCAAGAGGGCAGCCGCTTCGCCACCGGCCCATCATCTTAGCTGCGACGAGATCCTGATGATACGGATCGTCAGCATCGTATAATCCCTTTGCGGCCTTGGCGAGATATCGGCGAAAGGCCGCCACGTCCTGATAGAGCTTGCGGAACACCATGAACGTTCCGTTCACGCGGAGTTCGAAGGGCTCAGGCCGCGGTACGTTATTTGCGCCGGACTCGTCTTCATAACCCAGCAAGAACTCACCTGGCTTGAGTGGCCGCCACGTCCCATCGGGTTCAAGCACACCGTCACCTGGATAATGTGGAGCATCGGCTCCCTCGATGGGAGGCTGAGAAATGGGATCTGCAAACCCAAAATGCTCGCCCTCCGAACCAATGCCGTTTTCATTGGCGAGCGCGGTCGTGTCCTGGACGAAGCGAACCTCCACGCCACCAGTGGCGTCCATCACCGCCCGCATTATGTCCGTTGCCTCTTCCCGACCCTCTTCAGAATCCGTACGAAAATATGCCATCGCATGGATGTCGGCGGTGCCGAGGCCACCTTCCCAGAACTGTGGCGAATTCGGTCCCACGTCGCCCACGAGAGATGCGCGAGCGCGGATACCCATTTGGAACGCTTGCGGAAATGTATCCAACGAGCGCTGGGACAATCCGAGCACCTTCAGCCCTTCATAGGTGAAGCCGATATTGACGGTGAAGCGTGTGCCATGTTCCTCGGACCGGGCGTTGACTCGGTTAAATATCTCGCGGAGCCAGGTGCGCGCTCTCACGCCATCGGTGAATGTGATGAAGACGTGGCGTCCGTACCGCATCAGTATGGGCGCAACGATGTTGTCTTGGATGTCCGATAGATTGGCTTTGAGATCAGCGGACGTCAAAATCGGCGAAGATGTTGTGGCGAGCATGTTGGACTCCTTGTGGGCGGGTCGCCGAAATTCGGGGGATCGACGCAGAGAGCGGTTTCTTGCGTCGATCCTGAGGGCAGCAGTTATGCCGCCTTTTTCAGACCCAGCCGCTCGGGCACGTCCGTAAACTGCGGCTGATTGCCGACATCAGTGTCGATGGCGGCAGCGCTGCGAACATGATCGAAGGGTTGGGCCAGCTCGCCAAGGAAGGCATTGACCTTGTCTTCGAGATTGCCGTCGCCTTGGGCGACTGCGCGCTGGAATTTCTGCGTCTTTGCGTACCAGTCGGCCTGCTTCTCGATCTGGCTATTGCTGAGGCCGGGGAAAGCATCGTAGCAGGCGAGCGTCTTGATCTGGCCGCGCGCGATATACTGCACAATGTCATGTGCCGTTGCCTGCGGGCCGGTAGGGCAGCCGATGCACTGGCCCCAGATGCACTCGAGATTCTCCCTGCCATTGAGAACGAAGTCATCGAAGTACTTGTCGAGGTTGCTGTCGAACTGCGAGATGAAATAGAGAGTGGGCCCGAATTCGGTGCTGGTGCCGACGAACCAGCGCGCCGCCCTGATCAGGCCGAGCAGCGTCGTTGCTTCCGCGAAATTCAGCACGGGCGGCGTCCAGAACTCATTGTATGCGAGCGTATTCGTGAGCTTGACGAGGTCGGCTTCCGGCTTGAGGGGCCACATGCCCATAAACTCATGCACCTCGCGCTCGCCGTCCTTCATGAGCAAACCGGGGTGACGTAGATCCCACTTGGCACCGCCGGAGCTGGTCTCTGCCGTCTTTCCCAAGCTGCGGTCTTGATAGTTCATCTGAATCTCCAATCTGGATGGGTTTAACGGGCGCTGCCCGATGTTGACAATGACCACTTAGGAGCTAGAGTGGACAATGTCAACATTGAGTCGGTCACAAAATGTTGACACGGGCAACATTGCAACCTAATGGATGAGTATGAGCAGGACCAATTCGACCGCAGATCAGCGCCCCTACCATCACGGGGATCTCCACAGGGCCATCGTAGATGCGGCCCTTGAAGTTCTAAGCGAATCCCAAAGCACGGAGTTCTCGCTCCGGGAGCTCGCCCGGCGGGCGGGCGTCAGCCACAATGCGCCCTACAAGCACTTCGCCGACAAGCGCGAGCTGCTGGCAGCCGTTTCGGCGGTAGGGTTCGAACTTCTGGCAGAGCGGATGGCCAAAGCCACCAAGGATCTTGGCAGTCCGCGCGAGCGACTGGCTGCCATGGCACGCGCCTACGTCTGTGGCGGCGTTCATAATCCTGCGCTCTACAGATTGATGTTCGGCGGCTACCTGACGGGCCAGGATAGCGACCGTCCGACGATAGAGAGGACCGCTGCCTACAGGATGAAAGCACTGATCGTGGATGCGATGAGCGGCGGCGCCTTGGGGTGCGAGATTCCGAACACCGCCGAAAACGAAAGCAAGCTCGACGGTGCCATCCTGGTGTTCTGGTCACAGTTGCATGGCCTGACGCTCCTGTTGGTGGACCGTCTCGTGGGGCCAGCCGATGCGCTGCGCGAACTGACCGACAGTGTCTTGCAGGCGATGCTGAACGGATTGGCAAATTACATTCCGGCGATACCGCCAGGCGTGTGGGTGGGCCCTCCGCTCGCCGACTAGACAGGACCTCATAACGCGCTCCCGACACGCCGACATCTGCCCAGTTTGCAAGGTCGGCTGCTATAATTGGCACAGCGTCGTTACAACCGGGCTAGCTTCCTTTGAGAGGACAAACTCTTGAGCGAATACCTATCTGCTCTGATGGGGCTCGCCGGCGTCGCGATCGGTAGCCTGACATCCTTCATCACCACCTGGACAACCCAGCGATCACAGGCCAGGGAAAAGCATCGCGACGCCGAGACAGCCAAGCGCGAAAAGCTCTTCTCCGATTTCATAGCGGAAGCCACGCGACTCTACGGCGACGCAATCAGCCACCAGAAGGACGATGTCTCCGACCTCGTATTTTCCTATGCGCTGGTCGCCCAGATGCGCCTCCTTTCATCACGCCCAGTTGTCGACGCGGCCGAGTTGGTGATGGAAAGGATCGTCGAGACCTACCTGGCACCCAATCGCTCCCTCTCTCAGATCAAGGATATGGCTCGATCGGGCGCATTGAACGTTTTACTCGAATTCGGTGAGGCTTGTCGGGTTGAGCTGTCGGCAGGTCGGCGTCCTGCCGGATTATTTCGCCGATGAGATCACCATCCCAGCCGTTTCCTTGCGAAATTGCTTGCAGCGGACTGAATCCATGGGGGCATAAAGCGCTCCAAGGGAAAGGTCCTCTGGTGTCTGACCCGGCCCGACTTGTTCGCGCCGGCCGTGTCGCAGGCCGGACTGCATCCGGATCGCGTTATCTATTGCGAAGGCGACAAGGACGAGGATGTTTTGGCCTCGATGGAGGAGGGCTTGTCCTTTGGTGGCTTTGGAGCGGTCGTCGGCGAGCTGGTTCGTCTGCCCATGACTGCTTCCCGTCGTCTCCATCTTGCGGCTGAGAAGACCGGAAGTGCCTTTTGGCGCATTGCTGACGACGGTGCTCTGGTGCTCAAAGCTGCCAGCGCCGCATCACTTTCGGTGGTATTTGCTACATAATTCCGCGAATTCGACACTCGCCAGCATGGCGTGATAGGCTGTCGCAGCAGCCGGCTGCGATTTTGGAGTCGCAAGAGCCCAGAATTTGCTCGGCCAACGCCGGACTGGCGGGCTCGGGGCGGATGAAGAGACAGGTACAGTCCATTCTTCCGGACCTGCCAAAGCAAGCACACCGGAATCCAGGTTGTCTTTTACGAGACTGTACGGGGGCCCAGGCGATGCCTTTCTCTTCGCCCGAAACGCCTTCAACACAACGGAAATCCATTGTGGGTTGCGAGCGATGATAGGCACGGAGCCAGAAAATCGACGCGGCCACTCCGAGGAACGGTATTTCGTTCCTGGGGCACGCCTCACGTAAGCGGCGGTCTGCTCCGATGCAGGCTTCGGCAATTCCGAGTTGCCTTTGTAATTTAGACGGCAATAGCCGGCCCAGCCGTGATCCTCTGCATTCGTTTCTCGCTCCGCCGACAGCAGGCCCATCGACAGGTGGGAACTGCCACCGCCGCGCTGTTTAAAAAATTGTTGCGCTCCTGCAGATTCCCTATATCTTATAACTTATAAGTTAGAGAACAGCGGGAGCACATTCTTGTCAGCGTCGCCTATTTCAAGCGGCCATCCTGTGATGGCGCGCAACAACGACCCATTGTCTGATCAACAGCTGCAGTACCTGCGCGAACGTGCGCGGTTCGTCCGACTCGAAACGATCAGGCTCATCTCGATCGCGAAGGTCGGGCATTACACCTCCGTCTTCTCCTGCGCCGAGATATTTGCCGCGCTCTACTACGACGTAATGCGGATCAAGAAGGGCGAGCCTGCCTGGGCGGAACGTGACCGCTTCCTCATGGGGAAGGGACATGCGGCCGTTGGTCTATTTCCAATTCTAGCGGACCTCGGGTTCTTCGATCCGTCCTGGCTGGACACCTATACGCGGCTCGGAAGCCCCCTCGGCGATCACCCTGATATGACCAAGGTCCCCGGTGTCGACTTCAGCTCGGGTTCCATCGGGCACGCCCTGTCAAATGGCGTCGGAATGCTCCTCGGCGCGCGCTTCCAGAAACGCGACTTCAATGCGTACGTGCTGTTAGGCGACGGGGAGATGCAGGAGGGCCAGGTTTGGGAGGCCGCTCTTTCAGCTTCCAGCCACGGGCTCTCCAATCTCATCGCGATCGTTGATCGCAATGGCTATCAACTCGACGGAAAGGTGGACGACATCCTTGCCGTGGAACCTCTCGACGAGAAATGGCGCGCGTTTGGCTGGGAAGTCCACACGGTGAACGGCCACGACTTGCATGCGCTCACCACTCTGCTCCGCCAGGTGAAGGCCGACAAGAGCCGGACCCGGCCCTGCTGCGTCATCGCGCAGACAGTGAAGGGAAAGGGCATTGATTACATGGAAACCGAGCCTGGTTGGCATCTCGGATACCTCGGCGCGGAAGACGAAACCAACGCCCGCGAAACGATCCTCAATTCGGTGATTTCACAATGAACCAGCTGATTTCCAAGGACTCGTGGCAGTACCGCGAAGTCAACCGCCGCGCTCCGTCGCTTCCGACCCTGTCAAACGCCCTGATCGAACTTGCGGAAGCTGGTTATCCGGTCATGGCCGGGACAGCGGATCTGCAATACTCCAACGGCCTAGTGGCTTTTGCACAGCGCTATCCCGAGCGCTTCGTCCAATTCGGCATTTCGGAGCAGAACATGGTCTCGGCTGCGGCTGGAATGGCGACAACCGGCGTCATCCCTTATGTCGCCACGTTCGCCTCGTTTCTGGCGCTGCTCTGCTGCGAGCAGATACGCATGGACGTCGCCTACTGTAAGCAGCCGGTTCGCCTGATTGGACACCACACTGGCATCTCGCTTGGTTTCTACGGGACCTCGCATCACGCAACCGAAGACATCGCGATCACGAGGAGCATCGCGAACCTCGCGGTGGTCTCCACTGCCGACGGACCCGCACTCGCGGCGGCTCTCAAGGCGACAGTCGACTACCCGCTGCCGATCTACTTTCGCATCCACCGCGGTCACGACCCGGTCGTCTACGAGAACGGCGTCGAATTCCAGCTCGGCAAGGGGATCGTCCACGGAATCGGTACCGACCTCACGATCATCGCGGCGGGCTATCCGGTCCATGGAGCGAAGAAGGCCATGGAAGAGCTCAACGCGGCTGGTCACTCGGTCGGCCTGATCGACATGCATTCCATCAAGCCCCTCGACGAGGAAGCCATTATCGAGGCGTCTGCGCGTTCAAAGATCATCCTCACGATAGAAGAACATAACATTCTTGGCGGTCTGGGCGGTGCCGTAGCGGAAGTCCTTGCGGAAAAAGGCAAAGGCGCGCGCCTCGTCCGGCACGGGATCAGAGATGAGTACAGCCTGATCGCGCCTCCGACCCACCTTTACAGACACTACCGCCTCGACGGTGACGGCATCCGAGCTGTCGTACTCGAGAACATTTAGGGGGACACACCCGGTGACTACGAACAACGAAACTATTGCAAGCCGCGCCGAAGCCGTCATCCCAGGTGGCCTTCTCAGCCCCAGCCGTCGGTTGGGAGCGCCCATTGCCTTTTCCAGAGCAGAGGGTCCCTACCTCTTTGACGCGGACGGAAACCGCTACACCGACTACCACTGCGCGTTTGGTGCGAACGTGCTCGGTCACCGAAACCCCGCCGTCTCTGAAGCGATCGCCAAAGTCGGCGAAAACCTTGATCTAGTTGGTGCCGGCGTGCTCGAACTCGAAGTTGAGGTGGCCGAGCTACTTGTCGACGCCATTCCCTGCGCCGACCAAGTCGCGTTCTGTAGCAGCGGATCGGAAGCAACCTACCACGCTCTCCGGCTGGCTCGGGCATATACCGGGCGAAAGCAGATCATCAAGTTCCAGGGCGGCTACCACGGCTGGCACGACTACGTCGCCATGAACGGCCAGTCGAGCCGCCAGATGATCAACTCGTTTGACCCGATGTCTGACGGCATCCTCTACGATGCGGCGCGCTACACGAAGGTACTTCCCTACAACGACGCGAACGCCATCGAGGAATACATCAGATCCAATCCCGGCGAAGTTGCCGCGATCATAATCGAGCCGATCGCACACAACATGGGCGCGGTCATCGCACAGAACCAGTTCCTGCATGACCTCAGGAGGATCACCACCGAGAACGGCGTCGTGCTCATTTTCGACGAAGTGATCACCGGCTTCCGGCATGCCCTGGGCGGCTATCAGTCTATCGTGGGGGTCACACCGGACCTAGCCACCTTCGGGAAGGCCGCGACCAGCGGCTATCCGATCGGGCTTGTCGCCGGAAAGCGGGACATCATGGAGCGCGTGGGCCGAACAGGTGAGGGGGCGGTCTTCATGGGAGGGACGTTCAACGGAACGCCTTCGTCCCTGGCGGCCGTGAAAGCCACGGTTCAGGAGCTCTCGAAGCCCGGCGTCTACGAGCGTCTGTTCGACCTCGGGGCCTATCTCCGCACGGAGATCGACGGGATCATCGCTCGCCGCGGCATCAAGGCTCAGACAGCCGGGTTCGGCTCGGTCTGGCTCGTCTACTTCTTCGACGGCGAGTTCAAGGAATACGCCGACCTGCTGCGCAACGACAACGAACTCGACATGCGCTTCCGGCGAGCGCTGATCGCCGGACGGCACATATTCCAGCCTCTTCAGTTGAAACGCCTCTACCTCTCACTCAGCCACGACGAGAGCGTGCTGAACGACACTCTTGAACTCATCGACACCACGTTGGCTGACCTCGCACGGTCGGCCGCAGCTTAACTTCCGAACCTGATCTCAACAAAAAAGGGGAACCAATGAGACATCGGTTATTCGCATTGATGGCCACGGCTGCATGCCTTGCGCTCACATCTCCCACACTTGCACGCGATCTTACGGTCGTCGGTTTCGGCGGCGCGACGCAAGAAGCCATGCGCGAGACGCTGTTCAAGCCATATGAGAAGAAGGCGGGAGCGCCTCTTCTAGAGGAGTCCTATACGGGTGGAATCGCCAAAGTGAAGGCGATGGTCGAGACAGGGACCACGACCTGGGACGTCGTGCAGATGGACGAAAACGAGATGATCCTGGCTTGTGATCAGGGGCTTCTTGAAACGTTCGAATGGACGACGCTACATAACTCGCCAGACATCATCGAGCCCGCGAAATCAGACTGCGGAGTGGGGGCTTTCGTATGGTCCAAGATACTGGCCTACGACGGCGACAAGACGACGGGTGTTACGTCCTGGGCGGACTTCTGGGACGTGAAGAAGTGGCCAGGGAAGCGTGGGCTGCGTAAGCAGGCGCGGATGACGTTGGAAATCGCGCTCCTCGCGGACGGCGTAAAGCCGGAGGAGCTCTACAAAGTCCTGGCGACGAAAGCAGGGCAGGACCGCGCCTTCGCAAAGCTCGATCAGCTCAAGCCGAACATCCAGTGGTGGGAAAGCGGCGCTCAGCCGATGGAGTGGCTTGCCTCCGGCGAGGTCACCATGACCTCCGCATACAACGGACGGGTCATCGCCGCCAACCAGCAGGGCAAGCACTTCAAGATGTCATGGGAGAACCAGCTCTACGCCATGGACTTCTGGGCGATCCCTAGGGGTGGAAACAAGGACAAGGCGTTCGATCTCGTCACATACATGACCAGCCCAGAGCCACAGAAGGCTTTCGCCGAGAAGATGGTCTACGGCGTCACGAACGCCAAGGCGACGGCCAGCATCTCAGCTGAAATCGCTCCCCAGCTCCCCACCGCCGAGAAAAACATGGCAGGCGCGCTGGCAGTTAGCACGCCGTTCTGGGTGGACCATGAAGAGGAACTGCAGCAGCGCTTCAACCGCTGGGTAGCGCAATAGGGAGGAGGAACTCCATGTCATATCGTAATTTTCTCGGCGGGCTCTTGCTGTTCGCAAGCCTCGGCATCACGTCCACATCGTTGGCGGGCTCAGGCAAACTGACGGTAGTTGGTGCGGGCGGGGTACTTCAGGACGCAGAGCGCAAGGCGTTTTTTGAGCCTTTCGCCAAGTCGACCGGCGTCGCCGTAACCGAAGACTCCTATTCCGGCCAGATCGCCAAGGTCCGCGCCATGGTCTCGAGCGGCAGCATCTCCTGGGACGTCATACAGGTCGAGCAGAACACGCTTCTGTCCGGTTGCGCGGAGGGCCTGTTCGAAGAACTCGACTGGGCGAAGATCGGCAAAAAGGAAGACTTCATTCCGGAGGCTTACAGCGACTGCGGGGTTGGCGCGTTCGTTTGGTCAATGGTTCCCAGCTACGACACGACCAAGTTGTCGGACGGACCAAAGAACTGGGCCGACTTCTGGGACTTGAAGAAATGGCCCGGGAAACGCGGGTTCCGGCAGACGGCGAAGATGACCCTTGAGATCGCGCTCCTCGCCGATGGCGTTCCGGCCGCCGAGGTCTACAACGTACTCTCCACGAAGGCGGGACAGGACCGTGCCTTCGCTAAGCTCGACCAGATCAAGCCTAACATTATATGGTGGACCTCTGGGGCGGAGTCCCTCGAGCGGTTGGCCGCAGGTGATGTCGCCGCCACCGCAACCTTCAACGGTCGCGTGTCCGCCGCCAACGCGACAGGCAAGAACTTCGCTCTCATCTGGGACGGCCAAGTCTATGGCATCGATTATTGGGGCATTGTGAAGGGCTCCGCCAACCGAGAGAACGCGGAGAAGTTCATTGCGTTCGCAGCTTCCGATGCCGCGCAATCGGTCTTCCCGCAATACATCGCGTATGGTGTCACCAACAGGAGGGCCATTCAGAGCGTCAATCCCGAGCTAGCGAGGGACCTTCCGACGACGCAGGCAAATCTCAAGTCCGCGGTCGGCCTGAACACCGAGTTCTGGGCCGATAACGGCGAGGCGCTCGAGGCGAGGTTCGCGACATGGCGAGCTCAATGACGGCTGAAGTCGCAGTGCGGCAGTCCTCCGGGACTGCCGCCGCCCAGCCGCGGCGCGCTTCCGCGCTCGCGGCTGGTTTCCGCGCTGACCGGAGAAGGCAGACCGTGATCTCGATCGCGCTGATCGGGCCGCTCGTCGCCTTCATCGTGTTCGCATTCGTATTGCCGCTTGGAACGATGCTCTTCTACGCGGTCAACAACCCGGAGGTTAGGAACGCCCTGCCTCGCACTCTCGAAGCCTTACAGTTGTGGGATGGATCAGCCCCACCGCCTGCGGCCGCTTATGAGGCTCTCGTTTCGGACATCAAATCCGATGTCGAGCCTAACATCCTCGCGGAAGCGGGCCGTCGGCTCAACTATGAGATCACGGGCTTCCGAAGCTTGCTCGCAAAGACGGTCAGGACGGTGCGCAATAGTCCGTTGCAGCCGGCACAGCAACAACTGGTCTCGATCGACGAGCAGTGGAACGACCCGGCACACTGGAAGGTGATCCAGCGCAACGGCTCCGCACTCACGACGTTCTACCTTCTGTCGGCGGTCGATCTCAGGCCGGGTGACGATGGCGGGGTGAAGCTCGCACCCACCGAAGAGAGATTGTTTCTTTGGACTCTCGCGCGGACCCTGACGATCAGCGCCTTCGTGACGATCATCTGCGCGCTCCTTGCGTATCCCATCGCAAATGCCGTCGTTTCCATCGGGGGGCGGTTCTCCACGGTCATGCTCGTTTGCGTTCTCCTGCCATTCTGGACATCACTTTTGGTTCGGACGAGTGCCTGGATCGTGATCCTGCAGAAGGAGGGGATCGTGAACCGCGCGCTGCAAGCTCTGGGCCTTACCAGTGCGCCTCTCGAACTCGTGTTCAATCGAACGGGCCTCTACATTGCCATGGTCCATATCCTGCTGCCGTTCATGGTTTTGCCGTTGATCAGCGTCATGAAAGGCATCCCGCCGTCCTACGTCCGCGCTTCCTCCTCTCTGGGAGCGGGTCCGTTGACGACATTCTTTCGGGTCTATTTACCGTTGACCCTGCCAGGTCTCGGAGCCGGGTGTCTCCTGACCTTCATCATCGCGGCAGGGTATTACGTGACGCCGACCCTCGTTGGCGGCGCGTCCGATCAGATGCTGAGCTACTTCGTCGCGTTTTATGCGAATACGACCATCAATTGGGGCATGTCGGCAGCGCTCGGCGTTCTGCTTCTGAGCTGCATCCTGGCGCTTTACATCATCGTCGGCAGGATCGTGGGGATCGGTCGCATAGTCGGGATGGAGTGAGTCATGCCTTCCAGTATCAGACGCGTGCAGATCGCATTCTGCATAATGGCGATGGTGTTCCTGATCGGTCCCACCCTCGCGATCATCCCGATCTCCTTCAGCTCGGCCAACTTCTTATCGTATCCGCTGCCCGGCTTTTCGCTGCAGTGGTACTACAAAATACTTCAGCCTCAGCCGTGGATGTCGGCGCTGATGAACAGCCTGATCATCGGGGCGGGCGCAACCATCGTTGCCAGTACCCTCGGCACGGTGGCAGCTCTCGGTCTCTCAAGAGGTCACCTACCAGGGCGCTCGGCCATTCTCGCCGTCGTGATCTCGCCAATGATCGTCCCGGTGGTGATCAGCGGGGTGGGGATGTACTTCTTCTTCGCGAAACTAGGTCTTGTCGCCTCGTTCCTCGGGCTGGTTCTCGCTCACGCGGTTCTGGCCGTCCCGTTCGTGGTCATAACGGTGACGGCGACGCTGAAGAACTTCGACATGAACCTGGTCCGCGCGGCGGGCAGTCTCGGCGCTTCCCCGTTTTACGCCTTCCGGACAGTAACGCTACCGTTGATCGCCCCCGGCGTGATTTCGGGAGCGCTCTTCGCCTTTGTCTTCTCCTTCGATGAAGTCGTCGTCGCGCTGTTTATCAGCGGGCCGGGCCAGCGGACGTTGCCACGCCAGATGTTCGACGGTCTCAGGGACAACATCGATCCATCGATCCTTGCCATGTCGACCCTGCTTGTCATCATCTCGATCGTCCTCATGGGCGGCGGGGCCCTTGTACAGAAGCGCGCGGCGGCCAATAAGGCCCCCGCCAGATAACCCGGAGTAAGTTACAGATGATTATCGTCACAGGTGCCACGCATGGAATCGGGCGCGCCTGCGTGGAGACGTTGGCGGCAGCCGGAAGACAGGTAGTCGCGACAGGTAGGGACGTCGCTGCCGGCGCGGAATTGGCCGCGGCCAACCCTAACATTACCTTCCTGTCGGGTGACGTCAGCCAGGAGAGCGATTGCAAGTTGGTTGTGGAGCGCGCTCTGGAGCTAGGCCAGGGGCGTCTCACGGGGCTGGTTAACAATGCCGGGATGTCGAAGCGTATTTCGTTCGCGGATGCCGTTCAGGCCGACTGGGACGAAGTCCTGGCCGTAAACGCTCGCAGCGCATTCTTCTTCACGCGCTACGCTCTCGAAGGGCTACGGAAAGGACGTGGCTCGGTCGTCAACATTGCGAGCATCGCCGGAAAGACAGGCGAGGAAGGTCTCGCCGTCTACTGCGCTTCCAAGGCTGCGGTCATCGGAATGACGGAAGCACTGGCTCTTGAGTTCGGCGAGGAAGTTCGCTTCAACGCCGTATGCCCCGGGCAGATCGCGACACGAATGATGAACAAGATCATGGCCGACCCGCTTAGGAAGAAGCAGCTGGAACTCCGGATACCCGCGAACCGCTTCGGAACCCCAGAAGAGGTCGCCGACGTGGTGGCATGGCTGCTATCCGAACAGTCTACCTACGTCAATGGAACCGTCATCACCGTAGATGGTGGTGAAACGGCAGGCCTGCGGACGCCCCGGGTAGCAGAAATGTCCAACGGCTCGTAGGAAGCAGGGCGGAAGCTAAGCCAGCTCCCGCTCGTCGAAATACCTGAGAAGGCTCGTCGCCGCCCGCTCGATATCGTTTTCGATCGCGGCACGGGCCTTTTTCTTGTTCCCGGTCCTCAAAGCTTCCATCAAGTGCTCGTGCTCTTGAGCGCCCACGTACTCGTGCGGGATTTCCCTGTAGTAGACATTCAGAATCGGTCCCATGGAGACCCACATGCTCTCGATCTGCCCGATAAGCATGGGCATCCTGGAGAGACGGTAGACGCCAAAATGGAAGGACCTGTTGGCCGTCCGCGCCGCTTCGAAATCTCCGGCTTTCTCGCTGGCAACGAAGGCCGAATGGAATGTCTCGAGCTGCTTCGTGTCCTCTTTCCCGACGTTATCCACGGCAAGCTCGGCGGCTAGCCCTTCAAGGGCCATTCTGATGAGCTTGATCTGGACATACCGACCGCGGCTGAGTTCCGGCACGATCACGAACCTGCCGGAGCGGAGTTCCAGCGCCTGTTCACTGACGAGCCTGAGGCAGGCTTCGCGAACCGGCGTGACGCTGGTTCCCAGCTGCTCCGCAAGGTCCTGCATCAGCAGCCTCTCGCCGGGGGCGAAGTTCCCCACGATCAGGCCCTCGCGTACCTTATTATAAATACGCGCTGACAGGCTGCCGATCTCGCCCGGCTGCATCTCCATGGTGTTCATTGAATAACTCCTCGTCGTCGGTTGCGGGCTTACCGGAAACGCGCGGAGCCGCCAACCACTTATATCTTATAATAACCAACAGTGGGTTGAGCGCTTCGACAAAAAAGTTTTCGCGCTCCCGCCAAATCGCTTGCAATGGCCATCTGATAACTTATAACTTATAACTTAACAAGATAAATCGGAGGCATCCCGTTGCTGAACTCGCTTAGGTCGCGCGATATGGCGTACCATTTCCACTCCCAAACCAACCCGCGCCGCCACGAGCTTGACGGTCCGTTGATGGTCGTAAAGGGGGAGGGTTGCTACGTCATCGACGAGCTTGGGAACCGTTACTTGGAGGGAATGGGCGGGCTGTGGTGTGCCTCTTTGGGCTTCGAGAACGAGCGCCTGGCAGAGCTAGCGGCCGCTCAGATGAAGAAGCTGGCAACCTATCACACCTTCAATCATCGCTCGAATGATCCCTGCGCTGATGTCGTTGAGCAGGTGGCCGAGCTATCGCCAATTCCGGGAAGCAGGGTCTTCCTGGTCAACTCCGGTTCCGAGGCGAATGACACGATGGTAAAGCTCGCTTGGTACTACAACATCGCCCGCGGCAAGCCGTCGAAGCGGAAAATCATCAGCCGAACGGGCGCGTTCCACGGCAGCACGGTAATGGGAGCGGCTCTTGGCGGCCTGCCGCACATGCATGAGAGCTTCAACTTGCCAGGGCTCAACGTCCTCTACGCGGAGAAGCCACACTTCTACAAGAACGGCTTGCCCGGTGAATCCGAGGAAGCATACTGCAACCGCCTCATCGGTCAGCTCGAAAACCTGATCGGCGCAGAAGGCCCAGATACGATCGCTGCGATGATCGCCGAGCCAATCATGGGGGCGGGCGGTGTTGTTACACCTCCCGCCGGATATTTCCCGCGCATCAGGGAAATCCTTACCCGCCATGACATTCTTCTCCTTTCGGACGAGGTCGTCTGCGGCTTTGGACGCAGCGGCAGTTGGTTCGGGTGCGAGACCCTTGGCTTCATGCCGGACATGATGTCGGTCGCGAAAGGCCTCTCATCGGGCTACGTTCCAATCGCCGCTGCGGTGATTGGGAACCACGTGTACCAGACGATCGCCGACGAGGCGGACCGCATCGGAGTGTTCGGTCACGGGTTCACCTATTCCGGACATCCCGTGACTGCGGCCGTGTCCGCCGAGGTTCTGCGCATCTACCGCGAGATGAACATTCCCAAACTTGCGCGGGAACTCGGACATCACCTTTTTGCGAAGCTCGAGGCGTCAGTCGCGGGACACCCACTTGTGGGCGAAATCCGTGGCGCGGGGTTCCTAGCGGGCATCGAACTCGTCGGCGACAAGGCGACGAGAACGCCGTTCGATCCGGCGCTCAAGGTGGGAGCGCTCGTGGAGAGCCGCTGCCGGGCCCACGGGGTCATGATCCGCAACATGGGCGATGTGATCTCCATTTGCCCGCCGTTCGTGATGACGACCTCCCAGATCGACGAGCTTGTGGGCGGCATTGCTGCCGCACTCGAAGACGCGCTCGCTGAACTCAGGAAGTGAGGCGGAACGATGGATGAATTCGTAGGACTTGATCTTTCGGCCCAGGCCGCGCTCGTCAAGGCGGGGCAAGTGACCGCGGCGGAACTGCTCGAAGCTGCCATACGCCGGGCGGAAAAGACGAACCCCCAGGTGAACGCGATCATTAGACCGCTTTATGAAGAGGCCCGCGCCGAAGCGTGGGCAGCAGATAAGGACAGCGTCTTCTCCGGAGCGCCGTTTCTCGTAAAGGACCTGTACTGCCACATGGTCGGTGTACCGACGACGGGTGCTTCGGAGATCACGAAGGACTTCGTGCCCAACCACGATAGCGAACTAATGCGGAGATACCGGAAGTCCGGCCTTAGCACATTCGGGAAGACCAACCTTTGCGAGTTCGGCACGCTCGGGACTACGGAGCCAAAGCTCTTTGGGGCGACCCGCAATCCTTGGGACATGTCGCGGTCGAGCGGAGGCTCAAGTGGCGGCGCTGGAGCTGCCGTGGCCGCGGGAATTGTCCCCGCCGCGCATGGCGGGGACGGCGCGGGTTCGATCCGAATTCCCGCCTCATGTTGCGGCTTGTTTGGCCTAAAGCCGTCGCGGGGCAGGATCACGCTCGGCCCAGACCTCGGTGACAGCACCGGAGGGATCGTGAATGAGCACGTCGTCTCGCTCACGGTGCGGGACAGCGCGGCACTCCTCGACGCTACCCTCGGAGCGATGGCGGGAGACCCCTATACCGCTCCGACCCCGGAGCGCGGCTATACCGAGACCTTGCAATCGAAACCGCGCAGGCTCCGGATCGCGTTCACCACTACTTCCTTGCTCGGCACTCATGTCGATCCCGAGTGCGTCAAGGCGACGCTCGACACGGCAAAGCTCTGCGAGAACCTCGGCCATGAGGTCATCGAAGCCAGCCCCCAACTGGATGCGGAAACCTACCGGACCTATTACAGGCGGTTCTGGGCTATGACCGCCACGAGAGCCATCACGGCTCTCGCCCGCAGCAGGAACGTTACGCCCGAAAGCCTTGCCGCCGGGGTCGAACCGTTCAACCAGTATCTCTACGGCGTCGGCTCCAGGATAACCGCGGCGGACTATCTGGTAGACCTCAACTGGTTCCATGGCGTCGGCCGGACCTTAGCGAGCTTCCTTGGTGACTTCGATCTCTGGCTCACGCCGACGCTGGGTTCACCGCCTCCTTTGCTCGGGCACTTCGACGCCGATATCCATGGCGGCGAGGAGGTTATGGGGCGGTTCCTTCAGTTCCTTTCGTTCACAACTTTCGCCAACATGGCTGGTTTGCCGTCGATGAGCGTACCTCTCTACTGGACCTCGGCCGGACTTCCGGTCGGCACTCAGTTCACGGGTCGCTTCAACGACGAAGGGACGCTGTTCCAGCTTGCCGCCCACCTCGAGGAAGCGCGTCCGTGGGCGGGCAGGCGTCCTCCGGTTCACGCGGCGGCATAAGCGCATCAAGAAAAAGGGAACCGGTATGTCATCATCAAAATACGTAGAATTCGTCAATGTCGACAAGAGTTACGACGGTCGCAATCTCGTCGTGGACAACCTCAACCTCTCGATCGCACAAGGAGAGTTCCTGACGATGCTGGGGCCGTCCGGCTCCGGCAAGACGACAAGCCTTATGATGCTCGCGGGCTTCGAAGCGCCTAGTGGAGGCAATATCCGCATCGCCGGGCGTTCGCTGGATTCTGTGCCGCCTCACCGTCGAAACATCGGGATGGTATTTCAGAACTACGCGCTGTTCCCGCACATGACCGTCGCGGAGAACCTGGATTACCCCTTGCGCATCCGCAAGATTGCCAAGGGCGAGCGCAACGAGCGCGTTCGGAAAGTGCTCGATATTGTTCGGATGGGAGACTTCGCCGAGCGGAAGCCCGCGCAGCTTTCTGGCGGACAGCAGCAGCGCATAGCCCTCGCGCGCGCTATCGTTTTCGAACCCGATGTGGTGCTCATGGATGAGCCCTTGGGGGCGCTGGATAAGAACCTGCGCGAACATCTTCAGCTTGAGATCAAGCACCTGCACGACCGGCTCGGCATCACAGTGGTCTACGTGACCCACGACCAGTCGGAAGCGTTGACGATGTCCGACCGCGTCGCGGTGTTCAATGCGGGCAAGATCGAACAACTCGCTCCGCCGGCTGAACTGTACGAGCGGCCCGCTACGCCCTTCGTGGCAGGCTTTATCGGGGAGAACAACCGCTTGACCGGGGAAATTTCCGGACGTGACGGTGATGAATACGCGGTGCAGACGGAGACAGGGCACCGGATGTTCGTCCACAGCAGCAGGCCGCTGAATGAGCGCCAGCGGGTCATCGTTTCGGTCCGTCCGGAGCGGGTGAGACTCGACGCTGCCAAAGAGTGCACCAACAGTTTTAGGGGAACGGTCGAGGAAGTCATTTATTTCGGAGACCACAAGCGCGTGCATGTCAGGGTCAACGAGTCATCTACGATCGTTGCGAAAGTCCCCAACGCAGGGGCGAACATCGACATTAAGCCATTCCAGGCACTGTACCTCGGGTGGGAAAGCAGTGACGCGGTACTAATCCCAGCTTGAATTTCCGGGATTACGAACGTCATGGCGATCTTTCAAGACCTCAATCTGCGGAACCCCGAACTGCTGCGTAGAGCCTTTGCCGCAGGCATGTGGGCGGAGGCACCGTCGACCAATCGCATGACGGTCACCGTTCCGTTCGATAGGAGCGCGCTCGCCGACCTCTCGAGCCTCACCGGGCTCACCGGCTGCAGGGCGGCTCCGTTCGGAGGTGTCAAACAATCCGGTCTTAGGCGAGAGGGCTCCAAGAACGGGGTTAACGAGTACCTTGAGATCAAATGCGTCTGCATGGCCGCGATTGGGGCGGTGGCCTGAGATGAAGGTCGTCTATTCGAACCTTCACCGGGGATACGTCCCGGGCGATGTGGTCGAGAACGGCCTGGTCCGCCCTAGCCGTGATGTCCCGGAACGACTGGACGCCCTGCTGCGCGCGGTCAAGAACGCAGGTCTTGACGTCGTGGACGCATCGGACCACGGGCGTGCCCCGCTGGCTGCGGTTCACTCGACCGCTTACCTCGACTTTCTGGCCAACGCCTATCAGGAATGGCAGAGCTCTGGTCTGCCAGGCCGTGTTTTTCCTGCCGTGTTCGAGACGAAAAGCCAAGCTTACCGCGATGATTGGTCCGTGATTGCCAAGGCGGGCTTTTTTATGCGGGACCAGATCACTCCTGTGGACGAAGGCACTTGGCTAGCTGCCTACTGGTCGGCGCAGACGGCGCTCACGGCAGCTGAGCTCGTTAAACGCGGTGAGCGGCAGGTTTATGCCCTTTGCCGTCCGTCAGGTCACCATGCCGGCCGGAATTTCGGTGGAGGAGCCACCTATTTGAACAACGTTGCTATTGCCGCGAAGTGGTTCGCCCGAGGAGGGGAACGGGTGGCGATACTCGATGTCGATGTCCACCACGGCAACGGAACCCAGGACATTTTCTGGAACGATGATCGCTTCTTCTTCTCCTCCGTCCACCGCAGCTCTGCAGGATATTACCCTCATTTCACGGGATACCGAGATGAGGTTGGCGGTCCTGCAGCAAGGGGGTCCACGTTCAACTGGCCGCTGCTAGAGAATGCTGCGGATGGGGAGTTCGTAGAAGGGGTCAAAAGATGCTTAGGTGCGGCGCTGAGGCAGGATCCGGTTGCGGTCTTCGTCTCCCTGGGGTTCGACGCTCTCGCAAGCGATCCAGCAAGTGGGCTGCGAGTAACCGAGCAGGCTTTCGAGACGATCGGCACCATTTTGCGTTCCATCGCAGTTCCCGTGATTTTGGTACAGGAGGGCGGATACGATGTCGGAGCGCTCGAGAGCGCAGCGAGCAGGTTACTCTCTGGGTTTAAAGTCACAGAGTGAAGATTCGGCCTCAGGGCCACAGGTCTTGCTTCAATAAGGGAGACGCCGTCCGCCCTTGCAGGTCGGCGTCGTCTTGGGATGCGTTGGGGATCAGAAAGGGCCCGCTGTGGGACGCACGATGATCTCACTCACATCCACGTCAGCAGGTTGGTAGTCTGCGAGGATCTCCAGTTCAAACCCGAGTTTGCCCATCCCTTGCGCCATCAGCTTGCGGCCGAGCTCGACCTTGTCGCGGCCGTAGACCGGCCGCATGATGTCTCTATGCGTCGTTCAAGATTTAACCGGGCTCCACGAGCGCAGCGACGGGCAGCACAGTCTCGTCCTTGACCGTCTTGGTGACGATGTAGGTGAAATAGCGCTCGATCCCGAGTTCTCGGTCGAGCAGCCCATCGATCAGCCGCTGATAGGCATCAATGTCGGGTGCAGTGATGCGCAGGAAGTAATCGACCCCGCCGCCAACGGACCAGCACCCGACGATCTCGGGAATGCCCCCGATCACCCGCTCGAAGCGCTCGAAATCGCTCTGCCGGTGGTTGGCAAGCGTGAGCTCGAGCATGACGCTTGCGACTGGGGCAACTTTGCGAAGCGCGATACGGGCATGATAGCCGGTGACGATCCCAGCCTTTTCAAGCTTGCGCAGCCGCATCCAGCAGGGGGTGGGAGAAAGACCGGCCTTTTCTGCCAAAGCAAGTTTGGTAATGCGGCCATCCCGCTGAATCGCATCGAGAATTCTGAGATCGATGGCATCTAACTTCATTCTCGCTAGACCTTGGCGGCCTTTTCGGCTTCCATCTCGGCAATATCCTGGAAGCGATCGGCAATGCGTGCATGCGGCCGGCCGCCATCAGCGGCGCCGATTGCCACGACGATCTCGTCCGGCCCGGGCGCATCCGCAATCAGGAAGTTGGCGGTCAGGAAATGCGAGCGTTTGCCGCTCTCACTCTTGTGCATCATCGGCAGCGACAGAAGTGCGCCGGGGCCGTTGCGGGTATTGGCGAATTCCAGGTAGTTGGTACCGCCGATCGCCTCGCGGAACGGGTTGCCGAAGCGCAGCGTGTGGATCATCGCCGAGGCGTGCTCGATCTCGCCGTTGATGCCCGTTGCCGCCGCCTTGCCACAGGCCTCAATCTTGTCGGCGTCCATCTGCCGCAGCAGGCGGCTGGTCATCTTATGGCTGAGCTCGCCGGCAATGCGGATGATCTCCGGCCGCAGGTTCTCGACAAAGCCACGTCCTGCCCAGGGGTTCTGGATCACCGCGGCAACGACGACCATAGTCACCGGACGCGGAGCCACCTTGCCGCCCTCGACGAGGGTCTCTTCCAGGAAGGTCGAAATTTTTCTGATGCCCAGTGTCATGCCTTGCGCCGATACGAAAATGTTGAAACTCGCAGAAGCCTAGCGGCTAAATGGTGAACGTCTTCCTCCGATCGGCGGAACTGCGTGGCTTCGGTTTCCATCGAAACGGAGTAGATTTCCGTCGAACGCACGCGCATGATGCGGTCAGTTGGAGGGCGAGGCAGTTTGAATCAGAAGTTTCAGATATTGGCGCTCCGCGACGTCGCAAGCCAGATCAACAGCGGCGGCGATCTCCAGACCGTGCTGCAGCATTTGATTGCGGCGGCTTGCCGCCATGCCCATTGGTCGCTTGGTTCGATCATGGGGATCGATGCGGCGCATGGCTATGCCTATGTCATCGTCCGCTACGACCCGACGCTGATTGAGCGGCAGCTGCCGGACAGGTGGGAGCTGGCGACCAGCCCGTCGTTGATCGCCCTGCAGCGCAACGAGCCCGTTTATATTCGCGACGCCCGTGAGTCCGTCGAATTTCCCGGCTACCGCAAGGAGGCCTTCGAACGGGACTACCGCACCGTTCTCGTCATGCCGATGAACTGCAAGGACGCCGAGGGCCGGCCGATGGTGCTGAGCGTCATCTCACGCCAGATCACCGAAGTCTCCGAAGACGACCTCGCCTTTCTTGGGGCGATTATCCATATGGGCGCAATCGCCGTCGAACGCGAACATCGGCTGGAAGCCGAGAAGCGTGCGGCGCAGCGGCTTGAGCGGGCGTTGCAGGCGCATACCTCGTTGCTTGAACATGTCTTGAGCGACGGCGCCGTCGCCCCGCTCTCGGCCATGGTCGGAATGATGCTACCCAATCCGACCGTCGTCGTCGATTTCACCGCCAATCAGGTCATCGCAGGGCGTCCGCCGAATGCCCTCTATGATGAGGCTTCCTGGCAGGAGGTAGCAGCCACGACGCTTGCCCGGCCACTGATGAAGGCGGCGCGCGAGGCGATCGATCGCGGCGCGACCGATGCCGCCAGCCTGTTTCTCGATGACGGCGCGCAACGCTTCAAGATATCTGCGCGCATCGAGCCGCTGACGGTCGATAATCAGCTGGTCGGCGCATTGATCATCTTCCCGACCTCGCGCGAATTCAGCGATCTAGATCTGCTGATGCTCGACAGTGCAAAGTTTGCGCTCAGTGTGCAGATGTTGCGCAGCTTCATCCGCTTCAGGTTCGAGACCCGCACCCAGACCGAGCTGTTCTTCGAGATCGTCGAGGCCCGTTGGCGCAATGCCGGCGATGTCACTCAGCGCGCCCAACGGTTGGGCCTGAATTTCTCGCAGCCGCAGCAGATGATCGTCGTCGATTTCCCCGACAAGACCAAGGCCTTCGGCGGCGCTTCCGTCGACGTCGAGCATACGCTCGCCCGCATCATGCAGCAGGCTTCGCTGCAGGCAAACCTGATTGCCATCGATGGCGGTGTCGTCTGCCTCGTGCCCTATGATGCCAGCAAAAGGCAGGAGCGGACGGTCAAGGTGACGCGCCGTATCGCCGAGGAGCTTGGCCGCTATTTCGACGAACCGCCTGTTGTTGTCGCGGGCAATCGCTGCGCGGCGCTTTCCGATTATCCGGCCGCTTGGGAACGCTGCAGCCGGATGATCCGCATCTGCCGTTCCTTCGGCCTGACGGGTGCTGTTTCTGCACAGGATTTCGGGCCGCTTCCGATGCTGGTGGCAGCCTCTGAAGCGGGCGATGTCCGCAGCTTCGTTCAGGAAAGCGTCGGCGCCATTGCCGAGCATGACCGCGAAAACGGTACGCCCTATCTGGAAACACTCTCCACCTATCTGCAGGAGGGCTGCCGCAGTCAAGCCTGCGCCGATACGATGGGGTTGCATGTGACGACGCTGCGCTATCGCCTGTCACGCATTCAGGAACTGTTCGGCGTCGATGTCGACACACCCGAGAAGCGCTTTGCCGTCGAGCTGGCAATCCGCCTGCACGGCGTCATCGACAACCGCGTCAGTGCCGAAAAGTAATTCTTTCCGCCTCGCTCTATTCTAGTTTCCAGCGCTTTCGCGCGGCCATTTTCGCTCTCCTACGGATCGCAGCAGAAGTTTTCCACTCGCTCCGTCGAAGCCAAGGAAGAATGGCCGGACCGGCAGCGCTAGCCTCCTTTCAACAACGAAAGGGAGGCGAGACAGCATGGCGGAGACAGCGGCAAAGGCGGATGCGCCGATTGACCCGATCGCCCTGCGCCGGGCCTTCGGAACCTTCGTGACGGGCGTCACCGTTATTACGACGCGCGACGAGGACGGCATGCCGCGCGGCATGACCGCGAATTCCTTCACCTCGGTCTCGCTCGATCCGCCGCTGCTTCTGGTTTGCGTCGCGAAATCGGCATCCAGCTATCAATCCTTCACCAATGCCGGATGCTTCGCCGTCAATATCCTGCATGAAGGCCAGGTGGATGTGTCGGGCACCTTCGCCTCGAAATCTCCGGACAAGTTTCAGTCGGTCAATCACGACCATATCCATACAGGCGCACCTGTCCTGACCGACAGCCTCACCTGGTTCGACTGCACGACCTATAACACCGTCGATGCCGGCGATCACTCCGTCCTGATCGGCCAGGTTCGCGCCTTCGGCACCAGCCCGTCCGCGCCACTCGGTTTCTGCCGGGGCCGCTATGCCAGCGTCAAGGATCCGCTGCCATCGGGCTGGCTCGCCTCGCATGGGATGATCATCGGCTATCTGATCGAGGCGGGCGACGGTCTGCTGCTGCGCTCGGATGGCAAGGGCGGCTGGGTGCTGCCCTCGGCTCGCCGCCGCAAGGCAGACAGCCAGCTGGTCGTCGAAGGCGGCGATGCGCTGCGTCTCGTTCCCGAGGAGACCTTCCTCTACTCCGTCTTCGACGTTGCCGACAGCGATCCCGGCTATCTCGTCTACCGCGCCCGGCTGGCGGGCGAAGGCGCGGGCATCAGCCTGCCCGCCGATCTCCGTTTCTTCCCGATCGACGATCTGCCCTACGAAGCGATCGCCACCCACGAACTGCGCTCGATGCTGCGCCGCTATGTGCGCGAGCGGCAGGCGGGCCGCTTTGGCATCTACATGGATTCAGACGATGGCGGCCGCGTCGCGATGATCGACGGCGAAGCCCGCGCCTGGACGCAAGCCTCCCAAGATCAAGGACAATGAGATGAAGACGTCAGTCAGCTCCATCGAAGGCTCGCGCCAGGGCCTGTTCATCAACGGCGAATTCGTGTCGCCGAAGAATGGCAACTATATTGCCAGCTACGATCCGACCACGGGCACGCCTTGGTACGAGTTTGCGGAAGCCGATGCCGATGATGTCGCGGCGGCCGTCGCAGCCGCAAATGCCGCCTTCCGCAATCCAGCCTGGCGGCGCATGACGCAGACCGACCGCGGCGCACTGGTGCGCAAACTCGCAGAACTCGTCCGCGCCAATGCCGATACGCTTGCCGAAATCGAGACACGCGACAACGGCAAGCTGCTCAAGGAAACCCGGGCGCAAATGCGCTCGATGCCGGATAGCTATCACTATTTCGCCGGCATGGCCGACAAGCTGCAGGGTGACACCATCCCGATCAACCGGATGGATACGCTGAACATCAACCTCCGCGAACCGCTCGGCGTCGTCGGCATGATCACGCCGTGGAATTCGCCGCTGATGCTTCTGACCGGTACGCTGGCGCCGTGTCTGGCGATCGGCAATACCGTCGTCATCAAGCCGTCGGAACACGCGACCGCCTCGACGCTGGCGCTCGCCGAACTCATCCATGAAGCAGGTTTTCCGGCCGGTGTCGTCAACGTCGTCACCGGCACCGGCAAGAGCGCCGGCGAGGCGCTGACCCGCCATCCCGGCGTCGCCAAATATGTCTTCACCGGCAGCACCGCGACCGGCCGCCGTATTGCCGGAAATGCCGCGCAGAACCTCGTCCCCTGCTCGATGGAGCTCGGCGGAAAATCGCCGCATGTCGTCTTCGGCGATGTCGAGATCGAGCACGCCGTCAACGGCGTTGTCTCGGGCGTCTTTGCCGCGGCGGGGCAGACCTGCGTTGCCGGTTCGCGCTGCTTCGTCGAGGCCAGCATCTACGACAAGTTCATCGATGCGCTGATCGCCCGCACTGCTCTCATCTGTGTCGGCCTGCCGACTGTTGATGACACCGATATCGGCCCGCTGGCGCTGGCCGATCAGCTTTCCAAGGTCGAGGGCTATGTCGCCTCAGGCGTCAAGGAAGGTGCCAAGGTCGCTGCCGGCGGCCGGCGGCCGCAGAAGAAAGGCCTCTCGAGCGGCGGCTGGTATTACGAGCCAACGGTCATGGTGGATGCCCAGAATGACATGGGCTTTATGCGCGACGAAATTTTCGGGCCCGTCGTCGGCGTCATGCCGTTCCGCGACGAGGCCGAGATGATCGCACTCGCCAATGACAGTCACTACGGCCTCGCCTCCGGCATCTGGACCAAGGATATCGATCGGGCGCTGCGCTTCGCCAACCAGATCGAAGCCGGCACCGTCTGGGTCAATACCTATCGGTCGGCCTCTTTCATGTCCGCCAATGGTGGCTTCAAGGAGAGCGGCTACGGGCGGCGCGGCGGCTTCGAGGTGATGCACGAATTCTCGCGGCTGAAGAACGTCATCATCGATTATTCCGGCGCCATGCAGGACCCCTTCGTCATCCGTCTGAAGTGACGGCACGCACAAAACTGAACCCGTAAGGGAGGCAAGCAGATGAAATTCGCAGTATCGCTGACCATGGAGCGCTTCTCGCCCGATGTTCCGATGTCGAGGGTGAGGAACAACCTTCTGGAACTGGCGCGCATGGCCGACGAGGGCGGCTTCGAGGCGCTGTGGACCGCCGAGCATCACACCATCGAATGCACGATCTCCCCCAATCCGTTCCAGACACTAGTCTGGCTGGCGCAGCATACTGAGCAGATCCGCCTCGGCACTTCGACGCTTGTTGCCCCTTACTGGAGCCCGATCCGGCTCGCCGGCGAATCCGCGCTCTGCGATCACCTGACCAATGGTCGCCTGGAATTCGGCATCGCCCGCGGCTCCTACCAATACGAGTTCGACCGGATGGCCGGCGGCATGCCGCAGCAGGAAGGCGTCGCCTACATGAAGGAGATCGTTCCGGCTGTGAAGAAGCTGTGGGCCGGCGATTATGCCCATGACGGGCACTATTGGAAATTCCCGGTCGCGACGTCGGTGCCGAAACCGCTGCAGCAGCCGCATCCGCCGATCTGGGTCGCAGCCCGTGATCCCGGCTCCTTCGACTGGGCGATCGCCAATGGCGCCAGCATTCTCTCCACGCCGCTGTCGCAACCGGCAGCCGAGATCCAGGTTCTGGCCGACAAGTTCAACAAGGCAGTTGCTGATCATCCCGAGGTCCCGCGCCCGCGCTTCATGATGCAGCGCCGCACCTGCGTCTACGACAAGGCTGATGGCTGGGAACTGGCGGTCAAGCACAGCATGGACTACGGCCGCGCCTTCGAAAACCTGATGCAGAATATCGGCACGGTTCGCGAAGGCTTCCCGGAAGCCGTGCCCTACGAAGCGGTCAAGGGCAGGGACAACTACAATCCGGACAGTATCCGCAAGAACCTGATGTTCGGCACGCCTGACGAGGCGATCGAGAAGTTGCTGGTCTATGAGGCAGCCGGTGTCGATCAGTACTGCCTCGGCCTGACCTTCAACCTGCCCTTCGAGCTGCAGAAGCGGACGATCGAGCTCTTCGTCAAGGAAATCATGCCCGTCTTCGCCGCGCGCGAAAAGGACAAGCAGCGCAAGGCGGCGGCAGGCTGACATGGCAGAGGCACAGCGCCATACCGTCGGAGACGTGACGCTCAACTACCGGATCGACGGCAGCGGCGAGCCGCTGGTCTGCATCCACGGCGTCGGTTCCTATCTCGATGCATGGTCAGGCGTCGTCGAGCGCCTGAGGGATAGTTTCACGATCCTGACCTTCGACCTGCGCGGCCACGGCCAATCGAGCCGGGTGAAGGGCCGCTACGAGATCGACGATTTCGTCAACGAGGCGCTGGCGCTCGCCGACAAGGCAGGCTTCTCGACCTTCAATCTCGCCGGCTTCTCGCTCGGCGGGCTGATCGCCCAGCGCTTGGCGCTGACCCACCTGGACCGGTTGCGCAAGCTGGTGCTTCTCTCCACGGTGGCCGGCCGGACACCGGAAGAGCGGACCCGGGTTCTGGAGCGGCTTGCGGCGCTGCGTGCTGGCACCCCTGCCGACCATCACAACGCCTCGCTGTCACGCTGGCTGACGGAAGAGTTTCAGACCGCGAACCCGGAGGTCATCGCAAGGCTTCGCGAGCGCGATGCCGAGAACGATCCGGAATGCTATGCGGCTGCCTACCGCGTGCTCGCCGAGACCGACTTTGGCGGCTTCCTCGACCAGATTCGCTGCCCGACGCTGATTGCGACCGGCGAGGACGATGCCGGGTCCAATCCGCGCATGGCGCGCTACATGCACGAGCGCATCCCGGGCTCGACGCTGTCGATCCTGCCGTGCCTGCGTCACTCCATCCTGATCGAGGCGCCGCAGACGGTGGCCGATCTGATGCGCGGTTTTCTGACCACCAAGGAGGCGAACCATGGATGAAGCGCTTAGAAAGAGCGGCGAAGCCGTTCGGCGCAAGGTGCTGGGTGATGACTATGTCGACCGCGCCATCGACGGCGCCGACAGCTTCTCGGCACCGTTTCAGGATGTGCTCAACGAATATTGCTGGGGCACGGTCTGGACTGACTGCAGCATGGACCTCAAGCGGCGCAGCCTCCTGAACCTCGGCATGCTGGCCGCGCTGAACCGCATGCACGAATTCGGCATCCACTTCCGCGGCGCGATCCGTAACGGCCTGACCGAGGAGGAACTGCGCGCAGCCCTCGTCCAGATCGCCGTCTATTGCGGCATTCCCACCGGCGTCGAAGCCTTCAGGGTCGCCCGCTCCATCCGCGATGAGATGCGGCAGAAAGGAGAACTCTGACTTCCATCGATTCAAGGAAGCGACGGGCCTGCGGCTGCGTCAGATCGCCGGAAGACGAAAAGGTCTCTTCGATATCAAGATTGCATGACGGTACGGGAATGAGCCCGGGTCAAAAACCAAGAATGACAATAAAGGGAACCATCGCATGAACAGACTGAGCAAGATTTCCGCAGCGGCAGTGTCGCTTGCCGTAGCCTTCGCCGCCCTCCCGGCTAAGGCCGGTGCCGTCCTCGACCGCGTCATGGCGGCCAAGGATCTGAAGGTTGCGACCGACGCCAACTGGGCGCCGCAATCCTTCATGAACGAAAAGAACGAACTCGACGGTTTCGACGTCGATGTCGCTAAGGATATCGGCAAGCGCCTCGGCATGAAGGTCGAGTTCGTCACCCCGGGGTGGGACATCATCACCGCCGGCAACTGGGCCGGCCGCTGGGACATGCATGTCGGCTCGATGACGCCGACCAAGAAGCGCGCCGAGATCTTCGATTTTCCGGCCGTCTACTACTATACCCCGGCAGCAGTTGCCGTTCACAAGGACAGCAAGGCGACGAAGCTTTCTGATCTCGACGGCAAGGTGGTCGGCACCACGGCAACCTCGACTTTCGAAGCCTATGCCAAGGGCGACCTGACGCTCGACGCGGCCGGCGCGCCTCCTTTCAAGTACGAGTTCAAGCCGAAGGAAGTGAAGTCCTACGCCAACTCGACCACCGCCTTCGACGATCTGCGTCTCGGGGATGGGACCCGTCTCGATGCGGTCGTCTCATCGCTGCCGAGCATTCTCGACGCGGTGAAGGCCGGTTACCCGGTCAAACAGATCGGCGCCCCCGTCTTCTACGAGCCGCTCGCTGTTGCCATCGAGCATGGAGACAAGGAATTCAACGACAAGATCGCCGAAGCCGTGAAGGGCATGCAGGCGGACGGCACACTGAGCAAGCTCTCCGTGAAGTGGTATGGCGTCGACTACACGGTCGTAAAGTAACTACCGCCAGAAACGGACGGTCCGGGCAATCGGACCGTCGATTTGCCGCAAGGGACAAGAGATGCTTTATCCCGATACCGTCGAGTCTGAAGTGCTCGTCCATAAGCCGTGGTTCATCGCGACGATATTTGCGGTCGTGCTGGCTTTCTTCCTGATGTTCAACATGACCGGCACAGCGATGGGCGAATTGATGCGTCCCGTGATCGGCGACCCCTCCGCCAGCGGCGTTTACGGACGCTTCGCGATCGCCTTCGTCATATCCGTTATCTTCGTGCTCAATGTCGTGCTGATCGGCTTTGCGCCCCTCAGGGTGCAGATCGCCGTCGTCTGGATGGAGCTGCTGCTTCTGTTCCTCGCCTTCTTCGCGACATTTCGTCTGAGCCTGCCGTTCATCGTCGAAAAACTGCCATTCATGATCACCCAGGGCCTGGTGACGACGATCTATGTGTCCGCCGTTTCGATCGTCATTGCCTCGGCGATTGCCATTCTCGGCGCCGTCGCCAAGCTCTCGACCAATGGTTTTGCCTATGCGATCGCCAGCTTCTACACCTCGTTCTTCCGCGGCCTGCCGCTCCTCATGCAGGTCTATCTGATCTATCTCGGCCTGCCGCAGCTCGGTTTCGTGATCGACGCAGTGCCGGCCGGCATCCTCGCCCTTTCGCTCTGCTACGGCGCCTACATGACGGAGATTTTCCGTTCGGGCATTCAGAGCATCGACCGCGGCCAGTGGGAGGCCTCGCGCTCGATCGGCTTCGGCTTCGGCATCACCATGCGCAAGATTATCCTGCCGCAGGCGCTGCCGGTCATCATCCCGCCAACCGGCAACCAGTTCATCTCCATGCTTAAGGACAGCTCGCTGGTCTCGGTCATCGGTGTCTGGGAGCTGATGTTCCTAGCTCGCACGCTGGGGCAGAAGACCTTCCAGCACATGGAAATGCTGATCTCCGCCGCCATGCTCTACTGGATCATGTCGATCTGCCTGGAGCTCATTCAATCCCGCATCGAGCGTCACTACGCCAGGAGCAAGGTCCGATGAACGGCGACAAGATCATCGAAGCGAAGAACGTTTCCAAATGGTACGGCGCGTTCCAGGTGCTCAAGGATATCAACCTGACGGTTAGTAAGGGCGAGCGTATCGTCGTCTGCGGTCCCTCGGGCTCCGGCAAGTCAACGCTGATCCGCTGTTTCAACAGGCTGGAAGCGCATCAGGAAGGCGAAATTTCGGTCAACGGCATCACACTGCACAACAAGATGCGCAACGTCGGCGAGGTGCGCAAGAATGTCGGCATGGTGTTTCAGCACTTTAATCTCTTCCCGCATATGACGGTGCTGATGAACTGCATGGTGGGTCCGATGTGGATCAAGGGCGTGCCGGAGGCGGAGGCCAAGAAGACGGCGCTAAAATTCCTTGAGCGCGTGCGCATTCCCGAACAGGCCAACAAATATCCGATCCAGCTTTCTGGCGGTCAGCAGCAGCGCGTCGCCATCGCCCGTTCGCTCTGCATGCAGCCGGCGGTCATGCTGTTCGACGAACCGACTTCGGCGCTCGATCCAGAGATGGTTTCGGAAGTGCTGGAGACGATGACGGGTCTGGCGAAGGACGGTATGACGATGGTCTGCGTCACCCACGAGATGGGCTTCGCCCGCGCCGTCGCCGACCGGGTGATCTTCATGAATTCGGGCCAAATCGTGGAGGAAGGCAAGCCTCATGACTTCTTCACCAATCCGCAGCACGAGCGGACCAAGCTCTTCTTGAGCCAGATTTTAAAGCACTGATTGCCGGCTTATTGGTCATAATAAAGGATGGTTCAATGCAGACCGTAGATGTGAACGCTGCGCCGCTGGTCACGCCGTCACCCAACTCGACCGGATTTGGTGACAGTCCGGCGAAGAAATCAGCACAGCATCTCTGCAAGGCTCTCCGGCTTCTTTGCTGGCGGGGCAAGCTCCAGGCCTGACAGAAGGTCGAGCAGATGTTCCTGCATCAGTTCGGCGGCCTTGGCGGCTTCGCCTGCTTCGATCGCGTCGACGAGCGCGTGATGGGCGTGGCTTTCGCACGTCGTGTCGCGCCGCTTCCAGTAGAGAGCGATAATCAGTGAGGAGTGGGAAACGAGATCACGTACGAAGCTGGTCAGGACAGAATGGCCGGCAATTTCCGCGATACCCACATGAAATCGCGCCGACAGCATGATCGCGTCGCTGTCGCGGCCGGCATGCAGCGCTTCATGCTCCTTTTCGAGATGGTGCCGCAGCAGCAGGACGTCCTCCGGCTTGGCCACTTCCGCCGCAAGGGCGGCGACTCGGGGTTCGATCAGTGCACGCGCCTCGAAGACCTCGCGCGCCTCCCGTGTTGACGGCTGGGCGACAAAGGCACCGCGATTGGGTTCGAGTCGCACGAGACGGTCGTGGGCGAGCGCCTGCAGAGCGGCCCGGATGACCGTGCGGCTGACCGAATAGATCGATGCGAGTTCGTCTTCCGGCAGCTTCGTGCCCGGAGCGAGCCGATGACCGACGATTGCGTCCCGGAGACCGTGATAAATCGGCGACCAACGCGTGGCCGGTATCCGACTATGGGGTTCCGGATCGCGTGCCGCCGACACATTCGGCGCGTCTGGCGGGGTCATCTTTGATCTCTTGCGCCGGCGGACAACGTCCCTGGACATCCCGATGCATCCTTATCGCAGCTTGTTCAACTCCGGCGACAATGGCGCGTAGTGACCGGCAAATTGCTTGGCGAGCGGGCTTGCATAACCGCCGACCTTCGAGGTCCTCAGGCCCAAGCTCGATATGGCTTCGGCAAGCCTGACCGCACAGGCCACACCGTCGATCACCGGCACCCCGTGTTCGGTGGAAAGCTGGTGGGCCAAATCGGCCATCCCGGCACAACCGAGTACGATCGCCTCCGCCTTGTCTTCGATGATCGCACGGGAAATTTCAACCGAGATCTTTTGACGGGCTTCAGAACCCGGTTCTTCGAGGTCAAGGACGGCGACATCCGATGCGCGCACCTTGGCGCAGCGAGAAGACAGGCCGTATTTCGATAGATTGTGCTCGATCGCAGGCACCGAGCGCGCGAGCGTGGTGACGACACTGAATTTGCCGGCAATCAGCGTTGCAATATGAAACGCCGCTTCACCTATTCCGATCACCGGCGCGCTCGTAGCGCAGCGCGCCGCATCGAGACCCGTATCGTCGAAACAGGCGACCACATAGGCGTCCATATCGCCTGCCTTGAACATCTCGGCGAGAATGCCAGGCACCACGAAGGCCTCGTCGAAATAGCCCTCGATGCTTGATGGACCGTCCTTCGGATTGACTGCGATGATCCTGGTTCCGGCGGACGCGGCGATCTTTGCGGCCTTGCCGATCTTGTCGGTCATCGAGGTCGTCGTATTGGGGTTTATGACGAGGATGCGCATATTCGGTCCTGCCTACACTTCGCCGCCGAGATAGAGATGTTTGACGCGATCGTCGCTCAGCAAATCCGCCGAGGTTCCGCTGAGCGCAACCCGGCCGGTCGTCAACGCGTAGGCGCGCTGGGAGATACGCAGCGCCATGCGCGAGTTCTGCTCGACAAGCAGAACGCTGACCTTTTCGTCGCGGTTGATGGCCACGATCGAACGCGCGATGTCCTGCACCAGCTTCGGAGCGACGCCGAGTGACGGCTCGTCGAGGAGCAACAGGCGAGGGCGCGCCATCAGGGCTCGCCCGATCACCAGCATCTGTTGCTCGCCGCCGCTCATCGTGCCCGCCTGTTGCGTGTAGCGCTCCTTAAGTCGCGGGAAACGCGTCAGCACCATGTCCATGCTCTGCCGGATCTCGACCTTGTCGGAGCGGGTAAAGGCGCCCATCAGCAGGTTGTCGCGCACAGTCATGAAGGGGAAGACGCGACGCGCTTCGGGCACCATCGAGATACCCATACGGACGATCTCGTCCGGTGCGACGCCGTCGATGCGGTTGCCGCGATAGCGGATCTCCCCCTTGCGGATCTTTCTGAGGCCGGTGATGGCCCGCAGGATCGACGACTTGCCCGCTCCGTTGGCCCCGATCAGGGCGACGGTTTCCCCTTCCTTGACCTCGATCGAGACACCCTTCAGGGCATAGACGTGGTCGTAGTAGAGTTCAACGTCGTCGAATTTGAGGAGCGATTCCATGGCCTACAATCCGATCGATTCGTCTTCGACACCGAGATAGGCTTCGATGACCTTCGGGTTTTGCTTGATTTCTGCCGGCGTACCCTCGGCGATCTTCAGGCCGAAGTTGAGCACGACGATGCGGTCGGAAATGTTCATGACGGCCGGCATGTCGTGTTCGACCAGGAGCACAGTAAGGCCGCGCTCACGCAGCTTTCTCACGATCTCGACCGCACGCCTGGTTTCGTCGTGATTCATGCCCGCGAAGGGCTCGTCGAGCAGGATCACAGACGGATCGGTGGCAAGGGCGATGGCGATGCCGAGCGCCCGCAAATGCCCGTGGGGCAGGTTGCTGGCGATCTCGCCCTGCATCGCTGCCAGCCCGAGAAAATCGAGGATTTCGTCCGCGGATCTCCCGAATGCGTCCAGGTCGCTGCGTGCCGAGGCACTGCCGAAATAGAAGCCGGCGAGGGTGGCGCTCGAGCGCAAGTGATGCGCCGTCACGACATTGTCGCGCACAGTCATGTTCTTGAAGATCGTGGTCTCCTGGAAGGTCCGCACGACGCCCCTGCGGGCCACGACGTGCGGCGACAGGCCGGAGATTTTCTTCCCCTTGAATCTTACTTCGCCTTCGGTCGGCCGCAGGAACGAGGCGACCAGCTTGAACAGCGTCGACTTGCCAGCGCCGTTTGGCCCGATGACCGAAAGGATCTCACGCTCGCGCACCGAAAAGGAGACATCGTTGACCGCGACGAGCCCGCCGAAACGTTTGGTAAGGCCGATGATTTCGAGAATATCGGCCATGGCGCTAGAGGCTCCTCTTGCCGGGCAAGGCGAGGCTCAACAGACCATTGGGCAGGACCAGCATCAGCAGGATCAGCATGGTCGAGAAGATCAGGAGCTGGTATTCGCCCGTCTGGAACAGCACGTCCCAGCCGAAATAGAGAACAAAGGTTCCAAGCATCGGCCCGAGCACATAGCCGAGCCCGCCAAGGAAACAATTGAGCATGAAATTCACCGAGTCGGCGACTGTGAAGCTCGACGGATAGATTGACTGGGAGATCGACGCGAACATCGCCCCACCCAGACCACCGAGGAAGGACGAGAGCGCATAGGCGACGACGCGGAGATAGGCGATGTTGACGCCGATCGAAGAGGCGAGCTCCTCGTTCTGCTGCAGTGATTGGCAGAGCTGGCCGATGCGCGAATGGGCAAGCCGATAGAGACCGAGGAAACACAGCGCCATCAGCAATACGGCGACGATGTAGAAGGCGAGCCGGGGATTGGCGAGGCTTGAAAAATCCGGAACGAGAGTGATGCCGAAAAAGCTTATGCCGCTTGGCAGGGGGATGCTGACGATGCCTTTGGCGCCGTTGGTGATCGGTATGGCAAGGGCAAGCAGGCGCGCGACTTCCGTCAGCACCAAGGATACCATGGCGAAATAGACGCCGCGCAGGCGCAGTATGGGCAACCCGATGAGAACGCTCGCCGCGGCACAGAAGAGGCCCGCCAGAGGCAAGGTCAGCCAGAAGGACACATCATAGTTCATCACCAGGATGGCGGAAACATAGCCGCCCATCAGCGCGTAGGCGCCCTGGCCGATATTGATGCGGCCGATATAGAAAGTGATCCACACGCCCGCGCTGATGATGCTGAGCAGTGCCACCGAGGTCAGCGTGTAATAGAGATCGGTCCGCCCCGTCGCGTTGATGAGCAACGGCACCCCGACGAGAAGAATGATAAGGAAGAGTGCGGCCGAGACGATCTTGGGAGTTGCGGATGGTTTCATCGCATCAGCCCCACGGTTTGCCCATCAGCCCGTTCGGGCGGATGCTCAGGAAGATCATCAGCAGCGCGAAAATGGCGAGATAGGTGACGTCGCCATATTCGCGCAGCACAGTAAGGCCGACCGATTCCATCATGCCGAGGATGAAGCCGCCGGCAATGGCGCCGGCAACCACGCCGGCGCCGCCGATCATCACCATCAGAAAAGCCTTGATCGAGATCGGTCCGCCGATACCGGAATTGACGCCGGTGATCGTCACCAGCAAGCCGCCAACGACCCCGGCGAGCATTGCGCCGAGCGCGAAGCCGATCATGGAATAGCGCTCGACCTTGACCCCCATCAGCTGCGCGGCAATGCGGTCTTGCGCGAGCGCCCGCATGGCGCGGCCCGGTTTGCTATATTGCATGTAGAGCATGAAGGCGGCGATCATCAGTATCGCGATCACGCCGACGACGATGCGATCGTAAGGCAAGATCACCCGGTCGGAGATGAAAACGCCGCTGATGATCTTCGGCACGCCACGCTGCTTCTCGCCGAACAGAAGCAGGATAATGGCTTCGAGGAAGAATGCGGTGGCAGCGGCGAGCAGCATCGTGCTTTCCTCGCGCTTGCTGCGTTGGATTACTGGCCGGAAAAGAAACTTCTCCATCAGTGCGCCGACGACTGCGAGCGTGACCCCCGAACAGACCAGCGCGACCACGAAAGGCAGCTTGAGCTGGCCGTAAACCGAGTATGTCACGAAGCCGCCCAGCACGTACATTTGTCCGTGCGCGAAGTTGAGAACGTTCATGAGCGCGAAGATCAGCGTCAAACCGAGCGCAATCAGCGCATACTGCGCACCCAGATAGAGACCGTTGGCAATGACTTGTTCCATGGCTGCAAATCCGGTCGAGGGGAGGTCCGGGACCGATCCCGAACCTCCATTGACTTTAAGTCAGGTCACGTCAGTCCACTTCGCCGACAAACAAAGTCTTGAAGGTGCCGTTTTCGAACTCGGTCACCACCATCGGTACTGAAACCTGGCGCTTCTGGCCGAAGGAGGTGCTGCCGACATATTTCAGCGTGCTGTTCTTGGCGTAGGGATTAGGGGCGGAGAAGGTATCGATGGTCTTCTTGAACTCCTCCACGTTGTCGATCGCCTTGGGGTTCGCCTTGAGCGTTTCAATGATGTATTCGAGCGCGTAGACCTTGGTGTTGGACTCATCGTTGTATTCGCCAAACTTCTTGGTGTAGCGTTCGATGAACTCCTCCATCAGGGGCGTACGGATCTCCGGCGTCGAAGCGCCGCCGACCGAGATGAAGCCGTTGGCGAGTTCGCCGGCACCTTCCTGCAGCACGGTCGCGTCCTGCGCCGTTTCCGCTGAGATCAGGCCCTCATAACCGAGTTCGCGTGCGGCGCGGATCAAGAGCGGCGCGTTGGCGGGGGCCACACCGGACAGGACGAGCAGGTCCGGCTTCAATTGGACGATAGGCGTCAACACCGGTGTGAAGTCGCGTGTGTCGTTCTGGTAGGTGTCGGTCTCAGCGACAACTTCCAGCCCGAGTTCTTTAGCGGCAGCAACCCCGCTGTCGCGCTGGCTGATCGGATCGGATTCGTTGGCCGCGATGAAGGCCACCTTCTTCACACCCTTGTTTTCCTTCAGATATTTATAGATTGCCGGCCCTGACTGATAATTGGCGACCATGCCGAGGATCGCATTCGAGGCCGGTGCGACATAAAGCGATTTCGGGAACGCGTAGGGGAAATAGATAATCCCCTTGGATTCCGCCACAGGCCGAACGGCGGCCGCGCCGTCATCAACGTTCGGACCGACGACATAATGGATGCCTTCCTGGGCCATCTTCTCCATGCCGGCGATGGCCCGCTTGGGATCCTTCTGGTCGTCAAAGGTAACGATGGTGATTTTGTAGGTGTCCGCGCCGATCTTCACGCCGCCTGTCTCGTTGAGCCAATCTGCGCGTGTCTGCATCGAGCGAACGTTGGATGTGCCCCAGGCCGCGGCGGGACCGCTGGTCACGCCGACGAAGCCAATCTTGAGTTCCTTGTTCTCCGCTTGTGCAGGAAGAGTGCTTGCGACTGCAATTGCTAGGATCGAAACGGCGCCGAGCGCCAACGATTTCAATGTCGAGCGTCTGTTGATCATCTCACTCCCCATTTTTTGGCATCCGGCACGAATGGCGCGGCGGATCAGAATAAGGAAGCGCTAATGTACGGTATTGTCAACACAATAAGGAAGTATTGTATACGTTATTTGCGTAAATGGCGTGCGAGGGCGCTCGCCGCGGCGTGACGAGACTATCAACATGAACGACCCCACGACGCACGCCGAAGCCTCGCAAATTGAGCAGGAGCTGGAACGATTGCCGTTCCAGCTCCGCATGTGGGCTACTCCGCGAAATGCGTCAGCCAGTGGCGCGGCTTGTTGTCCGCCAGTTGAGCGACCCGATCGATCTTACTGCTCATCACCCAGGCCATGGGCTGCTGGTGCAGCGGCAGCATGATCATTTCGTCCTTGACCATCTGGAGTGCCTTGGTCTGCAGTTCGAGCCGCTTCGTGCGATCCATTTCGGTCGATGCCTGGATGATCAGCTTGTCGATCTCTGGATAGCTCCAGCCACCCCAGTTGAAGACGCCCGCCTTGTCGCTTCTCGTTTCGATCATCTGGAGCAGGATCGAGTAGCTGTCGAGCATCGGCTCGTTCGCCCAGCCGATGATGTAGACGTCAGACAGACCACCCGTGCGCTTGGGCGCCTGAGCAGCCGTCGGGCCAATGTCGAGCTGCGGCTTGAAACCGGCGCGGCTCAGCATATTGACGATACTCTGGCAAAGCTCCTCCTCGTTGACATAAGCCTCGTTCGTGCAGACGAGTGTGAAGGGGAGATCGCTTGCGCCGGCTTCGGCGAGCAGCTTCTTCGACAGTTCGGGATCGTACGGTACCACCGTGTCCAAGGCTTCGACATATCCCGGAATCTCCGGCGCGATGATCGCGCCCGCCGTCCTCGACTTGCCGCGCATAACCCGCTTCTGGATGAGATCCTTGTCGAGAGCATGGGCGACAGCCTGGCGGACACGCAGATCGTTGAACTTGTTGTCGACGCCGTCGGCCAGTTTCGGCTTGCGGTTGAAGCCCATCATGATGGTGCGCAGGTCGGTGCGCTCCATGACCTTCAGGTTTGGCTGCGCGACAAGGCGTGGAATATCCTGTGCTGGCGCGTTCTCGGTGAAGTTGATCTCGCCCGACAACAGCGCGGCTACCCGCGTTGCGGCCGAAACGATCGGCGTGAACTCGATACGATCGATATTGGACTGCGACTTGTCCCACCACTCGGCGTTCTTGACGAGGACAGTTTTGCTGTCGGGTGTACGGCTCTCGAGCTTGAACGGACCGGTGCCGTTGGTGTGGTAGGTGGCGTAGCCTTCGATCTTTTTGCCGACATCCGTCGGCTTCAGCGAGTTATTGTCGGTGAGCCAGGTCGCATCGAAAATGTGGATGTTCGTCAGGTCGTTCAGGAGCAGCGGATAGGGGCCGGTGAGTTCGATATCGACGGTGTGGTCATCGACCTTCTTTGCCGACTTGTAGGCCGGAAGGTTGCCGCGGAGCGGAGAGGCTGGATCGCTGACTCGAGTGAGAGAGGCGATCACGTCGTCCGCGGTGAAGTCGGCGCCATCGTGGAACTTGACGCCCTCGCGCAGATGGAACCGCCAGACCGTATCCGATACCGTCTCCCAGGACGTCGCCAGCGCCGGCTCGATCTTCAAATTGGCGTCGTAGCGGACAAGCCCCTCATAGACGTGGTTGAGGAAGGACAGCGTGTAGCTGTCGCCATAGGAATAGGGATCGAGCGAATAGATGTCGCGCGAGGCGCCCCATTTGAGCGTTTCCGCATGGCCAGCCGTGCAAAGCACAGCCGAGACGACGGCTGCTAGGGCCAATTTCTTGAGCATTCTGCAGTTCTCCCTGGTTGAGGTCACCTGTCCCGTTTGGTCGGGTCTTCGTCTTTAGAGGGAAGGACGGCTCACAAGCCGTCATCCACGGATCAGCCGTCGGCGCGCCGTTGTCGGCGGACGCATGGGCTGCTTGGTCTTGTTGTTCGTCGGTTGCCGGCTGAGCGGGATAGTGGTCGATTCACCCGTGGCCTGCTTGCGTGCCGCCGTTCGATCGTCGTGCGGGAGTGAGGGCATCAGGCACAGCTTGACACCTAGCGCTGTTCGGAACGCCAGATCCGGTTGCTGTCAGTCGGCAGCCCGCGCGAATATCACCCCGAACTCAGTCAAGGTCAGGTGTGCACGCGTGGGATGTGAGAAGGTATCGCGCTGGCCAGTCCAGCGGAGTGTATTGGCGTAAAAGTCCATCGCCAAAAGCCCCGGCGATAGGGTCTTTCAAAGACTTGCATCAACACTGCTCCTCCCAGCTCGTGCCTGCTGATCGGTACCATTGCACAGCGAAGATATTTGTCAACGTTATTGTCGACAATTGTGGGTACTATTTTTTGTAAGTTTGTTGACAATGAAGGAATGGCTGCATCTCGCCGTGCCAGAGGTGCACTCCGGTATCGACCTCCCCAAGCCCGGTCCGGGTGTCCCGACTACGTCTCGGACGGGAATTTCCATCCTCCGGGGGCGTGCCGAAGGAGGCCGAGAGGCGCGACACGTTCCTGTTCCATGAGGAGTTTGCTCTCTCGTGGTCGATCTCATCAACGCTGAAGCCGTTTCTAACGGCGTCTTCCAGCTGGAGGAGGCGTGACGTCTCCGAAGCGCCGGCAAGCCGCTACCAAGTGCAAAGCGACCGTGGCGTCGGGGTCAGGCGAGAAACCTCGATTCTTCGCCAGCACTGGCTGTCCATTCGCGGATAGACCTCATGGGTCCATTTCATGTCCTGGCTCAATCGCCCTTGATGGCGGGAAAAACTGTCCTCATCCTCATGCAGTTCGAACCAGACAAACACCGTCTCGCCGTCGCGGACCGGAAGCCTCGGAAAGCCGTTCACGTTGCGTTCGGTGATGAAAATCGCAGCGACGCGCGCACCGGCGCTTTCCAGGATCGGCAGTGCCTCCGCCATGAAGTATGTGGCGAACGCGTCTTGCGTGTTGGGGGCCAACGAGCAGATGTTTGCGGTGACGAGACCTTTGATCTGCCTGGTCTCCCGTTCCCTGGTCCGGTTGTGAGAGAAAGGCCGTGTGCCGGCAACGGGCTTGAGCAACAGCACGTTGTCCGAGTTGAGCATCGTCTCGTTGGCAGACGGCCCATGTTCCTTCCAAACCGCGCTCGAATAGAAGCCTGCCAGGGCTTCCGTTCGGGCTTCCATGTTCGCAAAGGACCGAACCCAGACAAAGGCGTCGGGATCGTCAAGGTCGCGGAATTCTCCTTCGATGCGCATTCCGAGCGCTTCCTGAGGCTCGACGAATTCCTTGTCAAACAGTCCGATCAAGGGTTCCCTTCCGCCAGGATGAAGTCGGTAGCGGCGGAGTTCGAAAACGGCATGGGATTCCATAGTGCCTCCAAAAACAGGTCGATTGTCCTGTTTTGATAACAGGATGATTGACCTGTTTTGTCAAGGCGATATGTTGATCGAGAATTTTGCAGAAGACGACCATGATCGAACATAGAAGAACCAATGATCCTCGGGCCGTGCGACGAAGAATCATCGATGCGGCCTACGACGCCTTTGTCACGCAAGGTTACCTCGCGACGGGAATGTCGGAATTGCGCGAGAAGGCTTCGGTGTCGGGAGGTGCGATGGCGCACCACTTTCCTGCGAAACGCGAGCTCGGATTGGCGGTTATCCGCGATCGTGTCGCGGAAGCGGTGCAGTGTACGTGGATCGAACCGCTGCACGCCTGCAGCGATACGCCTTCTGGGATTGATCAGATCTTCACGGACATCATCGGCGAACTGTCACGCAATGGCAGCGTCTCAGGTTGCCCTCTCAACAACATGGCTATGGAAGTTTCCAAGCACGATCACGAGATGCGCGAGGCGCTCGGCGCCATCTTTACTGCTTGGCAGGATGCACTTTCGACACGGTTTCAGGAGGATGTCCGCCTGAAACGTGTTGACGGCATCCAACCTGATAGTCTCGCCACGCTGACCATCGCCGCCTATTCGGGAGCCATGGCGATGGCAAAAGCCCACCAAGACACGCGCCCACTCCAGAACTGTCAGGGGGAGCTTGCGGCCCTTTTCGCGTCGAAATACGCCTGAGCTGGTTTCGACCGGCTGACACATGGAACTGATGATGATGCATGCTTGGACTCTAAAAGCGAGGGGTGGAGAATCATCTGCTTTTCCCCCTCCAGGCGAATGCCCCTGTAGCTGATCGCCGGCGAGCTTTTGGCCTGTTCCATGAAGAGGCGTTCAAGCTGGCGCCTGAAAGTCCTATGCTCACCGCCACATTCTGAACGGGGATGGCCGGGTCTCGACATAACGCCGCGGCTTGACGTTCTCGGCGAGCCGCTCGCCAGCTATTCCGAGAGGCGTGAATAGATTTCCGCCCATCCTTCAAACAGACGGATCGCCTTAAGTCGCTGCGAAACGACAAATCGCGTCGAAGACGGCGCGGGACATTCGCAAGGGTTGTTCAGTCGGCCGAGGCGGCCTACCGCTGACGCCTGGAACGTAAACGCCGAGCTCTTCCAGTCGCCGGATTTGGTCGTGGGCGCGGGCGATGTAGCCGCTCCCGGCCGGACCCGGTATCATCGCGATCACCGTCAGCCCGACGGCGGGAGAGGCATCGCCTGTTCTGAAGCTTGGCGTGTCCAGCGACCATGAGCCGCCGGAGAGGCCGGCCGACAGCATTTCGACCAGAAGGGCGACGTTCGCACCCTTGCGGCCACCAAAGGGTAGGAGGGCGCCGATGAGCGCCTCTTCGGCGTCCTCGGTATCGGCGCCTTCTGCATCGACCGCCCAACCTCTGGGAATGGACCGTCCCTCGGCGGCAGCGGCGGCGATGTTGACATAGGCTGTGGCGCTGGAAGATTGATCGATGAGCAGTGGCGGGGTGCCATCGCCGAGTGGGAACGCGAAGGCGATCGGGTTCGTGCTGAAGACGGCAGGTCCGCCTGCCTTTGCAACAACCATGGCATTCGCGTTTGTCGCGGCAAGACCGCTCAATCCTTCCAGCGCAAGCCGGCGCACGTAGTAGCCAAGTTCGCCCGTGGTGTAGCTGTTCTTCTGGCTGAACAGGGCGATCCCGAAAGTGCGTGCTGCGTCGACGAAGTCTCGAAAGGCAAGATCAAAGCCGAGTTGTGCGATGCCTTGGTCCGCGTCGGATGCCAGAAAGGCGGGAAAGGGGCGCGTGACGACCGGCGCCGGATCGCAATTGATACGGCCGTCACGGAAACTGTTGAGATAGTCCACCAGATGTGGAAACCCGACCGCAACGGGACCGCAGCGAGCGGCCGAAAGGGTCGCGTCGACGAGTGAGCGGGCACTTTGCGGATTGGCGCCGGCGCCAAGGCATGCTCTGAGTGCAAGCTCCTCCGCTTCCGCCCCGCCGAGTTCCACTTCATCCGCCATATCAGATCTCCAATCCCGCCTTTCGGCCCTCGTAAAACGCATAGGGCGCCTGGCGCGGTGCCGCGCAATCGCCGATCTGGTGGGGCGAAATACCCCGTTCTGCTAGGCCTGGCATCAGCCAGTCGGCCGGCGAATTGGTGGTGGCCGTGACCAGCGCATCGGCTTCGACGAAGCGGCGTTCTCCCGTGTTGTGATCGACGATTGTTGCGCCATTGCCGTGCCATTCGCTGATGCTGGCTTCGACGATCCATTCGACGCCGAGCTTGCTTAGCGCCTGCCGCATGGGAACGTCGGCGGCGGTTCTCTGCAACTCCTTGCCGACGAAGGGATCGGGCGTCAGGATCGTCACCAGGTGGCCTTCCTCGGCAAGCTTCCAGGCGGTGCCACAGCCGCGCCAGCCGCCACCTTCGTCGAGAAGCAGGACGCGTTTGCCCGGCCTTGCCTGGCGTGCCATGACGGCTTCGACCGTAAAGACGTTGCCCTTCGCCAGACCCGGCATTGTCCCGACCGTCGGTAGCGCTTTCTGGAAGCCCGTCTCTGGCGAGTAGGAGCCGGTGGCGACGACGACCCGGTCGAATTCGGAAGGTTCGATGTCCTCAGCCTCGATATAGGTGTTGAGGCGAAGCTCCACGCCGAGTTTCTCGAGTTGGCGCTCATACCAGGCGATGAGCTCGAGGATCTGTGCCCTTCGCGGCTGCATCCCCGCTAGCAGGAAGTTTCCACCGAGACGGCTCGAGGCTTCGGCAAGCACGACCTTGTGGCCACGCTCCGCGGCCACCCGAGCGGCTTCCAGTCCGGCGGGACCGCCGCCGACCACCAGCACGCGCTTCGGAGCACCGGTCTTCAGGAAACGGTCGCCGTTCCATTCCGCCTCGCGGCCGACGGATGGGTTGATCAGACAACTGATCCAGTAGTCCCGCGATCGACGTCCCCAGCACATCTGGTTGCACGAGATACAGCCACGAATGTCGTCCGGACGATCCTCGCCCGCCTTCGTCGCCAGATGTGGATCGGCGATCTGGCCGCGCACGATCGAAACGAGGTCAGCTGCTCCTTCGCCAAGCACTGTTTCTGCGTTTTCCGGGATGCGGATGTGACTTTCGGCGATCACCAGGGCATTCTTGACGACGCCTTTCAGGACCGATGCGAGATCGGCGCCAAGTTTCTCCGGGTAAAGGAACGTGGGCATCAACTTGTAGAAATCAAGGTAACCGCCCGAACCGCAGGTGACATAGTCGATGAGGCCCAGTTCATCGTGCAGGCGGATGATCTCGGCAAGTTCGTCGCGTTGAAGAGCAACTTTGACGTCCGGCTCGTCGCTGACGGCAAGGCCTACGATGAAGTCCGGGCCGCAGACTTCCCTGATCCGCGTCAGGATTTCCCGCGACATGCGCGTGCGATTTTCGAGCGAGCCGCCCCATTGGTCGTCGCGTCGATTACACCAGGGGGTCCAGAATTGGTCGACCATGCCGAGATAGGCCGCCCAGACCTCGACGCCGTCGAAGCCGGCATCCCGACAGCGCCGTGCCGCCTCGACGAAGCCGTCGATCGTCTCCAGGATTTCCGCTTCGGTCATCGGATGCGAGCCGTCGCTGTCGTGATAGCTCGGCCCGCCCGACGGCGACCAATGCGGATGAAAGGAGTTGTCGGAATCTCCATGGGCGCCGACGTGGTAAAGCTGCTGGATCGCGACCGTCCCGTGTTCCTTGATCGCCTCGACCACCTTCCTGAAGTGGGGGATAACGCTATCGTCGGAGTGGCGGAAGTTGCCGCGGGTCAAAACGGCTGCGGCATGGACCGGCATGGGCTCGACGATGATCATCGCGGCGCCGCCGATCGCCCGTTCACGGTAATAGGCGGCATGGCGTTCCGTCGGCAGGCCCTCGACCGCCATGTTCGCCGTGTGGGCGCCGAAGACGATCCTGTTCTTCAGGGTATGGGCGCGTAATTTGAGAGGGGAGAACAGCCGGGGAAACTTCTTGGACATGGCGCAACTCCGGACGGGAAGGGATCGGGACTGGAATGGGTGCGCTTCGGCAACCCTTACGCTTTTCCGGGCGGAGAACCGTCCGCCCGGAGGGGAGACATCTTGGGTCGGTTGCCTATGTCACGCGGCGGTGGCTGCGATCGCCATTGTACGTTCCCTCGCTTCATGCGCATTGACCATCGCACCCGCCAACTGACGGAACGTGACGATGCCGAGAGGCTTGCCCAAAGGATCGACGACGGTGATATCGCCTTCGGGCGCTGATGCGAGCGTACGCACCGCCTCTTCGATCGTGAGATCGGCGGCAATCCGCGGTCCGCTATCGACGGCGGTCGCGCCGAATGGCATCATGATTGCCTCGACATGCACGACACGCCCGCGGTTTACCTCCTTCACGAAGTTGGCGACATAATCGTCGGCGGGTCTCAACACGATGTCCTGGCTTGATCCCTGCTGGATGACCTCGCCGTCGCGCAGAATGGCGATCTGGTCGCCGAGCCTGAGCGCCTCGTCGAGATCGTGGGTGATGAAGACGATCGTCTTCTTGATCTCCTTCTGCAGGTCCAGAAGCACAGTTTGCATGTCTGTGCGGATGAGCGGATCGAGCGCCGAATAGGCCTCGTCCATCAGCAGAACCGGTGCGTCGTTGGCAAGCGCCCGGGCAAGGCCGACGCGCTGCTGCATGCCGCCGGAGAGCTGATTGGGATATTTCTGCTCGAAGCCTTTGAGACCGACCCGTTCCAGCCACCGCATGGCGGTCTCAGTGCTCTTCGCCCGCGACACGCCCTGGATTTCGAGGCCGAAGATCGTGTTGTCGAGCACGCTGCGATGCGGAAGCAGCGCAAACTTCTGGAACACCATTGCCGTCTGGTGGCGGCGGAAATCCCGCAACTCCATTTCGGGCATCTTCATCACATCGACGCCGTCGACAAGGACCTCGCCGGCCGTCGGGTCGATCAGCCGGTTGATATGGCGGATGAGCGTCGACTTGCCCGAGCCGGAAAGCCCCATAATGACCTGGATGGAGCCCGACGGCATTTCGATATTGATGTCGCGAAGGCCGAGCACATGTCCGTGGCGCTCGTTGAGTTCGGCCTTGCTCAGGCCGTTCTGGACCGCTTCGACATGAGCCTCAGCGTTTGGCCCGAAGATCTTGTAGAGATGGCGGATCGCGATGCCGCCGAAAGCATGGTCAGCCATGGACCACCTCCCGGTGCTTCTGGAGCCGTTCGCCATAGGCCTGGCTGACCCGGTCGAACATGATGGCGATACCGACGATGGCAAGGCCGTTGAAGATGCCGAGTGTGAAGTACTGGTTGGCGATCGCTTTCAGCACCGGCTGGCCAAGACCCTGGACGCCGATCATCGACGCGATGACGACCATGGCGAGCGCCATCATGATCGTCTGGTTGATGCCGGCCATGATGGTCGGAAGCGCAAGAGGGAGCTGCACCTTGAAGAGCTTCTGTCTGTTGTCGGCGCCGAAGGCATCGGCCGCCTCCAGCACGTCCTTGTCGACCAGGCGAATGCCGAGATTGGTGAGCCGGATCATCGGTGGGATGGCGTAGATGACGACGGCGATCAGGCCGGGAACCTTGCCGATGCCGAGCAACATGACGACGGGGATCAGATAGACGAAACTCGGCATGGTCTGCATCACGTCGAGCACGGGATTGACGACCCGCTGGACCCTGTCGGAGCGCGACATCAGAATGCCGATCGGCAGTCCGATCGCGATCGACAGCACGGTGCAGACGAAGATCATCGAGATCGTCCGCATCGTATCGTCCCACATGCCGAAGTAACCGATCAACAGCAGCGTCACGAGACAGCCGACGCCAATCCGCAGGCTTCTGGTTGCTGCCCAGGCGATGGCCAGGATCAAGAGGGTGATGATCGGCCACGGCGTCTTGGTCATGAACCGTTCGGCGCCGATCAGAAAATGCTGCAATGGCGTAAAGAATCCCTCGATCAGGTCGCCGTAGCTGCGCGTAAAGCCACGAAACGTCTCGTCAATGACCTTCTTCAGGTCGCGAAGCGCGTTGTCGTCCATATGCGGAAATTGATAAAACCAGTCCATTCGGTTCCCCTTCTCGAAAGAGCCGATCCGTTCTTCCTTGTTATGTCGGCATGAACGATGCGGCGTGCAGAAGCACGCCGCATCGGCGTGGCGGTGCCGGTTACAGCGCCGCCTCGATCTTCGCGGCGGCTTCCGGCGAAACCCACTTCTTCCAGATATCAGGGTTTTCTTCGAGGAAGTGCTTGGCACCTTCTTCGCCGCTTGCCTGGTTGTCGGTCATCCAGGCCATGAGCTTGGCAATGGTCTCATTGCTCCAGGAGCGCTTGTTGAGATACTCCATGACTTCCGGTCCGGCCTTTTCCGAGAAAGGCTTGGCGACGAGCGTCACGATCGTATCGATCGGCCAGGCGCTGGGTTTGGGGTCGGTGCATTCGGCAACCGTGATGCAACGCTTCCACTCAGCTGTATCATAGGGGACGCCGGCATCGAGATGTACCATCTCGTATTTGCCGAGCAGAGCAGTCGGTGCCCAGTAGTAGCCGACCCAGCCTTCCTTGCGTTCGTAGGCCTTTGCGATCGAACCATCGAGACCTGCCGCAGATCCGGTGTCAACCAGCGTCCAGCCAGCCTTTTCCGCTTCAAACGCCTTGTAGAGCTGCGCGGTCACGACCGTGCCGCCCCAGCCTTGCGGGCCGTTGAAGATCGCGCCCTTGCTCGGGTCTTCAGGGTCCTTGATGAGGTCGGGATGCTTCAGAAGGTCGGGAATGCTCTTGATGTCGGGATGGGCGTCGGCGAAGTATTTCGGGATCCACCAGCCCTGGACGCCGCCGTCGGGAAGCGGCGAGCCGACCTTCACGATACGGCCTTCCTCGGTTCCCTTCTTGACCACGTCGGGAAGCAGGTCGATCCAGGCCTCGGGCGCGATATCGGGTTCGCCTTTCTCTGCCATCGATGTGATGGTCGGGACGGTGTCGCCGATGGTGATTTCGGCGCTGCAGCCGTAACCTTCATTGAGAATGATCTTGTCGAGGTTGGAAATCACCTCGGCACTTTGCCAGTTCATGCTGGCGATGGTGACACTGCCACAGTCCGCAGCGTTGGCGAGCGACGAACCGGCGACGGTTCCAAGGAACAGGCATGTCGATGCAAGCAAGCTTTTCATTATCGTTCCCTCTTTTGGCGGCTTCTTCTGTTGGAGCGGGATGCCGCGGAGCCCGCTCCTACGGCGCTAGGAGGCGTCTCCCATGCGAACCGATTTCCTGAATGCCTCCGACAATCCGCGCGAAACGGCGGCGCCAAATCCGGCCGCGCGCATTTCCTCGATCGCCGCCGCGGTGGTGCCGCGATAGTCGAGGAAGGTCTGGACCGTTTCGCCGGGACAGTCGTCCCGTTGTTCCAGTAACCTGCCCGCACCCACGATAAGGGTGTTGACGGCACGCTTGGCGATCTCGGGCGCCAGGCCATAGGAGATGGCGTCTGCCGCCATCGCCTCGGCAAGAAGCGCCGGAAAGGCGGGACCGGAGCCGGTGAGGCCGGTCAGATAGTCGATATCCGCCTCTGAACGCACTTCATCTTGGGAGCCGCAGGCGTCGAAGATAGCCCGTATGATCGACCTATCATCCTCCCGTACATCGGCCGCGACGATCCACGGCGTATAGGATTTGCGGACTTCGGCCGCCGCATTCGGCAAGGCACGGACCACGCGGCCCGTCCGGTGTCGCGCACCAAGAGCACTCAGGCGGATGCCTGCCATGACGGAGATGAGCAGCTTGCCTTCGGCATCGACGTTCAGGCTGGGCCAGTCGGCCGGGCGGACGGAGAGAACGATAACATCCGAACGGTCGGCTAGGGCCTGGTTGTCTGATGTCCAGAACGAGCGGTTGAAACGGTTCGGCCGCTCACTGCGATAGGAGAGCGACAGATTTTGAGGCTCGGCAATGCCGGCATCGAGAATGGCTTCGGCGATTGCGCCGCCCAGCCAGCCGGCACCTCCAATTATGCCAACCCTCAAAGGTCCGCCCGCTTCCATGCTTCTCTCACTCTGGTTTGTAGCCGTGCCGGGCAAAGAAGCGGTCGAGCTCCCTTTGCTGCGGCGTTTGTCCGGTGTAGATCGCGATGTATTCCGGAATGCGCTTCATACGGAGCGCGAGGTCTTCCTTGGACTGCATCGAGATGTATCCGATCTGAACGAGATAGGTCGTTCGGGCGCGAACGTCCGCCGGTCCCGCCTCATAGCCGAACCGCATGAACATGCGGCCCAGCGCCTCCATTCTCGCCTGATCGGCCTGCTGCACTTCGGCCAGTATCTCGGGCGATTGCAGTGCCCAGCTGCGAACGGCGAACTCGAACTGGGAATCGAACAGATCCTTGTTCACCCAGCAGTCGAAAACGTTCAGCATCGCCTCGGCCAGCGACTCCGCATAGGCTTCGGACTGCTTGATGAGATTGCCGGTATTCTTCTCCCTCCAGCGGGCGATAAGAGCGTTCAACAGTTCCTCGCGGTCCTTGAAGAACCAATAGAAGCTGGTCCGGGAAAGATTGAGCCGTTTGGCCAACGGCAGGATCTTCACCGAATCCACACCCGACTCGAGCAGGGACTCGTAGGCGGCTTCGAGCCACCCCTCCTGTGAACCGCGCCAACCAGTGTCACTCATCGCCTGTTCCATGATTGCCTCCTAACAAATCCAAAGGGCTGGTTCAAGCAAAATGTACATATGTGTCGAATTGCCAAACTGTAGTGTTTTTGATTGTTGACACATATGTACATTTCCGCTTACCGTTGCGATCAAAGTCCCATAAACCGGAGCCCGTGGCATGTCGAACGATCCTCTGCTTCAGCCGTTTCAGTTGAAGCATTTGACCCTGCGTAACCGCATCATCGTCACGTCGCACGAGCCTGCCTATCCGGAAGACGGTATGCCGAAGGGACGCTATCGCGCCTATACGGTTGAACGGGCGAAGGGGGGTGTGGCGCTGACGATGACCGCCGGCTCTGCGGCAGTCTCGAAAGACAGCCCTCCAGTCTTCAACAACCTGCTCGCCTACAAGGACGAGATCGTGCCGTGGATCAGGCAGATGACCGACGCCGTGCATGAAGAGGGCGCGGCGATCATGATCCAGCTCACGCACCTTGGCAGGCGCACCCGCTGGGACAAGGGCGACTGGCTCCCGGTCGTTGCGCCCTCGCACCATCGCGAGGCAGCGCACCGCGCCTTTCCCAAGAAGCTCGAAGACTGGGACATCGAGCGCATCATCAAGGACTTTGCAGACGCCGCCGAACGGATGAAGGCGGGCGGCATGGATGGCGTGGAACTGGAAGCCTATGGCCATCTCATCGACCAGTTCACCTCGCCGCTCACCAACGAACTCGATGGCCCCTACGGTGGTTCGCTCGACAATCGCCTGCGCTTCTGTTTCGACGTTTTCAAAGCCATGCGCGAAAGGGTCGGAAACGACTTTATCCTCGGCGTTCGCTATACGGCGGACGAGTGTCTTCCCGGTGGGACCGGAAAGGCCGAAGGCCTGGAGATCTCCCGTCGTCTCAAGGAAAGCGGCCTCATCGACTACCTGAATGTCATCCGGGGTCATATCGATACGGATCCGGGCCTGACAGACGTCATCCCGATCCAGGGGATGGCGAGCGCACCGCATCTGGATTTTGCCGGCGATGTGCGCGCAGCAACCAAGTTCCCGACCTTCCATGCCGCGAAGATCCAGGACGTAGCGACGGCGCGGCATGCGATCGCTGCCGGCAAGGTCGACATGATCGGCATGACCCGCGCCCATATGACCGACCCGCATATCGTGCGGAAGATCATGGAAAAGCGCGAGGATGATATCCGCCCCTGCGTCGGCGCCAACTACTGTCTCGACCGCATCTACCAGGGTGGCATGGCCTTCTGCATTCACAATGCTGCGACCGGCCGCGAAGAAACGATGCCGCATCGGATCCCGAAGGCCGCCGCTCGCAAGAAGGTCGTCGTCGTCGGTGCCGGTCCGGCCGGCCTTGAAGCCGCCCGCGTCTCCGCGGAACGAGGTCATGAGGTCGTCGTTTTCGAGGCCGCGAACAATGCGGGCGGACAGATCCGGCTTACGGCCCAGAGCGAGCGTCGCCGCGAAATGATCAGCATCATCGACTGGCGCATGAGCCAGTGCGAAAAACTCGGCGTCACCTTCCGGTTCAACACCTGGGCCGAGGCTGGCACCGTACTCACTGAAAAGCCCGACGTCGTCATCATCGCGACCGGTGGACTGCCGCACACAGAGGTCTTGTCGAAGGGCAACGAACTCGTCGTTTCCTCCTGGGACATCATCTCGGGGGATGTGAAGCCTGGCACCAACGTGCTCATTTTCGACGACGCCGGCGACCATGCGGGCCTCCAGGCTGCAGAGTTCCTCGCCAAGGCCGGCGCCAAGGTCGAGATCATGACGCCGGACCGGTCTTTCGCGCCGGAAGTCATGGCGATGAACCTCGTTCCCTACATGCGCTCGCTGCAGAAACTCGACGTCACCTTCACCGTCACCTACCGGTTGGAGTCGGTCGAAAAGAGTGGCAACCAGATCATCGCCCATGTCGGCAGCGACTATGGTGGCGTTGCCAAGCAGCAGACCTTCGACCAGATCGTCGTCAACCACGGCACCATTCCGCTCGACGACCTCTATTTCGAACTGAAGCCTGGTTCGAGGAATCTCGGCGAAGTCTCTTACGACGAGCTCATCGCGGGCACGCCGCAGTCCGTCGAGCGCAATCCGGAAGGCGCCTATCAACTCTTCCGGATCGGCGACGCGGTGGCGGCCCGCAACACGCATGCGGCCATCTACGATGCGCTGCGCCTGGCCAAGGACATCTGACGATGGCGCGGCTTGATGCCTTGCAAGCCTTTCTGGACGCGGCGTTTGTCGCGTTCGACCAATTCGCGCAGGACAGCAGAGCACGTCAGTCGATCATGAAGATCTGCGAGCAGCTCGAGGCGCCGCAGCCGCTGCGTTCGGACATTGCAAAGCGCCTCCCTGTCTGCGGCCGCTATCTCGATGGTGTCCTCGCGACGAAGACCGGGCGGCCGTCGTTGGACGCGCTGATCGAGCGCTTTGCGTCGCTTGAACCGATGCTCGAATGGAAGTGGCGTTCGGTCTACGACCATACCGCCAGCGAGAATTTCCCGATGAGCCATGCCAACGCGATGATTGTCGGGCCCGGCGGCTTGGAGGATCGAAGGGACCTTTGGCTTGGCGTGACGTTGATGGCGCCGAACGCGCGCTATCCCGATCACGACCACGCCCCCGAAGAGACCTACCTCGTCCTGTCGGAGGGCGAGTTTCAGCACGGCGATTCCGAATGGTTCTCTCCGGGGATCGGAGGCTCCTTCTACAATCCGCCTGGCATCAAACACGCCATGCGTTCGGGTGAAAAGCCGCTGTTCGCCTTCTGGGCGTTGTTGCCTGATCGACCGAGACATTGACGAAAAGGCGTTCGGGCACGACCGAGCGCGGGAGGAAGGTTTGCGATGAAAATACTTGTGACGGTGAAGCGGGTGGTTGACTACAACGTCAAGATCCGCGTGAAGGCAGACGGTTCGGGCGTCGAGCTTGCGAACGTGAAGATGTCGATGAACCCGTTCGACGAGATCTCGGTCGAAGAGGCGCTGCGATTGAAGGAAGCTGGCAAGGCGAGTGAAGTCGTCGTCGTTTCCGTCGGTCCGGCCAAGGCCGAAGAGACGCTCAGGACCGCGCTCGCCATGGGCGCCGACCGCGCCATCCTCGTCGAGACCGAAGACCAGGTCGAACCGC